>NZ_BLKW01000004.1:937823-1250430 GCF_010723305.1 Mycobacterium botniense | reverse complement strand
TCCTCGTGAAATACGAGACCGTATCGACCTTCTCGAACTCGCCACGGTGTGGACCGCCGGATTTCCCGAGCCACGTACCTTTAGCTTGCGTGCCGCCAGAATACTTGCTCAGCGCCGAAACGATTTTGATGTGGTGCACGACAATCAAAGTCTGGGCACCGGACTGATCAAGATCGCCGCGATGGGCCTACCGGTCGTGGCCACCGTGCACCACCCCATCACCCGTGATCGGTTGCTTGACCTCGCAGCGGCACCATGGTGGCGTAAGCCGTTGGTGCATCGATGGTATGGCTTTTCGAAGATGCAAGAACGGGTGGCACGCAGCATCCCGGAGCTGCTGACGGTCTCGACGTCGTCAGCCGCCGATATCGCCACCGACTTCGGGGTCAGCCTGGCGCAGTTGTCCGTTGTGCCGCTGGGGGTCGACACCACCGTGTTCACCCCGTCAGCGCAGCCACGAATCCCCGGTCGCATCATCGCAATCGCGAGCGCCGACCGGCCACTCAAGGGCGTTGGTCACCTATTGCGCGCCGTCGCCAAGTTGCGGACCGAGCACGACATTGAACTGCAACTCGTCGCCAAGCTCGAAACCAATGGGCCCACTGAAAAACTGATCGCCGAACTCGGCATCTCCGATATCGTGCACACCTCCAGCGGCCTTTCTGACACTGAACTCGCGCAGTTGCTTGCTTCAGCCGAGATCGCGTGTGTCCCTTCCCTATACGAGGGATTCTCGTTGCCGGCTGTGGAGGCGATGGCGAGCGGCACGCCGATCGTCGCCAGCCGCGCCGGCGCTTTGCCGGAAGTTCTCGGGCCCGACGGAATGTGCGCCAGGCTGGTCCGGCCCGGCGACACCGACGACTTGATCCGCGTGCTCGATGACCTGTTGTCTTCTCCTGACGAGCGGCGCCGGCTCGGATTAGCCGGCCGCCGACGGGCGCTCGCGGTGTACAGCTGGGAATCGGTTGCCGCCCAGACAGTACACGTGTACGAACGCGCCGTCGCCCGCAACACCCAGCAACGCGATGCCGCCAGGGCGCTGGGCGAGCCGTGCTGACAGTAGATTTCGACCGGCTCGGCGTCGGCCCCGGAACCAAAGTCATTGACGTGGGGTGTGGTGCCGGGCGTCACAGCTTCGAGGCCTACCGGCGGGGCGCCGACGTTATCGCTCTCGACCACAACCCTGCTGAACTGGACCAGGTCAACACCGTGCTGCGTGCCATGGCCGAGGCCGGTGAAGCGCCTGCCTCAGCGCATGCCGAGACCGTCCTCGGAGATGCGCTGGCCCTGCCTTACCCTGACGAAACGTTCGACTGCGTGATCGCGTCGGAAATCCTCGAGCACATTCCCGCGGACACCGAGCTGATCGGCGAACTGGCCCGCGTCCTCAAGGTTGGCGGCAAACTCGCTGTGACGGTCCCGCGGTGGCTGCCCGAACAGGTGTGCTGGCTGCTCTCCCGCGAATACCACAGCAACGAAGGCGGCCATATCCGGATCTATCGGGCAAGCCGGCTGCGCGCCAAGGTCACCCGCGCGGGGCTGAAATTCACCCATTCGCATTTCGCACACGGTCTCCATACACCCTTTTGGTGGCTCAAATGCCTCGTCGGCGTGTCTAATTCAACCCATCACGTCGTTGCCGCATATCACAAGATGCTGGTGTGGGACATGACGGAGCAGCCCAGGCTCACCCGGCTGGCCGAGACCCTGCTCAACCCGCTGATCGGCAAGAGTGTCGCGCTGTACTTCGAGAAACCGGTTCACGCCGTTGAATTGGTATAACAGCGCAGAAGCGCCGGGTGTGCCCGGCATCGTGTCTGCATCGCAATGCCGGCAAACAGCAGAGTCGATTGCGGCTGTGCAGGAACCATCCGGCGCGATCCCCTGGTCAGAAACCGGGCACACCGATCCCTGGGACCATGTCGAATGCGCGATGGCTCTTACCGCAGCAGGGTTGATCGAACCGGCGCGTCACGCGTTCGACTGGTGCCGCGAGCAGCAGCGGCCCGATGGGTCCTGGCCGATCCAGCTACGTTCGGGAGTGGTCGAAGACGCCAACAGTGACAGCAACTTTTGCGCATACATCGCAGTCGGTGTCTGGCACCACGTGCTGATCACCGGCGACCGGGCGTTCGCCACGGCGATGTGGCCGACGGTGCGGTCAGCGATCGACTTCGTGCTCGAGCTACAGCTCGAAGGTGGCGAGATCGCCTGGGCGCGTGGGCCCTCGGGACCTGTCCCCGAGGCGCTCCTGACCGGCAGCGCCAGTGTATTTCACAGTATCCGCTGCGCGCTGGCCCTGGCGAACTACGTCGACGAGCCGCAACCCGAGTGGGAGGTTGCCCTGGGCCGTCTGGGCCACGCGATCTGCGCGCACCCGTGGGCGTTCACGCCGAAGCCGCACCACTCGATGGACTGGTATTACCCCGTCCTGGGTGGTGCACTTCGCGGTCACGCTGCGGTCGCCCGGATCGCCGAGCGCTGGTCTGATTTCGTGGTGGACGGCCTGGGTATTCGTTGCGTCGATGACCGGCCGTGGGTCACCGGTGCCGAAACATGCGAATTAGTGCTGGCGCTCGACGCCATGGGCACGCGGCGGACCGCGTTGGAGCTGTTCGCGGCTATGCAGCATTTGCGGGAAGCCGATGGTTCCTACTGGACCGGCCTGGTGTTCACTGACGGCAAGCGGTGGCCGGTCGAGCGGACGACTTGGACCGGGGCGGCGGTGATCCTGGCAGCGGACGCGTTGTCCCGCACCACGCCGGGCAGCGGCATCTTCCGCGGCACCGATCTGCCACGCGGCCTGGAGGGCGACTACGACTGCGAATGCGTTAGCAGCCCAACGGATCGTTAACCGTCGGACCTTCCCTTATTTACCTCGGTCCTCATCGGGCCGTCCCGGCCCGCGCCGCCGGGGCGCTGGCTGTGCGTTCCAGTACGCGCAACGACCCCGTCGCGGAAACCTCGCGGAATTCGCCGCTTGCGATTGCGTGGCAATAAATTCGGTAGGGTGCCTGTCCGCCGTCACGCGGATCGGGGAACACATCGTGGATGATCAGCGCGCCGCCCACTGTCACCCATGGTGCCCAGCTGTCGAAGTCTTGCCGGGCGGCTGCCTCGGTGTGGCCGCCGTCGATGAACAATAGCTGCAGCGGTGTGCGCCAGGCCCGCGCCACCACGGCCGACTTGCCCACCACCGCCACCACATTGTCGTCTAGTCCGGCGTCATCGAGGGTGCGACGAAATCTCGGCAACGTGTCGAAACGCCCGGTGGCCGGGTCGACCAGCGACGCGTCGTGGTATTCCCACCCAGGCTGGTGTTCTTCGGATCCGTGGTGGTGGTCGACCGTGTAGAGCACGCTGTCGCGGCTGACCGCCGCCGCGCCTAACAGCACGGCCGACTTGCCGCAGTACGTCCCGATCTCCACACCGATACCGTGGTCGAAATAGCGGAGGGCAGCATCGTGCAGCGCCCGTCCTTCGTCAGCGGGCATAAATCCGGGAACCCGATCCGCCAGCTCAAACAACCGGTCGATTCGCGACGATGTCACCATGACCTGAACCTAATCGCCTGCGCGCCTGAAAGCGCGTGATGAGCGACACCGGGCAGGTACGGCGCACCGGACAAATAACACTGCCATGAGGTTCGAGACTACGGTGGGCGGTTTGCGCGCCGGTGAGCCGGGGAATCCCCTTGCCCATGGTTATCCGCAGAATCGCACGACCACTGTTGTCAGCGGCATTCGTCGGCCAGGCAGTGGACTCACTGCGAAATCCCAAGGCTGCCGCGGATGCCGCCCGGCCAGCACTGGACGGTTTGCAGTCGCTGCCGGAGCCGGTTAAGCGCAAAATCCCGCGAGACGCCGAAACGTTTGCCCGGATCAACGCCGCCGTCCAGATCGGCGGCGGCGTCTTGCTTGCGACCGGCACAATGCCCCGCTTCGCCGCCGCCGCGCTGGCATGCACGGTGATTCCGGGAAACCTTGGTACGCACATGTTTTGGAGCGAAATCGATCCTGAACGCAGGGCGCAGAAACGGCGTCAGTTTTTGACCGACTTAAGCCTGCTGGGTGGGTTGATGATCGCGGCCGCGGATACCGCGGGCAAACCATCGGTTGGGTGGCGTGGTCGCCAGGTGGCAGGCCGGATCCCGGGCGCGCTCGCTGCAGCGCTGCCGTCACACACCTCCGATCGAATGCTGGTGGACTCCGACCTCGGTGAGAAGATCGGCCGTGGTCTGGCCAGAGGAGCCGAACATGGCCGCGAGCTGGCCAGCACGGCGGTTGAGAAGACCACACCCCTGCTGGAGGCTGCCCGTGCACGCGGTGGCCAGTTGGCTGAGATCGCCCGCGATCGCGGGACGGAACTGGCCCAAACCGCCCGCCAGCGCGGAACCGGGCTGACCCGCCGACGTGGCAGCCGTCTGGCCGATACTGCCCGGCGCGATAGCCCACGCAGACGGTTCCCACTCCGGCGCAAACACTGACTTTGGCCGCTGTTCTGCGCGGTCGCCGCGGGGCTCTGCTGCGGGCCCCGGCGATGACCAGGCTGCCCCCGGCAGCGCAGGCGTTTTACCGGCCATGTCGTAACAGCAGCCCGCCATGGCGCCCGGGGCGGAAATACGGGCGGAGATAGCGGCGGAGATATAACAGCCACGACAGTGCGACGATCCCGAATGCACACACCTGCACACCGCCCGCCCAACCGGCCGGATAGATCACCCCGGTGATGTAGTGCGCAATGAATCCTTGCGGGGGAAGCGGCGCCATCCCGGCCCTGGCGCGAGCCCAGCGCTCCAACAAGGTCAGCGGGCAGTCGAGGTGTGCGACCGTGGTGACTATCCCCCAGCTCACCGCGGGCATGTGCAGCCAGATGCTGCGCCGCCAGCGCAGCGCGACAAAACCGCCGGCGAGCACGTACCCGAGGAAGCCGAAGTGCACGGCCACCACCATCGCGACCAGAAGTTCATCCATCATTACCGGATTGCGGAAACGCCACCGTTCGGGCGGCCGGTGGTCCCGGTACAGATGCTAGTTCTCCGTCACGGCGCCGCAGCCAGCCCGGCGCTCCCCCGGCCGGGTAGATTGACGCACACCGAGGCGCCGAGGAGCAGATCTGATGACAACCGACGACGTCAACTTTCCCCCGTCCTCCTACGACCGGCCAGGGGCCTATCCTCCCCCGTCGCCTCCCCCGTTGCCGCGGCACCCACATCCCGCCGGCCTTGGCGTACGTTTGCTGGCCCGCCTCATCGACGGCATCCTGGTGAACCTCGCAGCGTTTATGCTTTCGGTTGTTTTGCTCGCACCCGACTCCTGGGTGCTGGCGACCGGCCTGTTCTCCGGTGTTCTCATGTTCGGCTATTTTGTGCTCTTCGAAGTCACCCGGGGCGCCACCCCGGGCAAAATGATGCTCGGCCTGGCGGTGCGCGGTGCCGGGAACCTGCCCAAACCCGACGCGAAGCAGTCCGCGATACGCAATGCCTTCACCTTGCTGACGCTGTTCCCCTACATCGGTAATCTGCTGGCGTTGATCGCCTATATCGTCATCGCGGTGACCATCAGCGCCAGCCCCACCAAACAGGGCAAACACGACGAATTGGCCGGCGGCACCCAGGTGGTCAGCTGTTAGGGTGCGGTGATCGATCGGTCATACCCGACCGGGCCAGGACGGTCTCGACCACCGCTTCGACAGTCCCACTGACATCGATGACCACACCACGCTCATCGGGGCCGAGCGGCTCGAGGGTGTCGAACTGCGAGGTGAGCAGCGCCGTCGGCATGAAGTGCCCCGGCCGGCTCACATGGCGGCGTTCGATCAGCTCCGGTGAACCCGATAAATGCACGAACCGGATCGGCGCGCAGCGCGCACGGAGCTGGTCCCGGTATGTGCGCTTGAGCGCTGAGCAGCTCATCACCCCGCCGTCACTGTGCTCAGCCAGCCACTCCCCGACCGCGTCCAGCCACGGATGGCGGTCCTCGTCGGTCAGTGGTTCACCGGCACGCATTTTGGCGATATTCGCCGGCGGGTGCAGGGCGTCGGCATCCGCGAACGGCACCCGTAAGCGGCGCGCCAGCGCCGCACCTACCGTCGATTTGCCCGAACCCGACACACCCATGACGACGATCGGCGGGCCGGCACCGGCCGCGCTGTGCTGCACGCCGCCGAGCATGCTCGCGTCATCAGACGATGGCAAATGTCAGGGGGCGTCCCGCCTAGCTTGCGCGGTTGCGGTTCCATTCCAGCCATCCCACAGCCAGGTAGTCGTCGAACGCGGTCACGAGGCGGTCGCACACCGTGCGGTACTGCGGCGCGATCTGATCGCCGTAACGGTCGAGGAAGCCGGCGTAGCGCTGGCTCATCATCGCCTGGTTGATCGGCGCGTCGCGGGTGAGCCATGCGGTTTCGGCCAGCGTGCTGTCGCCGAGCAGTGGACCCTGCATGCGAGCCAACTCGGTGACCGCTAGTCGGGCCTGTTCGATTGTGGTGCCTCGGATTTCGTCGCCGACGGTCGCCGGCCCGGCGTCACCGAGCAGCAGATCGAACGCCTCCGCGTCGAACGCGGCGTGATAGCACGGCGCAACCGGCCCGCCGAGGCGGGGCGCGATATCGCGGCAGAAGCGCACTTCGCGCTCGTAGAGGCCGAGCGCCACTCCGGTCTGGCGGCTGACCGGATCAGCAGCCGCGACCTTCAGCACCACCGAATCGGGCCCGTCGGCGCCGTCGGCGTAGCGCAACCCCACGCGGTAACACTCGCTCATCTGGCCGGTGCCGATGCGCTCGACGCTGAAATCGGCGACGGTTCCGGCTCCAAGTGTCGCGGTCAGCCAGGAGGCGCTCAGCTCAGCCGGGCCCGCGATGACCTGCTCGGTGTTGCCGATAACGCGCGCGTGTGCCACGGTTCCGCGTGCGATGTCATGACCCGTTCACGCAATCACATCCGTCGGCGCCCGCGCAGCACAACCGAAAAACTCGTACCGCTCGTCAGCGCGCCAGCGAGACGCCCTGCCACGCCATTCGGCGCTCGGGATGCGGATCGTATTCGACACGCGTCCGGCGGTCGAAGACCATCACGGCACGGTCGGCCGCGGTGTAGGCCGGCCAGTCCTCGCCCGGCACTCCGCTGCGGCTGAAGGACTGCCAGCGCCGCTGCACGTCGTCGGTGACGCGGAGTGCGGTGTGCCGATCAGCGATACCGGTCAGCAGCGACCCCAGCCGAGTGCGGTAGACGCCGAAAACAGCGAGCAGCTCGGTGGCATGCGTGGCTCCCAGACCCGACCAGCGCAGCATCCGCGGCGCGTAATCGTATCGGTACACGTATGTGGGTGCGTGGCTGCCGTGTGCCTCGGCGATCTGCCAGGCGGCCGAGCTGAAAGCGAAGTCGCCGCCGAGCCGGATACAGGCGGATCGGTTGGGATAGCCGGGGTAGGCAGCGGTAATGCGTTCCCGTGCGGCCGGGTCCACATCGGCGAGCAGCTCTTCGACCATCGGCTCGGTCGTGGGCAACAGTCCGAGGAAACGGGTGAACAGCCGGCCTTCGTCGGCGTTGGTGCCCACGATAAGCGGCACCCGGTGCGCCCGGCCGCTCCGCATCGCCTCGACGGGGTCGAGGGGCAGGTAGTCGTCACCGAACACCGGACCGATCGGGAAGGCGCCCAATCGGTCACGCATGCCCTGATCGATCAGGCGGTGTTGCGCTTTCACCAGCTCGGCAGCCGGCACCCGCATCAGGGCATGGGCAGCGTCTCGCCGGTGTACCCCCAGCAGATCGGCGAAGCGGGCCGCGAACTCGGCCGCGACCTCACGCGAGCGCACCATACCCGTGGCCGGGCTTTCCGCAATCGCGTGGCGGAACAGGCCTTCCGCTGCGGGCACCGCCAGCAAAGTGGCGACTGCGTGCGCACCTGCGCTTTCGCCGAAGATGGTGACATTGCCGGGATCGCCGCCGAACTGTGCGATATTGTCGTGCACCCAGCGCAGTGCCATCACCAAATCGCGCAGGTAAAGGTTGCTGTCGAGGGTGATATCCGGGGTGGACAGCGACGACAGGTCAAGACAGCCGAGAGCCCCGAGCCGATAGTTCACCGACACGTATACACAACCGCGGCGGGCCAGCGATGCGCCGTCATACAGCGGGGTGGCTGAGCTGCCCAGAATGTAACCGCCGCCGTGGATGAAAACCATGACCGGCAGGGGTTGGCTGCCGGCTGACCGCGGTGTCACCACGTTGAGCGTGAGGCAGTCTTCGCTTGTGGGCTGGTACTTGCCCGGGCCGATCATCGTGTAGCGGCGCTGCTGGGGTGCGCAGGCGGTGAACCTGTGGCAGTCCCGCACACCCGGCCAGGGCTCAGCTGGCTGCGGGGCGCGGAAACGCAGCGGCCCGACCGGCGGGCGGGCGTACGGAATGGAGCGCCAGCGGTTCACCCCGTCGCGGGTGAAACCTTCGACGCTGCCGGCGGCGGTGTGAACCCGAACGATCCGTCTGTGCATGCGTTGACGCTAGCCGGGCGCCACGCTGGGCGTGGACGGCAGGTCAGCTACGCGCGGCGGCTAACCTGGCCGCATGCGGGTCAGCATGCTGGTCGCGGTGTCGCTGCTGGTCGCCGGGTGTTCACATGCCATCGGCAGTCACTCGCATCCGACCACCACCGTGTCCCTGTCCACCACGGCACCCGTCGCCGCGCCCCCGGCCAAGCCGCCGGTGCCGCGAAGCGCCCCGGGGGCGGGCGCGCCGATCGCCGATGTCATCGCCTGGGTGGAGGCCGCCGCCCCCGCCGACGCGGCCCGCTATCACAGCGCGATCCGCGACGGCACCACCACCGAACTCGGCGACGACATCGCGTTCACGGGCCCCTCAGGCCCGGCCGGCAAAGTTCGCTGCATGACCGACACCAAACACAGCGGCGCAACGCTGTCCTGCCTGGTCGATCTGTCCACACCGCTGCCGCGCCCGGCGACAGCCTACGGCGAATGGAAGGGCGGCTGGGTCGATTTCAGCGGCTCAAGCCTGCAGGTCGGATCGGCTCGTGCTGATCCGGGGCCGTTCATCGACGGTGACGGACCGCAGCTGCCGGACGGCTCGTCGTTGTCATTCGGTGATTTTCGTTGCCGCGCCGATCACGTCGGCCTGTTCTGTGTGAACTACGCCTATCGGTCGGCGGTCCGGCTCGCCGCCGCCGGTGTCGAACCCTTCGGCTGCCTGCGTCCGGTTCCGCCTCCGGACGGCGTCGGAGCAAAGTTCAGCTGCTGACCCTGCTATGGCCGCATGCGGTTGCGGTCAGTCCACGGCAGCGACGAGTCGTCGGCGGCGAGTTCCAGCAGCCGGATCTCCCCCGCAGCGCCGTCGACCTCCACGAGCGCTCCCGGCGGCAGCCGCCGCGTCGCGCCCGCGACATCCACCACACAGGGGAACCCGAACTCGCGGGCCACCACCGCGGCGTGCGACATCGGTCCGCCCAGCTCCGTAACCACTGCGGCCGCATAGGAGAACGCGGCGGTATACCCGACGTCGGTCACCTCGGCCACCAGGACCTCACCCGGCTCGAGCTCGTCGATGGTCTCCGGGCGCACGATACGCACCCGGCCCCGGACCCTTCCGCCGCACACGCCCACACCGTGCAGGGTTTCTCCGGGGGCCAAGACAGTCGCCAAGGTGCTGCCCGGCTGCCAGCTGCCGCTGAAGACCGCGGGAGGAGCCACCGTGGCCAGCCGGCGTTGTTCGGCGCGGCGGCGTGCCACCAGGGCCGAAATGTCTGGCGGCCATGCGTCGAGTTCATCGACCAGCAGGTAAAACACGTCGTCGGCGGTCCGGAAGACACCGCGGTCCGCAAGGCGGCGCCCGTACTCGCGGAGCAGCCGCCGCAGCACCCAGATGGCGCGCACCATCGTGTCGCGACGAACCTCGCGGCCGCGCAGCTGGTTTGCTGCCAGCACGGCAATGGGCCGGGCCCGCAACGGAATAGCCTGATGTTCAGGCCGCGGTGTCGCGGCTGCGCGCAACGACTTGGCCACCATCGACACCAGCAGCTCCGGGTCATCGCCATAGGTGCTTGCCCGCATCTCCACCTCGGCCGGGCCGCGGTGTCCGATCGATGCCAACTCGGCGCGCAGCGCGGCGAGAAAATCCGGGGCCTGCGCGGCCAGCGCGTCTAGGTGCTTACCCGGCTGCGCAAGCAGACTACTGACAACCGGATCACGGCGGGCTGCGGTCACCAGGCGGTAGACCGCGTCCAGCGGTCGCGCACTGACCAGCTCCGGTCCCGCCGGTGGCGCAGTGGCTCGCCCGCACAACCCGCGCAGCATCGCGTTGAACGCGGCGCATAACATGAACGATCCCGAGGCCAGCACCCAGCCGTGCACCACGTGATCACGGGCCAGCAGGATCAGGCTGAGCAGCCGCCGCTCGTCCAGCCGGGTGAGATCGTCGCCGGCCAATCTCTCCAGCCGCGCGATATCGCTGATGTAGTCCCGGGTTTCGCGGGCAGCGCCGGCACTCAGACCGACCAGGTTGATACCGAAGACCCCGATATTGCGGAGGGTGCGCAGCGGTTTGGCCACGCGGCTGGACGGCGAGGGCAGCCGCTGCTCGCCGAAGATCGGCAACGCGGCCGCGCTGGGACCGAAGAACCCGCTGTTGGCCACGATCGTCGCCGGTTTGGCGAACGGCACGGTCTCGGCCATGAAATGCGCAGACGTGATAGCGCCGTAGAGCCGATGCGCGAACACCGCGACGGTTCGTATCGCGATCTCCCGCTCAACCAGCCCGCCGGGGCGCAGCCGTTCGGCGATGAGCGCACCGCCTGCCCGCAGGCCGCGCACTGTCACCGACGCCGACGACGGCGTGAACGGCCCGGGTAGTGCCTCCGACAAGTTGGTGGCCAGAAAAGTCGGGAATCGCGGGTCGATGGGGGTGTCGAATTCGCCGTTGAGCCCTTCCGGGCCGGCCAATCTGGGCACCACTCCGTCGGCGGCCGGGGCGTCCGCCGCGGGGATGTCCGGCACATGGCGCAGCCGCCACGGCAGCGACACCATGCGTGTGCCCAGGCTGACCTGCCCCCGCACGGCCAGCGCGAAGTCGTCGACACATTCGGCCGCGTGCCACACCGGCGTGAACCCCGACACCTCGCGCAGCCTGCAGGTCTCCATCAGCGGCGCACTGGAGAGCGTCTCCAGCTCGGCGAGCCATCCGGGCACGAATCGCCGAAATCTTTTGTACTTCCGAGGGATTGGCACTATCGGGCGCCTAATCGCAGCGGCGATGTCGCGCAGCGTCGACTCACCCGGCGCCGCGAGGTTGACCGGCCCGCTGGGCGCGGCGGTGTCGAGGATCGCCCACACGAACACTCGATGCACGTCGTCGGTATGCACCACCTGCAGCGGCCGATCGCACCCGGCGATACCGGGCAGCAGGGGGACCCCCAGCAGCCGGCGCACCCAATTGTCGACATCGCGGCCGAGGATGAGCGCGCAGCGGATGGCCACCCATTCGGCGCCGGACGCTGCCAGCATGTGCTCGACGCGGGCATGCACCGATGCCGGGCCGGTGTGGTCACGTTCGCTCACCGGCGGCGCCGAGGGCGGGCGACCGCGGTAGACGAGTGCTGACGAACCGAACACGATGCGCCGGGTACCGGTATCGGCCATCGCGGCGAGCACATTGGCGGTGCCGTCGAGGTTGACCTGGCGGCCGGTCTGCTCGTCGGTGAGCGGGCTACCCGCCCACGCGCAGTGTGCGACGACTTCGGCACCGTCGATGGCGCGCCGCACCGCGGCGGCGTCACGAATATCACTCTCAACGAAATCGACTGAGCTCGGCCAGCTTGCGGGCCGACGGCGTCCCAACCCGACGACCTCATGGCCCTGGCTGAGCAGCCGGGCGGCGACGCCGCGGCCGACCACTCCGCTCGCTCCGGTGACGGCGACTCTCACGTGCTGACCTCAGGCTTACTCGTCGTCGTCACGCAGTGCAGCGTTGACCAAGTCGTCGAGGTCCATATCCGCGATCTGTTTCTCGGTGCTCTCCGAGTCGGCGGCCCCGTCGGTTTCATTCGCCAGCTTGAGCAACAAATCCAGCACTCCGGCTTGCCGCAGACGCTTGACCGGGATCGAAGCCACTACCCGTTGGATCTCCGCTTCCCCGGGCGCGGGCTGGTGGCCGTCCTGCGCCGCGGTGCCCAGCAGTTCTTGACGGAAGTAGCCGGCCAACGCTGCAGAGTTGGGGTAGTCGAAGATCAGGGTGGGTGACAGTGACAGCCCGGTTGCGGCTTTGAGCCGGTTGCGCATTTCGACGGCGGTCAGCGAGTCGAAGCCCAGTTCCTGGAACGCCTTGTCCGGGTCGACCGCGTCGGGGCTGATGTTGCCCAGCACGGTGGCGATGTGCGAGCGCACCAGATCCAGCAGCACCGCGTGCTGCTCCTCGTCGGAGAGCCCTTCGAGACGTTGCAGCAGAGCCGATTTCGATTTAGCGGCGGCCAGCGAATCGTCGACACGGCGACGGGCGGGGGCGTTGATCAGATCAACGAACATCGGCGGCAGGGTGCCGTCGTCGAATTTGGTCCGCAAGGCCGCCAGGTCGATGCGGGCCGGCAGCAGGAAGGGTTCGTTGACGATGATCGCGGTGTCGAAGAGCTCGAGCGCTTCGGCCAGCGACATCGCCACGACGCCGTCTCGGGCAAACCGGGCGTAATCAGTCGCGCCCAGGCCGCCGGTCATGGTGCTGGCCTGCTGCCACAGGCCCCAGGCCAGCGCCGTCGCCGGTAGACCGTGGGCGCGCCGGTACATGGCCAGCGCGTCGAGGTAGGAGTTGGCCGCCGCGTAGTTGGCCTGCCCCGAGGAGCCCACCAGCCCGGCCAGCGACGAGAACATCACGAACGCCGACACATCCAGCTCCCGGGTCAGCTCGTGCAGATTCCACGCCGCATCCACCTTGGCGCGCAACACCGCATCAAGACGCTCCGGCGTCAACGAGGTGATCACCGCGTCGGCGACGATCCCGGCCGCATGGATCACCGCCGACAGCGGACACTGGTGCGGAATATCCGCGAGCACTGCCGCCAGGGCGTCGCGATCGGCGGCGTCGCAGGCCACCACCCGCACATGAGCGCCGGCCTGGGTCAACTCGCTGACCAACTCCGCCGCGCCGGGCGCATCCGGGCCGCGCCGGCTCACCAACAGCAGGTGCCGCACCCCGTGGCGGTCCACCAGATGACGCGCCAACGCCGAACCGGCCATCCCGGTGCCACCGGTGATCAGCACCGTGCCCGCCGCCCACGCATCCGGCATCGTCAGCACCACCTTGCCCACATGACGGGCCTGACTCAGATACCGCAGCGCCGCCGGCGCGCGACGCACATCAAACACCGTCACCGGCAACGGCTTGAGCGCCTTCTCGGTGAACATCGCGGTCAGGTCGGCGAGGATGCGCCGGATGCCGTCCGCGCCGGCTTCGAAGAGGTCGAAGGCGCGGTAGCGCACACCGGGGTGGTGCTGGGCCACCACGGCGGGGTCGCGGATATCGGTCTTGCCCATCTCCAAAAACACCCCGCCGGGGGCGACCAGCCGCAGCGAAGCGTCCACGAAATCACCGGCCAGCGAGTCAAGCACCACATCCACACCGCGCCCCCCGGTGACCGCACGGAACTTCTGCTCAAACTCCAGCGTGCGCGAGTCGGCGATGTGATCATCGTCAAAACCCATGGCCCGCAACGTGTCCCACTTAGGCCGGCTGGCGGTCGCGAAAACCTCCAACCCCAAATGACGGGCCAACTGCACCGCAGCCATCCCCACCCCCCCAGTGGCGGCATGCACCAACACCCGCTGCCCCGCCTTCACCTCGGCCAGGTGCACAAAAGCGTAGTAGGCGGTGGCGAAGCCGACTGATGCGGTCGCGGCGTCGGTGTGCGACCAGCCCGTCGGTACTTCGGCCAGCAGCCGCTCGTCGGTGACCGCGGTTGTGCCGCTGCCGTCGGGGAAGAACCCCATCACCCGGTCGCCTACAGCGAAACGACCACCTGCTGAACAGGTTTCGATGACCGTGCCGGTGGCCTCGATACCCATGGCCGCGTCGTCGTCGGGGTAAAGACCCAGGGTGATCATGACGTCGCGGAAGTTGGCGGCGATAGCGCGCACGGCGACGCGGACCTGGCCGGGCTGCAGCGGGGCATCGGCGTGGGGAACCGGTTCAAGGATCAGGTTCTCGAAGGTGCCCGCACTGCTGAGCCCCAACCGCCAGGGCCCATCCCCGGGGGGCACCAGCACCGAATCCACCGCCCGACTGGCATGCACCCGCGGCACATAAACCCGCCCACCGCGCACACACACCTGCGGCTCCCCAGCACCCAAAATCGCCGCCACCGCCGCATCATCGAGCGGCCCATCCACATCGGCAAGCACCAACCGGCCCGGATGCTCGGTCTGCGCCGAACGCACCAACCCCCACACCGCGGCCCCCGCCAAATCCCTGACCCGCTCACCGGGCAACCCCACCGCACCCCGGGTAAGCACCACCAACACCCCCCCATCACGCTCAGCCACCCACGACTGCACCACAGCCAGCACCTGACGGGTCCGCTCAGCCACCCCCGCCGGCCCCTCAGCAGGCACCGACTCAAACAGCTCATAAGACTGCACCCCCCGCACCCGCCGCCGCAGACACCGCCGACCACACCAGCTCAAATAACCGATCCGGGCCAACCCCCGACACCGCCGCCCGCAACTGCTGCGCACTGACCGGGCGAGCCCGCATCGCCGCCACCGACAACACCGGCAACCCCAACCCATCAGCCAACTCAATCGACACCGCCGACGGACCCGCCGGCGCGACACGCACCCGCACCGCACTGGCACCAGCAGCGTGCAACGACACCCCCTGCCAACAAAACGGCACCAACACCGCACCCTCGGCACCCTCAGCACCGGCCATCAACAACGCATGCAACGCCGCATCCACCAGCACCGGGTGCACACCAAAACCACCCACACCCCCCGCCGCCTCCGGCAACGCCACCTCAGCAAACACCTCATCACCACGACGCCACAGCGCAGTCAACCCCCGAAACGCCGCACCATAGCCATACCCACGCGCCGCCAACCCCGCATACCCATCACCCACATCCACCGGGGCGGCACCCACCGGCGGCCACACCGACAAATCCGCCACCGGCTCCACCACCCCCGGCCGCAACACCCCCTCGGCATGACTGACCCACGCCCCATCAGCATCAACCCGCGAATACACCCACACCCCCCGCCGACCCGACTCCTCAGCAGCACCCACCACCACCTGCACCGCCACCGACCCCGACGCCGGCACCACCAACGGCGCCGCCAACGTCAACTCCTCAACCACCCCACAACCCACCTCATCACCGGCGCGGATCACCAACTCCACAAACCCCGCACCCGGAAACACCACCACCCCCGACACCGCATGATCTGCCAACCACCCCTGCACCGCCACCGACAGCCGCCCCGTCAACACCACCCCCCCAGACGCCGGCAACTCCACCACCGCACCCACCAACGGATGCCCCCGCCTGCAAACCCAACCCCGCCGCATCCACCGACGCACCATCACCAGCAAGCCAAAACCGCCGCCGCTCAAACGCATACGTCGGCAACTCCACAAAACCCCCACCCGCCAACACAACCCGCCAATCCACCCCCACACCCGACACAAACACCCCCGCAGCGGCGTTCGCCAGCGTGTCGGGCTCGGGGCGGTCTTTGCGCAGCGTCGACACCAGCAGCGGGTCAGCGTCCGGCAGCGATTCCGCGACGGCTGCTGTCAAACCGCCCGTCGGCCCGACTTCGAGGAAACGCGTCACCCCGGCTGAGTGGGCGAAGCGGATGCTGTCGGCGAAGCGTACCGGCTGACGGATGTGACGTTTCCAGTAGTCGGCCGAAGCGAAGTCGTGTGCTGCCGATTCACCGGTGATGTTGGAGATGATCGGAATGACGGGCTGTCCGACGGCGAGTTCCGCGGCAACAGCGCCGAATTCGTCGACCATGGGTTCCATCAGCGGGGAGTGGAACGCGTGCGAGACAGCCAATCTGTGAACCTTGCGGCCCTGGCCGCGCAGCTGCTCGGCGACGGCGCTCACCGCGGCCTCAGCTCCGGAGATCACCACCGACGCCGGACCGTTGATCGCGGCGATACCGGCATCGGCGCCCAGCAGCGGCTGCACTTCCTCTTCGGTGGCCTGCACGGCGACCATGGCGCCGCCAGCGGTCAAGGATTGCATGAACCGCCCCCGCGCAGCCACCAATACCGCCGCGTTCTCCAGTGAGAGGACACCAGCGACGTGCGCTGCGGTGAGTTCACCGACCGA
Source organism: Mycobacterium botniense (assembly GCF_010723305.1). Lineage (NCBI taxonomy): Bacteria > Bacillati > Actinomycetota > Actinomycetes > Mycobacteriales > Mycobacteriaceae > Mycobacterium > Mycobacterium botniense. The sequence continues at coordinate 1,234,102 of NZ_BLKW01000004.1, read as the reverse complement.
ATGGCCCATCACGAAATCGGGCCGGATTCCCCAGGAGTCAAGCAACCGGAACAACGCCACTTCCACTGCGAACAGCGCGGGCTGGGCGAACTCTGTTGTGTTCAGAAGATTTTCGTCTGTGCCCCACATCACCTCACGCAGTGGACGTAACAGGTGCCGGTCCAGCTCGGCTACGACGGTGTCGAACGCCTCGGCGAAAACCGGGTATGCGGCATGCAGGCCCTTTCCCATGCCGAGCCATTGGGAGCCTTGGCCGGGGAAGATGAACACGGTTTTGCCGCTGGGGGCGGCGCTGCCGCTGATGACACCGGCGCCGGGGATGCCCTCGGCCAGCTGGGAAAGCCCGGCCAGCAGCTGCTCACGATCGGCCCCCAGCACCACCGCCCGATGCTCAAACACCGAGCGGCCCGCCAACGACCAGCCCACATCCAGCGCATCCAGCCCCGGGCGCGCACCCACAAACTCACGCAGCCGGGCCGCCTGCGCCCCAACCCGACGCGGTTTTCGCCGACACCACCCACGCCAACACCGGCGGACGCGTGGCCGACTCGGGCCGCGGCGGCTGCGGCGGGCAGCCTCAAGAATCACATGCGCATTCGTGCCCGAAATCCCAAACGAGGACACCCCCGCCCGGCGCACCCGCCCCGCCGCCGGCCACGGCCGGCCCTCGGTCAACAACGCCACCTGACCCGCCGACCAATCCACATGCGGACTGGGCCTATCCACATGCAACGTCGCCGGCAACCACTCGTGGCGCAACGCCAACACCATCTTGATCACACCCGCCACCCCGGCCGCCGCCTGGGTATGACCCATATTCGACTTAATCGAACCCAACCACAGCGGCTGCGAACGATTTTGCCCATAGGTGGCCAACAACGCCTGCGCCTCAATCGGATCCCCCAACGTGGTGCCGGTGCCATGACCCTCCACCACATCCACCTCCGCCGGGCTCAACCCCGCATTGGCCAACGCCGCACGCACTACCCGCTGCTGCGACGGCCCATTGGGAGCCGTCAACCCGTTGGAAGCCCCATCCTGATTGACCGCCGAACCACGCACCACCGCCAACACCGGATGCCCCAACCGCTGCGCATCCGAAAGCCGCTCCACCACCACCATCCCCCCACCCTCGGAGAACCCGGTGCCGTCGGCTGCCCCGGCGAACGCCTTGCAGCGCCCATCAGGGGACAGCCCGCGCCAGCGGCTGAACTCGACGAAGATGTCGGGTGTGGCGTTGACGGTGACTCCCCCGGCCAGGGCCAGGTCGCATTCACCCGAACGCAGCGAGGCCACCGCCATATGCAGCGCCACCAGCGACGAGGAACACGCGGTATCCACCGACACCGCCGGGCCCTCCAACCCCAGCACATACGCCACCCGGCCCGAGGCCACGCTGGAGAGCTGTCCGGTCAGCCGGAACCCCTCCACCGGCTCGGCGGCGAACATGCCGTAGCCCTGGGTCATGATCCCGGCGAATACCCCGGTGGCGCTGCCCCGCAACGACATCGGATCAATCCCGGCCCGCTCCAACGCCTCCCACGCAAGTTCGAGGAACATCCGCTGCTGCGGATCCATCGCGAGTGCCTCGCTCGGCCCGATCCCGAAGAACCCGGGATCGAAATCGGCGACACCGTCTACGAATCCGCCAGTGCGGGTGTAACAGGCACCCGGAACATCGGGGTCGGGGTTGAACAACCCGGCCAGATCCCACCCGCGGTCGGTCGGGAACTCCGACACCACGTCACGGCCCTCGACCAGCATCTCCCATAACGCCTCCGGGCAATCCACCCCACCCGGGAAACGACACGCCATCCCCACAATCGCGACGGGGTCGTCACCTGCGGGCCGCGCCGCGGGAATGTGCTTGATTTCCTGCGGGACTCCGGCCAGTTCGGTGCGGATGTAGGTGGCAAGGCCGCGGGGGGTCGGGTAGTCGAAGATCAGGGTGGGTGACAGTGACAGCCCGGTTGCGGCTTTGAGCCGGTTGCGCAGTTCGACGGCGGTCAGCGAGTCGAAGCCCAGTTCCTGGAACGCCTTGTCCGGGTCGACCGCGTCGGGGCTGATGTTGCCCAGCACGGTGGCGATGTGCGAGCGCACCAGATCCAGCAGCACCGCGTGCTGCTCCTCGTCGGGCAGCCCGTGCAGACGCTGCGCCAGCGCAGATTTCGATTTAGTGGCGGCCAGCGACTCATCAACGTGGCGGCGCGCCGGCGCGTGGATGAGGTCGCCGAACATCGGCGGGACCAGGCCCGGGGTTGCCGACGCGGCGCGCAGCGCGGCCAGGTCGATGCGCGCGGCGATCTGGACCGGTTCGTCGACGATCAAAGCGGTGTCGAGTAATTCGAGAGCTTCGGCGGTCGGCAGTCCCAGGACGCCGCCGCGGCTTAGCCGCGCGCGGTCGGTGTCCGCCAGGCCGCCGGTCATGGTGCTGGCCTGCTGCCACAGGCCCCAGGCCAGCGCCGTCGCCGGTAGACCGTGGGCGCGCCGGTACATGGCCAGCGCGTCGAGGTAGGAGTTGGCCGCCGCGTAGTTGGCCTGCCCCGAGGAGCCCACCAGCCCGGCCAGCGACGAGAACATCACGAACGCCGACACATCCAGCTCCCGGGTCAGCTCGTGCAGATTCCACGCCGCATCCACCTTGGCGCGCAACACCGCATCAAGACGCTCCGGCGTCAACGAGGTGATCACCGCGTCGTCGACGATCCCGGCCGCATGGATCACCGCCGACAGCGGACACTGGTGCGGAATATCCGCGAGCACTGCCGCCAGGGCGTCGCGATCGGCGGCGTCGCAGGCCACCACCCGCACATGAGCGCCGGCCTGGGTCAACTCGCTGACCAACTCCGCCGCGCCGGGCGCATCCGGGCCGCGCCGGCTCACCAACAGCAGGTGCCGCACCCCGTGGCGGTCCACCAGATGACGCGCCAACGCCGAACCGGCCATCCCGGTGCCACCGGTGATCAGCACCGTGCCCGCCGCCCACGCATCCGGCATCGTCAGCACCACCTTGCCCACATGACGGGCCTGACTCAGATACCGCAGCGCCGCCGGCGCGCGACGCACATCAAACACCGTCACCGGCAACGGCTTGAGGATCTTCGCATCGAACAGCTCCGCCAGCTCGAGCAGATACTGGTGCATGCGCACCCGGCCGGGTTCGAAGAGGTCGAAGGCGCGGTAGCGCACACCGGGGTGGTGCTGGGCCACCACGGCGGGGTCGCGGATATCGGTCTTGCCCATCTCCAAAAACACCCCGCCGGGGGCGACCAGCCGCAGCGAAGCGTCCACGAAATCACCGGCCAGCGAGTCAAGCACCACATCCACACCGCGCCCCCCGGTGACCGCACGGAACTTCTGCTCAAACTCCAGCGTGCGCGAGTCGGCGATGTGATCATCGTCAAAACCCATGGCCCGCAACGTGTCCCACTTAGGCCGGCTGGCGGTCGCGAAAACCTCCAACCCCAAATGACGGGCCAACTGCACCGCAGCCATCCCCACCCCCCCAGTGGCGGCATGCACCAACACCCGCTGCCCCGCCTTCACCTCGGCCAGGTGCACAAAAGCGTAGTAGGCGGTCATGAAAACCGCTGATACACCGGCGGCTTGGGCATACGACCAGTCGGCGGGCATCGGCAACAGCAGCCGGACATCGCCGGCCACCAGGGTGCCGCTGCCGTCGGGGAAGAACCCCATCACCCGGTCGCCCACAGCGAATTCGGTGACGCCGGGCCCGACTTCGACCACCACGCCAGCGGCCTCGCCGCCGAGTAGAGCGTCGTGGGTGAACATGCCCAGGGTGATCATGACGTCGCGGAAGTTGGCGGCGATAGCGCGCACGGCGACGCGGACCTGGCCGGGCTGCAGCGGGGCATCGGCGTGGGGAACCGGTTCAAGGATCAGGTTCTCGAAGGTGCCCGCACTGCTGAGCCCCAACCGCCAGGGCCCATCCCCGGGGGGCACCAGCACCGAATCCACCGCCCGACTGGCATGCACCCGCGGCACATAAACCCGCCCACCGCGCACACACACCTGCGGCTCCCCAGCACCCAAAATCGCCGCCACCGCCGCATCATCGAGCGGCCCATCCACATCGGCAAGCACCAACCGGCCCGGATGCTCGGTCTGCGCCGAACGCACCAACCCCCACACCGCGGCCCCCGCCAAATCCCTGACCCGCTCACCGGGCAACCCCACCGCACCCCGGGTAAGCACCACCAACACCCCCCCATCACGCTCAGCCACCCACGACTGCACCACAGCCAGCACCTGACGGGTCCGCTCAGCCACCCCCGCCGGCCCCTCAGCAGGCACCGACTCAAACAGCTCATAAGACTGCACCCCCGCACCCGCCGCCGCAGACACCGCCGACCACACCAGCTCAAATAACCGATCCGGGCCAACCCCCGACACCGCCGCCCGCAACTGCTGCGCACTGACCGGGCGAGCCCGCATCGCCGCCACCGACAACACCGGCAACCCCAACCCATCAGCCAACTCAATCGACACCGCCGACGGACCCGCCGGCGCGACACGCACCCGCACCGCACTGGCACCAGCAGCGTGCAACGACACCCCCTGCCAACAAAACGGCACCAACACCGCACCCTCGGCACCCTCAGCACCGGCCATCAACAACGCATGCAACGCCGCATCCACCAGCACCGGGTGCACACCAAAACCACCCACACCCCCCGCCGCCTCCGGCAACGCCACCTCAGCAAACACCTCATCACCACGACGCCACAGCGCAGTCAACCCCCGAAACGCCGCACCATAGCCATACCCACGCGCCGCCAACCCCGCATACCCATCACCCACATCCACCGGGGCGGCACCCACCGGCGGCCACACCGACAAATCCGCCACCGGCTCCACCACCCCCGGCCGCAACACCCCCTCGGCATGACTGACCCACGCCCCATCAGCCAACCCGCGAATACACACACCCCGCCGACCCTCTCAGCAGCACCCACCACCACCACCACCACCACCCCACCACCAACGGCGCCGCCAACGTCAACTCCTCAACCACCCCACAACCCACCTCATCACCGGCGCGGATCACCAACTCGCACCCCACCACCACCCACCGCATGATCTGCCAACCACCCCTGCACCGCCACCGACAGCCGCCCCGTCAACACCACCCCCAGACGCCGGCAACTCCACCACCGCACCCACCAACGGATGCCCCCCCGCCTGCAAACCCAACCCCGCCGCATCCACCGACGCACCATCACCAGCAAGCCAAAACCGCCGCCGCTCAAACGCATACGTCGGCAACTCCACAAAACCCCCACCCGCCAACACAACCCGCCAATCCACCCCCACACCCGACACAAACACCCCCGCAGCGGAGGTGAGGAACCGATCCAGCCCGCCGTCCTCGCGGCCCAGGGTGGGGATGACGATCGCGTGCCGGTCACCGCCGACACAGTCGTCGAACGTGTCCTCGACGCCGGTGATCAGTGCAGGGTGCGGACTGCATTCGATGAAGGTGCGGTACCCCCGTTGGCACGCGCTGCGCACCGCCGCCTCGAACTGCACGGTCTGCCGGATGTTGCGATACCAGTAGTCGGCGTCGAGGTCGGCGGTGTCCATCACATCGCCGGTGACTGTGGAGAAGAACGTGGTGCGCGATGAACGCGGCTCGATACCCGACAGGGCCGCGCTGAGCTGGTCGCGAATAACCTCGACTTCAACCGAATGCGATGCGTAGTCCACGTCGATGCGGCGGGCCCGCAGCTCGTGCGCCGCGCATTGCCGCATCAATTCGTCCAGGGCAGCGACGTCGCCCGACACCACTACCGCCGACCGCCCGTTCACGGCGGCGATGCTGATACGTTCTCCCAAGGGTGACAACAACTCTCGCGCCCGCTCCACACTGCAGGCGATGGACACCATGCCGCCCGGCCCGGATAAACCGGTTAACAGCTTGCTGCGCAGCGTTACCACGCGAGCCGCGTCGCGCAGCGACAACGCACCTGCCACATAGGCGGCAGCGATCTCCCCTTGTGAATGACCGATCACAGCATCCGGTTTCACCCCGATCGACTTCCACAGCTCGGCCAGCGACACCATCACCGCGAACAGCGCGGGCTGTACCACGTCGACGCGGTCCAGGCCCGGGGCACCGGGCGCTCCGCGCAGCACATCGGTGAGCGACCAGTCCACGAATTCAGAGAAAGCCTCTGCGCATGCGTTGATCTGTTGCGCGAAAACCGGTGCACAATCCAGTAATTCGACGCCCATGCCGAGCCATTGGGAGCCTTGGCCGGGGAAGATGAACACGGTTTTGCCGCTGGGGGCGGCGCTGCCGCTGATGACACCGGCGCCGGGGATGCCCTCGGCCAGCTGGGAAAGCCCGGCCAGCAGCTGCTCACGATCGGCCCCCAGCACCACCGCCCGATGCTCAAACACCGAGCGGCCCGCCAACGACCAGCCCACATCCAGCGCATCCAGCCCCGGGCGCGCACCCACAAACTCACGCAGCCGGGCCGCCTGCGCCCCCAACCCCGACGCGGTTTTCGCCGACACCACCCACGCCAACACCGGCGGACGCGTGGCCGACTCGGGCCGCGGCGGCTGCGGCGGCGCAGCCTCAAGAATCACATGCGCATTCGTGCCCGAAATCCCAAACGAGGACACCCCCGCCCGGCGCACCCGCCCCGCCGCCGGCCACGGCCGGCCCTCGGTCAACAACGCCACCTGACCCGCCGACCAATCCACATGCGGACTGGGCCTATCCACATGCAACGTCGCCGGCAACCACTCGTGGCGCAACGCCAACACCATCTTGATCACACCCGCCACCCCGGCCGCCGCCTGGGTATGACCCATATTCGACTTAATCGAACCCAACCACAGCGGCTGCGAACGATTTTGCCCATAGGTGGCCAACAACGCCTGCGCCTCAATCGGATCCCCCAACGTGGTGCCGGTGCCATGACCCTCCACCACATCCACCTCCGCCGGGCTCAACCCCGCATTGGCCAACGCCGCACGCACCACCCGCTGCTGCGACGGCCCATTGGGAGCCGTCAACCCGTTGGAAGCCCCATCCTGATTGACCGCCGAACCACGCACCACCGCCAACACCGGATGCCCCAACCGCTGCGCATCCGAAAGCCGCTCCACCACCACCATCCCCCCACCCTCGGACCAGCCGACCCCGTCGGCCGCCCCGGCGAACGGCTTGCAGCGCCCATCGGGCGCCAATCCCCGGTGCCGGCTGAATTCGACGAACACCGTCGGTGTGGCGTTGACGGTGACTCCCCCGGCCAGGGCCAGGTCGCATTCACCCGAACGCAGCGAGGCCACCGCCATATGCAGCGCCACCAGCGACGAGGAACACGCGGTATCCACCGACACCGCCGGGCCCTCCAACCCCAGCACATACGCCACCCGCCCGGTGGCCACGCTGGAGGTCATGCCGGTGAGCCGGTAGCCCTCGATCTCGTCGGCGAGCATGCCGTAGCCCTGCACGATGAGCCCGGCGAATACCCCGGTGGCGCTGCCCCGCAACGACATCGGATCAATCCCGGCCCGCTCCAACGCCTCCCACGACAGCTCCAGCAGCATGCGGTGCTGCGGGTCGGTGGCCAACGCCTCGGTTGGTGACACCCCGAAAAAGCCGGCGTCGAAACCCGCGACGTCGTCAACGAATCCGCCATGGCGCGTGTAGGTCTTGTGCGGCGTGTCGGGGTCGGGGTCAAACAACCCGGCCAGATCCCACCCGCGGTCGGTCGGGAACTCCGACACCACGTCACGGCCCTCGACCAGCATCTCCCATAACGCCTCCGGGCAATCCACCCCACCCGGGAAACGACACGCCATCCCCACAATCGCGACCGGTTCACTCGACCGTTCCAGCAGCGCACGGTTCTTGCGCTTCAACCGCTCGACCTGAACCAGCGCTTTCCGCAACGCCTCGGTCGCGTGCTGGAGTTGATCAACCATGTGGCTACCCCTCGCTTAACACCGGTCGTCTGTGGCTGCCCAACGCAGCCCGTGTCGGGTCAGGAAAAATGAAGTTGGTCTACGCGGCGACGTCGCATGCCGGCACGCCAATCCAAGGACGTTGGTGGTGAGTATCGCCAACTCCGCCAGGATTACCAAACCTTCCGATGTTCTCGGCTTTCTCCCTGAGCAGGCCGCGCCGCGCAGAGAAACAGCCACCCGCTGGGTGGCCGGGCGTGTGCGGCCGACTCGCCCGCGGCCCGGCAGTCCATGGCGCGACTGTACCTGTGAGCGGTGGCGGCCGGACAGCCGCGTCGCGTCCGGTGTGGTCAGCCGGGCACGGCGGCCCAGGTCGGCGCTGCGGGTGCCGGCCCGGAGTCTCAGCACACCCTCCTGGACTTCGGCCCCCTGCCAACCGCGCCGTTCGACCACGACTCACGCCATTGACGGGGCTTGGTACGGGTCGGGGCGCCGCGCTCAGCGCCACCCGTCTGCAGCCCGGGCTGCCCGGATCAACACCGCACACAGATGACGAAGCTCGGACGGTCCAGCCCCCTCGTCAAGTGCTGTGGCAACGTCCTCTGCTGCGCATCGTACCTGGTAAACCCGGTCTGCGAGATCGGCCGCCTCAGTGGCTGAGAGCACCACCGCGTCGGGCGACAACGATGTCGATTTGGCCCCGGTGATCAACGCCCGTTGCTCGTAGGCCCGCTGTCGGCAGGCCTGTCGGCAGTACTGGCGGCGGCGGCCTCTGCCGGTATCTGTCACATCACGACCGCACCAACGGCACGGCTGCCGGCGCGTTCGGCGAGTCACAGGTGTCGACTTTAGTCGGTTACCGGCTCCGATCCCGGTATCATGAGAGGTCGCGTCATATCCGGAACTAGGCAGCTCGTCGCGAACGTTGGTAACCGCGAAGAGACCGTGAACAGAATGGGACCGAGAAATTCGGAGGAGTAGGGGTCGATGGCTGATCGTGTCCTGAGGGGCAGTCGCCTCGGAGCCGTGAGCTACGAGACTGACCGCAACCACGACCTGGCGCCGCGTCAAACTGCCCGGTACCGCACCGACAACGGTGAAGTGTTCGAAGTCACATTCGCCCACGACGCAGAGATCCCCAGCACGTGGCTGTGCCGCAACGGCATGGAAGGCGTCCTGATCGAAGGTGACCAGCCGGAACCCAAGAAGGTCAAGCCACCGCGGACGCACTGGGACATGCTGCTCGAGCGACGGACGATCGAGGAGCTTGACGAACTGCTCAAGGAGCGTCTCGAAATCATCCGGGCACGCCGCCGCGGCAGCTGAGCATCGGCGCTTCGGTCTGAACCACCGGGTGGGTGTGGGGGTGAGCCGGCGCCCTCAGCGGCGAGCCGGCGCTAGCTGAGATCGTCGGCGCGGACAGCGCGGCCCCGAGTCAACCGCCCCTCGATCCCCCATCGGGCCACTTTGACCAACGCTTCCCGAATGTTCGAACCGCTCATCTTGGACACCCCCAGTTCACGTTCGGTGAACGTGATGGGCACTTCGACGACCGCGAAGCCGTTGGTCACCGTGCGGAACGTCAGATCGATCTGGAAGCAGTAACCCTTGGAGTCCACAGCGTCGAGGTCGATGGTCTCCAACACTTCGCGGCGGTAGGCGCGATAACCGGCGGTCACGTCGTGGACGTCGATGCCGAGGAGCAACCGCGAATAGGTGTTCGCCGTCTTGGAGAGCGCCCGGCGGCGCCAGGGCCAGTTGCGCACCGCTCCGCCGTCGACATAGCGCGACCCGATGACCAGGTCTGCTCCGGCGTCGACGGCGTCCAGCAGCCGGTGCAGCTGTTCCGGCGCATGACTGCCGTCGGCGTCCATCTCGACCAGCACCGTGTAACGCCGGCCCAGCCCCCATGCGAAACCCGCGAGGTACGCGGCGCCTAAACCGTCCTTGGTGACGCGATGCATGACGTGCACCCGGTCGGGGTCGGCCTCGGCCAACTGGTCTGCCAGCTGGCCGGTGCCGTCGGGGCTGCTGTCGTCGACGACCAGCACGTGAACATCGGGACACGCCCGGTGCAGCCGGTCGAGGATCAACGGCAGGTTCTCGCGCTCGTTGAAGGTGGGAATGATCACCAGGGTGCGCTGGCTGGGACGACTGCCCTGAAGTCGGGACGCCGACTGGCCGGTGGTCATGTGGCTCCTCTGTGTCGCCCGGCCGAGTGTCGGCCGCCCTCCTCGGGTGGGGTGTCGTCCTCGGGTGCGGTCTGGTGCCCGGTTTCGCCGAGCAAAACCTCCGGCTCCCCTGCGCCGGAGGACTTATCGTCCCCGGATCCGGCGGACGGCGCATCGGACTCGTCCACGGACCGGAACCGGCGGCGATTCAAGCGCGGGAACCACCTATTGTGCCGTACCGCGACGAGGAGGGCTGCGGCACCCGAAACCACGAGCAACCCCTGCCCCGCGGGGCCCCACCGGCCGGCCGGCGTCAACGTCGTCTTGAGCCGCACCTGGGTGTCCAGGTACGTGGGCACAAAGAACTGAGTACGGGCCAGCTCACGGCCATCCGGAGCGATCACGGCGCTGATACCGGTGTTACTGGCGACGATCACATACCGGTCGTTCTCCACAGCGCGGATCTTGGAGAAGGCCAGCTGCTGTTCGCTCATCGTCTGGTTGAAGTTGGCGTTGTTGGCCGGCACCGTGAGCACCTGCGCACCGTTGCGGACCGACTCTCGCAGCGCGCGATCAAACACCACTTCCCAGCAGGTGGCGACACCGATGGGGATGCCCGCGGCGCGTACAACACCAGTACTTTCACCAGGCACGATATTGCTTGCCATGTCGGCGAGCGCGGTCAGGTGGCGGAAAAACCCGCGCCAGGGCAGATACTCGCCGAACGGCTGCACGATCTGTTTGTCGTGGCGGTCGGCCGCGCCGGTCCGCGGATTCCAGACAATCACCGTGTTGCGGTAGGCCGGTTTGCCGGCATTCGTGCCGGGAACATCGGTCAGCGCGCCAACCAAAATCGGTGCGCGGATCGCATCGGCGGCAGCGGTGATCTGCTGCGCGGCGTCGGAATTGAGCAGCGGATCGATTTCGGTTGCGTCTTCGGGCCAGACGACGAATTGAGGCTGCGGCGCGACACCGGCGCGGATGTCGTCGGCGAGCCGAAGGGTCTCCCGCACATGGTTACGCAGCACCGCCAGGCGCTGCGCGTTGAAGTCAAAGCCGAGTCGGGGCACGTTACCTTGCACCGCCGCCGCCGTCACGCTGGGATCATTGCCTGACCCGATCCCCGAACGCCGCGCCTGTGGCCAGACGATGATGCTGAGCAGCAGCACGACACAGATGCATAAGCCCGGCAGCACCACCGCCGGCGGGGGACCTGCATCAGCGGGCGCGCCGGAGCCGCTCGCGATCCGGGGACCCCGCCGCCACCAGGACACGATCTCCAACGCGATTGCGGTCACACTGCAACCGATCAGCACGATCGCCGTCGAGAGCAGCGGAACACCGCCCAACCGCGCCAGCGGCAGAAACGGGCCGTCGGTTTGTCCCTGCGCGACCACACCCCACGGGAATCCCCCAAACGGCACAGTGCATTTCAGCCACTCCTGCACCGCCCACAGCAGGGCGAACCAGATCGGCCAGCCGGGCAGCCGCCGCACCACCACGGCCGACAGGCCGAAAATTCCCGGGAACACCGCGCACAAGGCCACCAATGCCACCAGCGGCACCGCGCCGACGAGGGTGCCGATCCAGGGCAACAATGACAGATAAAACGACAGCCCACACAAATAGCCGTAGCCAAATCCGCCGGCCACCGTGGTAGCCGGCCGAGTCAGCACCCAGGACAGCAGCGCAAAGGCCACCACCGCAGCCCACCACCAGTTCACCGAGGGGAAACTGGCCCGAAGCAGCGCACCGGCGCCAAGCGCCGCAGCCAGTCGCGGTGAGCGTCTCAGGGTGGCTTTGCCCAGCCGCGGCAAGCTGCTCAGCAGCACCGTGCGCAGCCACGCCAGGATCACACTGCCGAGGCGGGACAATCCCATCCGAACCGCCCCGGCGAGCAGAGCGGTCGCACGCGGAGCGGTCCGCGCGTCGCGGGACGCCTCCTCGGTGGCTCCTCGTGTCCGCGCATCGGGGGGATCGCCGATATCGTGCTCAAGGTCTGTCTGCCCATCGATGCCTTCGTCATCGGCTGCGACGGTGAGAGCGCCGGTGTCGTCGTCACCGACCACCGGCAGAATCTCGGTGATCTCGTCGCGCCGGGGTGTGCGGCGCGGCCAGCCGGTCTCGTCAGCCATAGATGACGAGTCCCCCGCGGACGGTTTGCCGGCATCGCGGCAAGGCGTCGGCGGGCCCCAGCCGCGGTAATGCCGGGACCCGCGAACGCAGAGCAGCCGGCCCGCGCCGGCGAGCGTCCGCCCCACCACTGCGGCCCGGGCGGCTCACGCCGCTATGCTCCGCACCGCGATGGGCGGACACCTCCGCCAACCACGTTGGTGCGCCACTGTCGAGTTCCCCGATATCCCAAATGGCGTAGGACGCCGGTGCGCCGGGCGTCAGTGTGCCCGCCAGGGCGTCGCGGACCCCGGCGGCCCGCCAGCCCCCGCGAGTCGCAGCGGCGAACGCCGCCTGTGCTGATACCGCACTGCCGGGCGTGCGGTGATTGGCCGCCGCCCGCACGCTCGTCCACGGATTCAGATCAGTCACCGGCGCGTCGGAACCGAACGCGAGTGGCACGCCTTGCGATGCTAACAGCGCGACATTGTTGAGCCGGCTGGCTCGCTCGGCGCCCAGCCGGTCAGCGTACATCCCGTGCCGACCACCCCAGAGCGCATCGAAGTTGGGTTGCACACTGGCGATCACACCCCAGGCCGCCAGTTTGGCTGCCTGATCTGCGGTGACCATCTCCACATGTTCCAAGCGGTGCCCGCAGCGCGCGACAGCGGCCACCCCGAAAGCGTCGACCACCTGTTCTAAGGCGGTGACCACCGCCGAGACCGCGGCATCGCCGATGACGTGAAACCCGGCCGTGACGCCGGCTTCGGTACATGCGCGCAGGTGTGCGGTGATCGCCTCCGGGTCGAGGTAGCAGACACCGCTGCTCTCCGGCGAATCGGCGTAGGGTTCGTGCAGCCAGGCGGTGCGCGAGCCCAGTGCTCCATCGACGAACAGATCACCGGCCAGTCCGCGGGCACCGGTCTCGCGCAGCAGGTGGCGGGCGCGGCCCGGGCTGGTCACCGCCTCGCCCCAGTAACCGATCACCTCGACACGATGGCCGCTGTCGCGGACGCGCTGCCAGTCGTCGAGCCCGCCGATACCCGGGCCTGCGCATTCGTGCACCGCAACGATGCCGCACGCAGCGGCGGCGTCCAGCGCCGCGGTGCGGGCCTCTGCCAGTTGCCCGCCCGTCAACCGGCCGCGGGCCGCGGCCCGCACCAGCCGATGAGCCTCGCCGACAAGGGGCCGCTGGGCGGAGAAGCCGGCTGCTCCGGCCAATCCGGGCACCAAGCGGCGTAGCGCGCTGGACGCCAGCGCCGAATGCATATCGATACGGGCCAGGTAGCCGGGCCGGTCGCCGAGTACCGCGTCCAGCTCGGCGGTGCTCGGCGGTTCGTGTTCGGGCCAACGTGACTCGTCCCAGCCGTGTCCCCACACCGGCTGGCCGCGATGGGCGGCCGCGTAGTCGGCGACCATCCGCAGACAGTGGCGACGTGACGTGGCCGGCCGCAAATCCAGCCCCGTGAGAGTCAGGCCGGTGGCGGTGACGTGGATGTGGCTGTCGACGAAGGCGGGCGTGACAAACCCGTCGTCGAGATCGACGACCCGGGCATGGGGGAAGTGCGCGCGGCCGGTGTTATCCGCGCCCAGCCACACGACCACACCGTCGCGCACCGCCATCGCGGTGGCGTCAGGATGAGATGAGCTGTATATCCGACCCCCCACCAGCAGCTCCACCGAATGCCGGGTCACAGTGCAACGTTACGGGCAGTGCTGACGGCGAACCCCCTCAGGCCGCATCAGCACGGACGACTATCACCGGGCCCCGGCTGCGGTCCTGTCCCACGCCCGGCTTAGATAGTGGATTATGACAGCAATCACCATCGACACGCCCGCCGGCCCGATCGATGCGGTGCTGGGCATCCCTGAAGGGCAGGGCCCGTGGCCGGGTGTGGTCGTGGTGCACGATGCCATCGGCTACGGCCGGGACAAGCAGCGGATCTCCGATCACATCGCCGCGGCGGGATATGTGGCGCTCACCCCGAACCTGTTCGCGCGGGGAGGATGGGCGCGCTGCGTCACAGCAGTCTTTCGGGATCTGCTGACCAGACGGGGCCGCGCTGTTGATGACATCATGGCGGCACGTGATCACCTGCAGTCGATGGCGGAATGCACCGGCCGTGTCGGCATCGTCGGTTTCTGCATGGGTGGCCGGTTTGCTTTAGTGCTGTCGCCAAAGGGTTTCGGCGCGTCTGCGCCGTTCTACGGCACACCGTTGCCCCGCAACCTCAGCGCGCTACTCGACGGGGCCTGCCCGATCGTGGCCAGCTTCGGCGCCCGTGACCCGTTGGGCATCGGCGCAGCCACCAAACTGCGGCAAGCTGCCCTGGAGAAGCACATCACCGCCGATATCAAGGTTTATCCGCACGCGGGGCACAGCTTCGCCAACAAACTCCCCGGTCAACCGCTGCTGCGAATCACCGGATTCGGCTATAACGAGATCGCTTCCGAGGACGCGTGGAGTCGCGTATTCGCGTTCTTCGCCGAACATCTGCGCACTGATGCGCCGCCCTAGCTGCGGGCGATGCCCCGCCAGCGCCGAGCCGCCGGCCCCTCAGTGCGCTGGCCTCAGCTCAAGCCCCACATTGTTGTCCATGCCGCCCCGCAGCTTGCTGAACAGGTTAAAGAGCCGACCGATCAGGCCGTACCGCTTACCGATGGCGTCGTAGACGGCCCCGTTGTATGACTTGTCCAAGATGGTCGCTGTGGCTTCAACCGCGGCGGACCGCGGGCGGCCACGCATATCGCAGGCGGCCAGCGTGACGCGGGGCGAGTTGCGGATCCGCTTCACCTTCCAGGACTTTTCGCCCGTGATGACCAGCAGCCGGTCGCCGTCGAGGGCGGCCCAGACGGGGGTCGGCTTGGGTCGGCCGTCCTTGGTGAACGTGGTCAACAAGATGTAGCGAGATCGAGCAATATCGGTGAAGCTGTCAGTCACAGCGCTAATCTAATCTCGCGCCGGCCGTGACAGTGGCATCAGGCGGCAACGGGGCGGTCCGTCACGAGCCGATGCACCACGACCCGCCCACCGTTTTTGGGCATGAACCCAAGGCCGCCGGTTCGCCACTTCTCGCCTGGAGCTGTTGTGGTTTCGATAGTGAAGTGCCGCAACACGGTTCGTAGCACGACGTTCATTTCCATCTTGGCGAAGGCAGCGCCCGCGCAACGCCGCGCCCCGCCGCCGAAGGGGATCCAGGCGAAGGTGGACGGTTTGCCGTCGATGTAGCGGCGCGGATCGAAGCGGTCAGGGTCGGGAAACTCGTCGGGGTTGGTGTGGCAGGCCGAGATGCTGACGACGATCGAGTAACCCCGGGGAATGACCCAGTCGCCGAGCTCAAACCCCGGGGCGGTGACCCGGCGGCCGGAGAAATCGATGACCGGCCTGGTGCGCTGCACCTCGTAGATCGCCGCATGGCGTAGCTCGTTGTCGGCGGTCTCGCATTCGGCCACCAGGGCGGACAGCACTTCGGGGTGGCGGCTCAGGCGTTCGAATACCCAGCCCAGCGTGGTGGCGGTCGTTTCGTGGCCCGCGACGAGCAGTGTTAGCAGGTCGTCGTGGATATCCTCGCGCGACATGGCTGAACCGTCGTCGTAGCAACTGCGCAGCATCAGCGCGAGGATGTCGGACCGATCCGCCAGGTGCGGATCGGCCTGTGCCGTGTCGATCAGTCTGTCGACGATCGTGTCGTACTTGCGCCGCCATTCCGCCAGCCGGCCCCACGGCGTGAAACGCCCGTAGTTTCGCGCCGGTTTCGGCAACGTCGCCAGCCGGGACGCCCACTTGGCCCACTGCGGGATCACCTGCCGCAGTTCGTCGAGATCGGCGCCCTGCGCGCCGAAAACCGCGCGCAGGATGACGTTGAGGGTGATCCGCTTCATCGAGGGCAGTGTCGGAAACGGCGTGCCCTCCGGCCAGCTAGCCACTTCGCGAAGCGTCTCTTCTTCGACGATGTCCTGGTAGTTTTTCATGTTCTTGGCGTGAAAGGGCTCAGCCAGAAATCGCCGCCGCCTGCGGTGATCGGCGCCGTCAAGTCCGAACACCGAACCCGGCCCCAGTAGCCGGCTGAGATTGGGTTTGATACTGCCGAGATCCTCGGGGCCGGCGGCGAAAACCTGCTTGGCCAGCTGCGGATCGACCACGACGACCAGGCGACCGAATACCGGCACGGTCAGCCGGAACGCGCTGCCGTATCGTCGTGCCAGCTGCCGAGTGACCCACCGCCGGGCAGCGAAGAACGCGATACCCTGCACTGGCCCGGGAACGATCCGCGGCGGACCCGGCGGCAATTTCGCCGCGGAATGTGTTGCCGCAGTTTGATTCTCGACGCTAACCGCTTTACCCATGGCGGGAAACCACCTCACGCGAAACTACCTCGTCGCCGGTAACGGGTGACCGACGCTACCCAACAGGGCACTGCACATGTGAAGTACCCGAGACCGTGCTCCGCCAACCGTCGGAGCATCCGCACCCCCGTCGGCCGTACCCGCATGGCGGTTTGCGGCGCTGGTCGACGGTATCCCCGCGACCCCGGGGGACCCGCTGGCTGGTGCGCGCCAGCTCACCCTTCCAGCTCGCCCTCGGTATGCAGCAACACCTGGCGCAGGCCGTCCACTGTTTCGCCCGGCGGGTTGGCCCACATGCCCCGGCTGACGGCTTCCAGCAACCGCTCAGCCATCCCGTGCAGTGCCCACGGGTTGGACTCGGCCAGGAATTTGCGGTTCTGCGCGTCCAGTACGTAATGCTCAGCGAGCTGCTCGTACATCCAGTCGGCCATCACGTGTGCCGTGGCGTCGTACCCGAACAAGTAGTCGACGGTAGCCGCCATCTCGAAAGCACCCTTGTAACCGTGCCTGCGCATGGCCGCGATCCAGCGGGGGTTGACCACCCGGGCACGGAAGACACGTGTGGTTTCCTCCGAGAGTGTGCGGGTGCGCACCGCATCGGGCCGGGTGTTGTCGCCGATATAGGCGGCCGGCGCCTGTCCGGTCAGCGCGCGCACCGTAGCCACCATCCCGCCATGGTATTGGAAGTAATCGTCGGAGTCGGCGATGTCATGCTCGCGGGTGTCGGTGTTCTTCGCCGCCACCGCGATGCGGCGATATTGGCGGTTCATATCCGCGCCGGCCTCCCGGCCGTCGAGACCACGGCCATAGGCGTAGCCGCCCCAAGCCGTGTAGACCTGGGCGAGGTCGGTATCGTCGCGCCAGTTGCGGCTGTCGATCAGCTGCAGCAACCCGGCACCATATGTGCCCGGCTTGGACCCGAAAATCCTTATAGTGGACCGGCGTTGATCGCCATGTTCCGTCAGATCGGCCTGGGCGTGGGCGCGCACGTAATTGTCGTGCTCGGGTTCGTCGAGGCCCGCGACCAGTTGCACGGCGTCGTCGAGCAGCGTGATGACGTGCGGAAACGCGTCGCGGAAGAACCCGGAAACGCGCACCGTGACGTCGATACGGGGCCGGCCCAGCTCTTCCAGCGGTATCGGCGTGAGATCGAGGACCCGGCGCGAGGCGTCATCCCAGATTGGCCGAACACCCAGCAGTGCAAGCACTTCGGCGACGTCATCGCCGGCAGTCCGCATCGCGGAGGTTCCCCAAACCGAAAGCCCGACTGAACGGGGCCAGTGCCCGTAGTCGCTGCGGTACCGCGCCAGCAGCGACTCCGCAAGTGCTACACCGGTTTCCCAAGCCAGCCGCGATGGCACGGCTTTGGGGTCGATGGAGTAGAAGTTGCGCCCGGTGGGCAAAACGTTGACCAGACCGCGCAGCGGCGAGCCCGACGGGCCGGCAGCGATGAAGCGCCCGTCCAGCGCGCGAAGGACCTGCTCGATCTCGGTGGATGTGCCCGCCAGCCGCGGGACCACCTGGGTGGCGGCGAACCGCAGTACCGCCGCAACTGCGGGATCGTCGGTGAGCTGTTCGACAGCGTCTGCGTCCCAGGCCCTTTGCTGCAGAGCTGTGAGCAGCTCCCGAGCCTGTGCCTCAACGCGGTCGACCGAGGTGCGCTCATCGCTGCCGTCCTCGGCCAGGCCCAGCGCCTGGCGCAGGCCGGGCAGGGACGTGGCACCGCCGAAGAGCTGGCGGGCCCGCAGGATCGCCAGCACCAGGTCGAGTTCGGCTTGTCCTGTTGGCTTTTGACCAAGAATGTGCAGCCCGTCGCGGATCTGAACGTCTTTGATCTCACACAACCAGCCGTCGATGTGCAGCAGCATCTCGTCGAACGTGTCATCTTCCGGCCGACCGGCCAGGTTGAGGTCATGGTCCATTCTGGCGGCCCGGATCAGTGTCCAGATCTCCTGGCGCACTGCAGGCAGCTTCGCGGGATCCAGCACGGCGATGGCCGCGTGTTCATCGAGCAGCTGCTCCAAACGGGCTATGTCGCCGTACGTTTCGGCGCGCGCCATCGGCGGGATGAGATGGTCGACCAGTACGGCGTGCGCTCGCCGTTTGGCCTGAGTGCCCTCCCCGGGATCGTTGACCAGAAACGGGTACACCAGCGGCACATCGCCCAGTGCGGCGTCGGGCGCGCAACCCGCCGAAAGCCCCAGCGTCTTTCCCGGCAGCCACTCCAGGTTGCCGTGTTTGCCCAGGTGCACGATGGCGTGGGCCTGGAAACTGTTGGGGAAACCGGTGCCCAGCCAGCGGTACGCCGCCAGGTAGTGGTGACTGGGCGGCAGGTCCGGATCGTGGTAGATCGCCACCGGGTTGTCGCCGAACCCACGCGGCGGCTGGATCATCACCACCACATTGCCGGCTTGCATTGCCGCGATCACGATTTCACCGTCGGGGTCGCGGCTGCGGTCGACGAACAGCTCCCCCGGCGGCGGCCCCCAATGCTCCTGTACTGCCGCGGCGAAATCAGCGGGCAAGGTAGCGAACCAGGCGCGATAGTCGCTGGCGCGCACCCGGATGGGGTTATCTGCC
The DNA here is from genome assembly GCF_010723305.1 of Mycobacterium botniense. NCBI lineage: Bacteria > Bacillati > Actinomycetota > Actinomycetes > Mycobacteriales > Mycobacteriaceae > Mycobacterium > Mycobacterium botniense. Next base: position 1,214,951 of record NZ_BLKW01000004.1, on the reverse strand, counting down.
AGCTGTGCCTCAGTGAGCCAGTCGGGATCCTGACCACCATGCTTGATCAGGGCGTGCACCAGCGCGTCACCGTCTTGCGCGTCGACACCGGGGATGTCGCCGACCTGATATCCGTGCTCCCGCATGGCCTGCAACAGCCGCACGGCGCTGGCCGGGGTGTCCAGGCCCACCGCGTTACCGATGCGGGCGTGCTTGGTCGGGTACGCGGAGAACACGAGCGCCACCCGTTTTTCCGGATTCGGGATCCGGCGCAGCTGCGCGTGGCGTACCGCCAGGCCGGCGACCCGCGCGCAGCGTTCCGGGTCGGCGACGTAGGAAATCAATCCTTCATCGTCGATCTCTTTGAACGAGAAAGGAACTGTGATGATGCGCCCGTCGAACTCCGGCACCGCCACCTGACTGGCCACATCGAGCGGGCTGAGCCCGTCGTCGCTGGTGTGCCATTGCTGCCGCGGGGTGGTCAGGCACAATCCTTGCAGGATCGGAATATCCAGCGCCGCGAGATCTTCGACGTTCCACGAGTCGTCGTCGCCTCCGGCCGACGCTGTCGCGGGCCGGACTCCCCCGGCGGCCAGCACGGTGACGACCATCGCGTCAGCCTGAGCGAGCATCTGCAGCATGTCGGGTTCGGCGGTGCGCAGCGACGCGCAGTACACCGGCAGCGCGCGGCCCCCGGCGGATTCGATGGCCCGGCACAGCGCCTCAACGTAGCCGGTGTTGCCGGCGAGTTGCTGGGCGCGGTAGTAGAGCACCGCGATAGTCGGGCCGTCGACATCTGCCCGGGGACGCTGCAGCAGCCCCCAGCTCGGGGTGCGCGCCGGCGGGCTGAACCCCATGCCGGTCATCAGCACGGTGTCGCACACGAAGGCGTACAACTGGCGCAGGTTTTCCACGCCGCCGTGGGCCAGATAGACGTGGGCCTGCAACGCGATGCCGGCCGCGACGGTGGACCGCTGGGTCAGATCGGCGTCCGGGGCTTGTTCACCGCTGACCAGGATGGTGGGAAGACCGCTGGCCAGTACCGTGTCGATGCCGTGCTGCCAAGCCCGGTACCCGCCGAGGATCCGCACCACGACGACGTCGGCGCCGTCCAGCAGGCGGGACAGCTCCGTATCAGTGGCGGGGTCAGCCAGTCGTGCCGGGTTGGCCCACCGGTAGGTGGCGCCGCTCGCGCGGGCGGTGATCAAATCGGTGTCAGATGTTGACAGCAACAGCACGGTCGGGTCGGGCACCCGTCATTCGTACCGCACCAGCGCCGGATCAGCGACACCCGCCGGCACCGGGTCGGTGCTCACCCAGCGCCGACAGCACGTCGACCTCGGCGAAGGTGGTGACCCAGCGGTGCGGGGGCCGCGGCGGGTGAGGTTCGCCCGGGCGGGTCACGCCGAGCACCGACCAGCCCGCGGCCGCTGCGGCGTCGAGTTCGTCGGCGTGATCGGAGAGCAGCAGGATCTGCTGCCCGGACAGTCCGATGCTCCCGGCGATCCTGCGGTAGGAGGACACGTCCCGCTTGGGTCCGGCTGTGGTCAGGTCGAACCAGCCGCTGATCAACGACGCCAGCTCACCACCCCGGGCATGCGCAAACCAATCCTGTTGATTGCGAGCCGAACCCGATGAGTACACGTAGAGTCTTATGCCGGCGTCATGCCAGGAGGACAGCGCCGGCGGTACGTCGTCGAAGAATTCCCCACGCAGGTCGCCGCTGCGGAAACCCTCCGCGCAGATCAAACCCTGCGCGGTCTTCAACGGTTCGGCCTTGACATCCGAATCAAGCCAGCGGCAAAGGATTTCCGTTACCTCGGTTGCGTCGGCTTCGGGTCGTCCGGCCAGTTCGCGGGTGGCAGCTATCACCGAATCGGCTGGGCCGCAGCGGTTATCGGCCAGCCACCGGCCGAGGCGGGCTTTGGTGTAGCCGTAGAGGTTCTCGCGCACCGAGCGGGTCGGGCTGGTGGTGCCTTCGATGTCGAGGACGATCGCGGTGATCATGCCGCGACAAGCTCATCGAGCGTCGGAAACCGTGTGGCGATAGGGTCGCCGGTGAAGTCGCCGATCCAGCCGCCCTGCTGTTCAAAAAACCGGATCGCCACGAAATCGGGGCGCTCACCCATATCGAACCAGTGCCGTGTGGCGGCCGGCACCGACAGCAGGTCACCCTCTTCACACACCACCGCGACGACCTCCCCGGGCAGGTGCAGGTAGAAGCAGCCCCGCCCGGCGGCGAAGAACCGCACTTCGTCCTCGGCGTGACGGTGCTCGGAACGGAACGTGTCCCGGGCGGCCTTGGCGGTGGCCGCCCAGCCCGGGTCTTGGTCGTCGGGATGCAGCCGGGCCACGTCGATGACCCGGTAGCGTCCGCCGGCATTGAGTGCGCTGATCCGGTCGCCGTAGGCGTCCAGGATCTCGGCGGCGGACGCTGTTGCGGTGCGTCCCGGCTGCGCGGGCCAGCGGTCGAACCTGATTCCGCGGCCGGCTAATTCGGTCTCGATCTCGGCCGGGTTGTCGGTGCGCAGCCGCACATCGGCGGCTGCGCCGTCGGCCATCACCTGAAGCAGGGTCATCTCAATGCCTCCTGCTGTTCTTCGGGTGGGTGCTGATCTCGCGACGACCGGTCAAGGTGACCAGTTCGCAGATGGCCTCCAGGCATTCCGCGCGGTCGCGGGCCTGGGCCAGGCTGGCACCCCAGGCCGTGATGCCGTGCCCGGCGATGAACAGCACCGGCGGCGTGTCGGGGTGCCCGATCAGGTAGCGCTCGATATCAGCGCCGATGCGGCCGATCTCAGCGTGGTTGGTGAACACCGGGACGGCGACGGTTTCGTTTGCCGCAAGGCCCTTGATGAGCTCATAACCGCTGAACCGCAACACCGCGGGGGCGTCGATCGACTGGGTGGTGGCATGCGGCGGATGCACATGCACGACTGCCTGCGCATCGGTGGCGCGGTAGATCGCGGTGTGCACCGGGGTCTCCGCTGAGGGCGGTACCGCACCTGAAAGCTGTTGGGAGTCGGCGACAGTCACCGTCACGAGATCTCGGGTGGTGAGCTCGCCTTTGGACAGTCCGCTGCCGGTGATCAGTGCGGTCTGGCCGGTGCGGACCGAGATGTTGCCGGCGCTGCCCGGCATCCAGCCGCGCGCGTACAGTTCGCGGGCGATCTGCGGAATCTCGCCTGCCACACTGTGGTTGGCTGCGCCGACCACACCGTTTTCGGTGACGACTGCGGTCACCAGTTCCGGCGGGGTGACGTCGAAGGCGGGGTTGAATACCGCGGTGTCTGCCGGCGCGGTGGCCACACCGCCCAGCTGGGTGATTTCGGCCGCGGCGCGCTGCTCGACAACGATATCCCGGCCGTGCGTGGTGGCCAGATCCCGCGTGGATTCGGGGGCGACGACGATAAACGGGATACGGTGATGATGGGCCGCCAGGGCCAGGCCGTAGGTGCCGATCTTGTTGGCGACCGACCCGTCGGCGCTGATACGGTCCGCTCCGACGATCACGCAGTCCACCTGTCCGTCCGCCATTGCCCATGCCGCAGCGGAGTCGATGGTCAGCCGGTGCGGGATACCGGCCTCACGCAGCTCCCACGTCGTCAACCGGGCTCCCTGCAACAACGGGCGTGTCTCGGCGACCAGCACTTCGCCGATCGCGGCCCGCGCATGCAACACCTGCAGCGCCCCCAGCGCCGTGCCGAAACCCGCGGTGGCTAGCCGCCCGGTGTTGCAGTGGGTGAGGACCCGCAACGGCCGCCGCCGGCATAACCGCAGCACCAGGTCCGCCGCATGGCTGGCGGCGGCCCGGTCGACACGGCCAGCTTCGGCCAGCATCTCGAGGGCCTCGTCCAGCACCGCCTGGGCGCCCTGCGGCAGTTTGGCCACTGCGCGCTGTACCCCCCAGTTCAGGTTGGCCGCGGTCGGCCGCGCCGATGCGATACGCGCGGCCTCCAGCTGCACCTTCTCCGTATCACCGGCGTGCGCCAACGCCGCCAGTGCCACCCCGAACGCCCCCGACACCCCCAGCGCCGGAGCGCCCCGGATCGCCAGCGAGGTGATCGCGTCGATGAGCTCGTCGACCGTCGTGATCCGCAACCAGCGCAGCTGGTGCGGCAGCGCACGCTGATCGACGGTGACCAACGCACCGTCCCTCCATGCCATCAAGCTCTCAGCCATCGGCGCCGCCCTCAGATCGCGACGAAACCACCGCCACGCGATGCAGTGAACGCCGAGTTCAGCGGCCCACCAACGTCGTTAGTCACACTGAGCACCCTACGCCGCAGGGCCGGTGTGTGTCGCTGGGCGATGTCCGGGCCGTACGGTTAACGGGTGAGCAGAACCCGCGTCCGCGACGGGTGCCCCGGCGCCTTGCGCGTCCATCAGGCCGCCGATGGCGCGCTGGTGCGGATCCGGCTGCCCGGTGGGGTGTTGACCGCCGCACAGTTGGCGGTGCTGGCCAGGGTGGCAGACCGGTTCGGCGCGGCGACACTGGAGCTGACCGCTCGCGGCAATCTCCAAATACGCAGAGTCGATGACACCGCCGCGGTCGCCCATGCCATCGACCGGGCCGGTCTGTTGCCGTCGGCAACCCACGAGCGGGTCCGCAACATCGTCGCCTCGCCGCTTTCCGGCCGGGTCGGCGGGCGCGCTGACGTCCGCGGCTGGGTCCGCGAGCTGGACGCGGCGATCCGGGCCGAACCCAGGCTTGCGGCACTGCCGGGCCGGTTCTGGTTCAGTATCGACGACGGTCGCGCCGACGTCGCCGGCCTGGGCGCTGACCTGGGTGTTCATCTTCTCGACGACGCGGTCGCGTTACTGGTCGCCGGCCGTGATACCGGCCTGCGGCTCAGCGCCACTGAGGTGGTGCCGACATTGGTCGAATTAGCCGTCAGATTCCTTGAGGTTCGGGAAAACGCTTGGCGTATAAGCGAACTGGATGACCTGTCCGCTCTGCTGCCCGGTGTTGAGCCGGGGGCGACCCCGTTTCGTCCGGTCACGACACCACCGCTGGGGCTGTTACACCAGGACGACGGCCGCATCGCCCTGGGCGCCGCGGTGCCGCTGGGTATTCTGCGGTCAACGGTCGCCCAATCCCTGGCCACCTTCGACGCGCCGCTGGTGGTGACACCGTGGCGGTCGGTGCTGCTGTGCGACCTGGACGAGAGCCGCGCCGGCGCAGCACTGCGGGTGTTGGACGCGGCAGGCTTGGTTTTCGATGAGACGTCTGCCTGGCTGAGGGTGAGCGCATGCACCGGAAGCCCGGGCTGCGCCCACTCTGCTGCCGATGTGCGCGCGGACGCCGCCGCAGCCGCCCGCACTGCTGACAGCACCGGCCACCGGCACTTCGTCGGCTGCGCGCGGGCATGCGGCAGCCCGCCCGTGGGCCAGGTTCTGGTGGCCACCGCAGAGGGATACCGACTGCTGCGGGACGCGGCGCTCCCCGGCGCGGCGACGTCCGGCACAGCCGGTGGTCACCCGCAGGTTAAGCCGTAGGGTGATCGGGTGCTCGACTACATTCGCGATGCCGCGGAGATCTACCGGCGATCATTCGCGACCATCCGCGCCGAAGCGGATTTGACGGGTTTCCCCCCCGATGTGGCAGATGTCGTGGTGCGGTTGATCCACACCTGCGGCCAGGTCGACCTCACCGAGCACATCGCCTACACCGACGATGTTGTCACCCGCGCCGGCGCCGCGCTGCGCGGCGGCGCCCCGGTGGTGTGCGACTCGTCGATGGTGGCCGCCGGCATCACCAGAAGGCGGCTGCCGGCCGGCAATGAAGTGGTGTCACTGGTGGCCGACTCGCGGGCTGCTGAGCTCGCCGACCGGCAGCACACCACCCGATCGGCGGCCGGTGTCGAGCTGTGGGCCGACCGGCTGGGCGGCGCGGTGCTGGCGATTGGCAACGCGCCCACGGCCCTGTTCCGGCTGCTCGAGCTGCTCGACGATGGGGTCCCGGCGCCGGCCGCTGTGCTCGGCGGCCCGGTGGGCTTCGTCGGCTCCGCCCAAGCCAAGCAGGAGCTCATCGACCGCCCGCGCGGTATGGCCTATCTTGTTGTGCGGGGACGCCGCGGCGGAAGCGCGCTGGCCGCCGCGGCCGTCAACGCGATCGCGGCCGGTGCACATGACTAAGCGGGGAACGCTTTTCGGGGTAGGGCTGGGGCCGGGCGACCCCGAATTGGTGACGGTCAAAGCCGCCCGGGTGATCGGCGACGCCGATGTGGTCGCCTACCACAGCGCCCGCCACGGCCGCAGCATCGCGCGTGCTATCGCTGCACCGTATTTGCGGCCCGGCCACATCGAGGAGCACCTCATTTATCCGGTCACCACCGAGGCGACGGACCATCCGGGCGGCTATGCCGGCGCACTCCAGGATTTTTACGCCGAAGCCACTGAGCGGATCGCGGCGCATCTGGACGCCGGGCGCGACGTGGCGCTGCTCGCCGAGGGCGATCCGTTGTTCTACAGCTCCTATATGCACCTACACACGCGACTGACCCAGCGGTTCAACGCGGTCATCGTGCCGGGCGTGACCTCGGTCAGCGCGGCAGCGGCGGCCATCGCCACTCCGCTGGTGGCCGGCGACCAGGTGCTGTCGGTGCTGCCGGGCACATTGAGCCTCGCCGAGCTGACCCACCGGCTTGCCGACACGGACGCCGCCGTCGTGTTGAAGCTGGGTCGCTCTTATCCAGCGGTGCGGGAAGCGCTTTCACTGGCCGGCCGTCTCGGCGAGGCGGTCTATGTGGAGCGGGCCAGTACACCCGGGCAGCGGGTGTCGCCGGCCGCGGAGGTCGACGCGACCAGCGTGCCCTACTTCTCGCTGGCGCTGCTGCCGGGGGGACACCGGGCCGAACCGGCGGGCGGCGTCGCGGTGGTGGGGCTGGGGCCCGGCGGGGCCGACTGGATGACCCCGCAGTGTCGCCGCGAGCTCGCCGCGGCCACCGATCTGATCGGCTACCGGCGGTACCTGGATCGCGTGCCGGTGCGCGACGCTCAGCGCCGCCACCCCTCCGACAACACCGACGAAACCGCGCGCGCCCGGCTGGCCTGCGAACTGGCTGAGCAGGGACGCGCGGTCGCGGTGGTGTCCTCGGGTGATCCGGGGGTTTTTGCGATGGCCACCGCGGTGCTCGAAGAGGCCAAACAGTGGCCGGGCGTGCGAGTGCGGGTCGTGCCCGCGATGACCGCAGCGCAGGCGGTGGCCAGCCGGGTCGGCGCCCCGCTGGGCCACGACTATGCGGTGATCTCGTTGTCTGACCGGCTCAAACCGTGGCGGGTGATCGCCGCGCGGCTGTCCGCCGCAGCCGCTGCTGACCTGGTGCTGGCGATCTACAACCCGGCGTCCACGACACGAACGTGGCAGGTGGCCGCCATGCGGGATCTGTTGCTGGCGCATCGCGATCCAGGTACTCCGGTGGTGATCGGCCGCGATGTGTCCGGGCCAGGTGAGCAAGTCCGCGTGGTGCGGCTGGCCGATTTGGATCCCGCCGACGTCGACATGCGCTGCCTGCTGATCATCGGATCGTCGCAAACACAGTGGTACTCTTCGGATTCCGGTGACCGGGTGTTCACCCCGCGGCGCTACCCGGGCTGAGTTCACCGGCCGGGTCGCGGGAAAACCCGGCTGGTGACAACTGCCTAAAACCACTGCCTGTGAGCACACCTCGGCAAGCTTCTCGGGGCGCTACTGTCGACCCAGGGTGTCACTGACTTTTTTCCCGAAACGAGGCAACACGATGCCCACTGCACTCGCGCAGCCGGGAATTGTCGTCGGTATCGACGGCTCCGCGCATTCGCACGCCGCCCTGCGCTGGGCCGTCCAGGAGGCGACGATACGCAACGCGGCCCTGACACTGGTGTACGCCGCGGCCCCGATCCCGGCCGGCTCGCCGATACTGACGCAGTGGCCGGGAGGCGTCGTCCCGGCTGAGGTCCTGCAACAGCTGGAAGGCAGGGCACGGCAGGTGCTCGCCGACGCGGTCCAGGTCGTCGAGGAGATGGCCGGCGACCGCAGCCGCCTACGCATCAAAAGCGAGCTGATCTCCGAGCCGCCGGTTCCCGCGCTCGTCGACGTGTCCACGAAAGCCGACATGGTCGTTGTGGGCAGTCGCGGCCAGGGTGCGGTGAAACGCGTGCTGCTGGGTTCGGTGAGTACCGGGCTGGTGCATCACGCCCACTGCCCGGTGGCGGTGATTCGCGACGGGGTCGTTCCGCCGGCGCACGGACCGGTGCTGGTCGGGATCGACGGGTCGCCGGTGTCGGAGCTGGCTACCGCCATCGCTTTCGATGAGGCGTCGTGGCGGGGGGCGGAGTTGGTCGCCCTGTACGCCTGGACTGACGCCGAGGTGCCCGACATGACACACCGGGAATGGACGGGGTTGACCCGAACATCGTGGTCGGCGCTGCAATCGGAGGCCGAGGAAACCCTGGCCGAACGGTTGGCCGGCTGGCGGGACCGCTACCCCGACGTCACCGTCCACCGGGTGGTGGTCCCCAACCGGCCGGCACAGCACCTGCTCGAGCGCGCTGAGTCGGCCCAGCTGGTGATCGTGGGCAGCCACGGGCGCGGCGGCTTTGCCGGCATGCTGCTCGGATCGGTCAGCACGGCGGTGGTGCACGCGGCCCGCACACCGGTGATCGTCGCCCGGCAGCGTTAGCCGGCACCGCGGTCGCCGTTTGGTGCGCCGCTACCCCTGTGGACCGGCACCGGCGCGGTGTACCGTCGAAGCTGCGGAGCGGATTGTGCAGGGACGAGGCGCCACGATGTCCAGCGCGGTAGCGCAGCCGGGAATCGTCGTCGGTATCGACGGCGCCGCGCATTCACATGCCGCGCTGCGCTGGGGCGCCCGCGAGGCGGTGCTGCGCAACACGGCGCTGACCCTGGTGTACGTGGCCGCCTCCCCGCAGCCGAAACTGCAGGCACACCGGGTTCTGGAAGAGGCGGTTCGGTTCGTCGAGGATATGACCGACGAGCACACCCGCCCGCCGATCAACAGTGAGCTGATCTCCGGGGCGCCGGTTCCCGCGCTTGTCGACTTGTCCCGGAAAGCCGACCTGATTGTCGCGGGTTGCCGCGGCCAGCGGGCCGTAAGACGCCTGCCCTTCGGATCCGTTCTCCCGGGGCTGGTGCATTACGCCCACTGCCCGGTCGCGGTGATCCACAGCGAGGCGTCACTGCCGCTGCAGGGGCCGGTGCTCGTCGGCATCCACGGTTCGCCGGCCTCGGAGCCGGCCACCGCCCTCGCATTCGACGAGGCTTCCCGGCGGGGTGCCGAGCTGATCGCCCTGTACGCCTGGACCGACGCCGAGGTTCCGGCCCTGGCGAATCGGGAGTGGACCGGGTTGACCAGGCGCTCGTGGTCGGCCCTGCAATCGGCCGCCGAGAAAACGCTGGCCGAGCGGTTGGCCGGCTGGCAGGAACGCTACCCGGACGTGACCGTCCAGCGCATGGTCGTTGTCAACCGGCCCGCGGAGCGCCTGCTCGAGCACGCCGGATCAGCCCAACTCGTCGTCGTGGGCAGCCCCGGGCGCAGTGGTTTTGCCGGCATGGTGCTCGGGTCGGTCTGCACAACGGTGCTGCGAACCGTGTGCACGCCGGTGATCGTCGCCCGGCAACGCTAATCGGTTAACCCGTCTCGGTTACCCGGCGGGGCAGCGAGGCGATATGCCCTGGTGAATATCCTGGTGACGGCCGCATGTGGCATTCCTTGCGGAGCAGCGTCCTAGCTGGACACCCCCTGGAGCCTGTCGGTCACCGCCTCCGAATCCTCCCTTAGCAGCAGGGAACGGACCAGCCGTCGCGGTCCGAAGGCCCGCAGCAGATAGCTGGCCGGGCGGCGGCGCACCCGTTGCGGCCACCAGAACCAGCGCCCCAGCAGCGCCGCAATCGACGGTGTCATCAGCGAGCGCACGACCAGGGTGTCGAACAGCAGGCCGAGGCCGATCGTGCTGCCGGCCTGGCCGATGGAGCGCACGTCGCTGGCGACCATGGACATCATGGTGAACGCGAACACCAGGCCCGCCGCGGTGACCACCTGACCGGTTTCGCCCACGGAGCGGATAATGCCGGTCCGTAATCCCGCGCTGATCTCCTCCTGGAACCGCGATACCAACAGCAGGTTGTAGTCGGATCCGACGGCCAGCAGGATGATCAACCCGAACACCGGCGCGATCCAGTTCAGGTCCGAGCCGACCAGGTATTGCCACGCCAGCACCGAGAGCCCGAAGGCGGCCCCCAGCGACACCAGCACCGTGCCGACGATCACCAGGGAGGCGACCAGGGCGCGGGTGATCATCACCATGACGACGAAAATCAGTGTCAGCGCCCCTATTCCCACGATGGCCAGGTCGTATCTCATTCCGGTTTGTATGTCGTTGTACACCGCCGCTGTCCCGGTCAGATAGAACTTGCCGTCGGCCAGCGGCGTCCCCTTCACGGCTTCCCGGGCGGCGAGGAGTTCGGGCTTGACCGCGGCGATGCCCTTGGGCGTGGCCGGGTCTGCGGTGTGGGTGATGATGAAGCGCGCCGCTTTACCGTCGGGGGACAGGAAGAGCTTGAGCCCTTTCTGGAAGTCGGGATTGTCGAACGCCTCCGGCGGCAGATAGAAGTAGTCACCGGTCTTTGCGGAGTCAAACGCCTCGCCCATCGCACTGGCGGTGTCTGTCATGCGCGCCATCTGGTTGACCAGCCCCGCGAAACTGCTGTGCATGGTGAGAAGGCTGCCGCGCATGGCCTTCGTGACCGCGATAATCGGCGGAAACTCTGCGAGCATTTTCGGCAGCACCGCATCGAAATGATCCATGTCCTTCAGCAGCGCGTCCATGTCTGCACTGAATTTGTCGACATCGTCGAGCGCGTCGAATAGTGATCTCGTCGCCCAGCAGATCGGGATGTTGAAACAGTGTTTTTCCCAGAAAACATAACCGTGCAGCGGCCTGGCGAAATCATCGAAATCCGCCAGATGATCTCTCATCTCGTCGACGGTGGCTTTGAGCTCTTTCATGTCGATATTCATGTGATGAGTCGTGTCGGTCATCTGGCGCATCAAATCCTGCAACCGCTCCATCGACCCGATCATGACACCCAGGTCGTCGCTCATTTTGAGCATATCGGCCATCCGGTCCTTCATGAACTGCAGGTTTTCTTGAATCGGAATCGCCTGCATGCTGACCTGGAACGGTATCGAGGTATGTTCGATCGGGCTTCCCAGCGGCCTGGTGATGCTTTGTATTCTGGCAATACCGGGTGTACGGAAGATATCCTTGGCGATCCGGTCCAAGATGATCATGTCGCTTGAATTCCGCATGTCGTGATCGGCGTCGATCATGAGAATGTCAGGGTTCAGCCTGGCGGCGCTGAAATGCTGCTCGGCCGCCGTGTATCCGATATTGGATGGGAACCGGGCGGGAATGTAGAAGCGATCGTCGAAGCTGATCCTCATGCCCGGCATGAGCACCACCCCGACCAAAGCGATCAGCAAGGAGGCCACGAAGATCGGCGCTGGCCAGCGGACCGCCGCGGTGCCGACCCGACGCCACCCGCGAGCCTTGATCATCCGTTTCGGGTCGAGCAGGCCGAACCGCGTGGCCACGGCGACCACGGCGGGCGCAACGGTCAGCGCCCCGGCGATAACGACGAGCAGCCCCAGTGCGGACGGAATACCCAGAGCACTGAAGTAGGCCAGCCGCGCGAAGTGCAGGCAAAACGATGCTCCGGCAATTGTCAGCCCCGAGCCCAAGATGACATGGTAGGTTCCCCGGAACATCGTGTAATACGCTGTTTCCCGATCTTGACCGGCCTGGCGCGCCTCGTGGTAGCGGCCGATCAGGAATATCGCGTAATCCGTTCCGGCCGCGATCGCCAGTGACGACAGCATGGCCACCACGAACGTCGAAAATCCCAGGAGATTGTAATTTCCGAGAATCGCGACGATCCCCCGGGCCGTGCCCATCTCGAAACCGACCATCACGAGAACCAGAAGCACGGTGCTGAGGGAGCGATAAACGATGAAGAGCATGATCATAATGACCACGCCGGTCACGCCCATCATTTTGAACATGCTTTTGTCGGCGGCCTCGTTCATATCCGTCGTGAGGGCACCCGGACCGGTGACGTATGCCTTGATCCCGGGCGGCGGCGGGGATCTGTCGACAATCGTCCGCACCGCGTTGACGGACTGGTTTCCCAGGGTGCTGCCCTGATCGCCGGCGATGTTGAGCTGGACGTAGGCGGCTTTACCGTCGCTGCTTTGGACACCGGCGGCAGTGATGCGGTCTGCCCACAAGTTTTGGACATGCTGGACGTGCGTGGTGTCTGCCTCCAGCTTTTTCACCAAGCCGTCGTAGTAGCGGTGAGCCTCGGTGCCGAGTTCTTTATCACCGATCAGGACGACCATCACCAGGTTGTCCGAATCGAACTCGTGAAATTTCTTGCCGATGCGTTTCGCGGCGATCATCGCCGGGGCATCCTGCGGTGACATGGTCACCGCGTGCTGTCTCGCGACCACCTCGATCGGCGGTACCAGCAGGTTCACCGCCAGCGTCAGCAGCAACCACGCCAGAATGATCGGCACCGCGAACGTCCGCACCGCCCGCATGAAGACCGGGCGGGTGCCGTCGTCGGCGCTCATGCGGCTTTCACCAGGCAGAAGGCCTGGGCGTGGTGCTCCCGGATGACATGCTCGTCCTTCACCTCACCGTTCACGGTGATGCGACAGCCGATGCTGTCGCTGTTGCCTTGGGCCACCACATCGGCGACCACGGTCGGTATCGTCGTGGTGAGGGTGTAGGTCCAGGGCAGGCTGGTGAAGGTGGCCTGCTCGGGCTCCGCCAACTTGTTCAAGTAGCTGACACTTCCCGCCGTGTCGGCGGGCCCGAACACCTCGTAGGTCACGCGTTTAGGGTTGAAATTCACGATCCTCTCCGCGGTGCCGGTCGAGGTGAAAATCTCATCGGAACCGAAAACGCCACGCAGCCGGTTGACGGCGATACCGCCAATAGCGACGACAACGATGACGACCAGCGGCACCCACGTCCGCTTGAGCATGGTCAACATCTGACGTTCCCTCCGCCAGCGGCCTCGTGCGAGCCGCTCCATCGTTTCATGCCCGCACCGCCGCGCCGAACAGGAAAGCTCGCCCCCGACGGAAATGGGTTTCGGGAGGGTGTGCCGGTACGGGTATACCCCCGAGCCGCCCGCCCGGACACCCCACCGGCGCAAGGCGCGGCGGCCAACGCTGCTGCTGGCATGTCTCCCCTACTCCTTATGACCACGCAATGACGGCCTCGCGGCCCGTCACGGCCGCATTGTTCCGACAAACGATATATACCCTACCCGGTATTCTGCGGGAAGCGGGCCGGTATGACAGGCGTGCGCGGGTTCGCGGGGCGGGCCGGGACGCCGGCCAGCACCCGCCGGCCATGTATCCGAACGGTCGCGGTGCGCGCCAAGACCGATCACCGCCGAGGCGGGCCGAAAGCCGTGATTGCACAACGGCGTCGGTGACTACCGGCGCCGATGACACCCCGAAGCGTTGGCCACCCACGCGACCGCTTCCTCGACGGTGCTCGCCGTCGTCACACCCGCCGGCAGCGGCGGGCGGCTGACCATCACGACGGGGATCTGCAGCGCCGCGGCCGCGTCGAGCTTGGCGCGTGTCATCTCGCCGCCGCTGTTTTTGGTCACCAGCGCGTCGATGCGGTGTTCCGCCAGCAGCGCGTATTCCCCGTCGTAGTGATACGGTCCGCGGGAGAGCACCAGCTGGTGCCGGCGCGGCAAGACGGCGGGGTCCGGCGCGGTGACCGCCCGGATCAAAAACCACGCGTCGCTGTCGGCGAACGCGCCGACACCCGATCTGCCTGTGGTGAGAAACACCCGGGAAAACCCCTGGACAGCAACGGTCTTCGCTGCTTCTCGGTCGGATGTCACCACGATCGCGTCGCCGGGGTCCCACGCGGGCCGGGCCAGCACCAGGTAGGGCAGCCCCAGGTCGGCGCACGCCTCGGCGGCGTGCGCCGTGATGGTTTGCGCGAACGGATGGGTGGCGTCGACGACGGCGCCGATCTGCTCGTCGCGCAGCCAGCGCCGCAGCCCGTCGACGCCGCCGAACCCGCCGATGCGCACCGCCCCGGCCGGCAGCGCCGGACGCGGCACCCGCCCGGCCAGCGAGCTGACCAGGTCGACCTGCGGGTGCAGCCGTGCGGCCAACGCCCGGGCTTCGCCGGTGCCGCCCAGCAGCAGCACCCGCATCAGTGCCCCTCCCGCGGGAACGCGGGCCGGGCGGGGGCCGGGTGATCGGACCGGGCGCGGCGGCGCCGGGCCGCCGAATACAGGTAGCTGTCGGTGAATCCCTCAGCGGCCAGCACCTCGCCGACGATGATGACGGCGGTTTTGGTGATACCGGCGTCGTGAACCTGTTGCACGATATCGGCCAGCGTGCCGCGCAGCACAGTCTGCTGCGGCCAGCTGGCGAAAGCCACCACCGCCGTTGGTGTTTCGGGCTGGTATCCGCCGGCCAGCAGCTGCGGTACGGCGCTGTCGATCTGCGCGGCCGCCAGGTGCAGCACCAGGGTGCCGCCGGATCGGGCCAGCGCGGTGAGGTCTTCGCCGGGCGGCATGGGTGTCGACAGCGTCGCCACCCGGGTCAGCGTCACCGTCTGCGCCACCCCCGGCACGGTGAGCTCACGCTGTAACGCAGCGGCCGCAGCCGCGAAAGCCGGTACGCCGGGCACGATTTCGTAGTCGATACCCAGCGCGTTTAACCGGCGGCACTGTTCGGCCAGCGCGCTGTACAGCGACGGGTCACCGGAATGCAGCCGCGCCACGTTGTGACCGGCGGCGTCGGCGTCGGCGATCTCGGTGATGATCTGCTCCAGGGTCAGCGAACCGGTGTCGACAACCCGGGCGTGCGGCGGGCAGCAGGCCAGCAGATCGTCGGGCATGATCGATCCGGCGTACAAACAGACCGGGCAGGTGCTGAGCAGCCGCCGGCCCCGCACCGTGATCAAGTCGGCGGCGCCGGGACCTGCACCGATGAAATACACCGTCACTGTTTGCTCACCTCCCACTGGGTAACCGGCAGCTGCGGACGCCAACCGGTAAAGGTGCCCAGCGGCTCACCCTGGTAATGCTGGAACCGTCGCAACTTTCCGCCTATCCGCGAATATGCTTGCACCAGAACAACTTCGGATTCTGCTGTGACAGCGTTGGCGACCAGGCGCCCACCGCCGGGCAGATGGTCCAGACATGCTTCGAGCAGACCCGGCCGGGTGAGGCCACCCCCGATGAATATGACCGACGGTGCCGGAGCACCGTCGAACGCTTCCGGTGCCTCGCCGCGCAGTTCGATGTCCAGCCCAAACGCGGCCGCATTGGACCCGATATTGCGGCGGCGGCGTTCGTCGCGTTCGAATGCCACGGCGGTACAGCCCCGCCAACTCCGGCACCATTCGACAGCGATGCTGCCCGCGCCCGCGCCGACATCCCACAACCGTTCCCCGGGCCGCGGCGCCAGCACCGACAGCGTCACGGCGCGGATGCCCGACTTGGTGATCTGCCCGTCGTGGACGAGCGCGTCGTCGGGCACCGGCGACACCCGCTGGTCGGGCAGGTAGCGCACCGCGATGACGTTGAGGTCGTCGACCTCGGCGGGTGCTTGAGCCGCGTAATCGCGGGCCGTGCCGCGCCAGCAACGCTCCCCGGGGCCGCCGAGTTGTTCGAGCACGCTGAACTCGGAGTCCCCCCGCCCCTGTTCGACGAGCAGCCGCGCCACCGCGGCCGGAGATTCGCCGCTGCGAGACAGCACGATCGCCTGGCCGCCGCGGCGCACAGCGGTGTGCGGGGGTGTGCTGACCAGGCTGATCACATCGGTGTCCTGGACCGCCCAGCCCAACCGCGCGCACGCCAGCGAGACTGCCGACACGTGCGGCAGCACCCGCACCCGCTCGCACCCGAACATCCGGATCAGTGTCGTCCCGATACCATGCAGCAGCGGGTCGCCGCTGGCCAGCACATGCACGTCAGCCGGGTGCTCGAGCAGGCCGTTCACAGCGGGCAGCAGCGGGGAGGGCCACTCCCGACGTGCCGCGCCCACCGTATCGTCGAGCAGGCCCAGTTGCCTGCGTGACCCGTAAATCACTGTGGCGCGGCGTAATTCGGAGCGCGACACCTCCGATAAGCCCGGCATCCCGTCGGCGCCGATCCCGACCACGACGATCATCGGCGCCGCTTCTCCTCAGCACTGTGCTGTGTGTCGCAACGGGCGCGGGTCATCGCGGCATCCGCCGCCAGATGAACTGCGGCAGCAACCGCATCCCGATGAACAGCGGATGCAGCGCCCCGGGAACCCACACTGTGCGCCGGCCCCTGGCCAGTGCGCGCGCGGCCGCCGCGGCCACCTGCGCCGGTGTGCTGGCCAGCGGTGCGGGCCTCATACCCTGTGTCATGCGGCCGATGACAAAACCCGGCCGCACGATCAGCACCTGCACTCCGGTGCCGGCGAGCGCATCGGCCAATCCGCTGGCGAAGCCGTCCAGGCCGGCCTTGGCCGAGCCGTACACGTAGTTCGCCCGGCGCACCCGCACCCCGGCCACCGAGGAGAACACCACCAGCGATCCGCGGCCCGCGGCCCGCATCGCCGCGCCAAGATGGGTGAGCAGGCTGACATGGGCGACGTAGTCGGTGTGCACGATGGCCACCGCGTGCGCGGCGTCGGTCTCGGCGCGGGCCTGATCACCGAGAATCCCGAAGGCCAGCACCGCGATGTCGATGGGCCCGTGCTCGGCGATGATCGAGTCGACCAGCGCGCCGTGCGATTCCAGAGCATCGGCGTCGAACTCGCGGGTGAACACCGCGGTCGCCCCGGCCGCGCGCACCGTCGCCACCTGCTCGCCGAGCCGGTCGGCATTGCGCGCCGCGAGCACCACCGTGGCGCCGGGCGCCAGCCGCAGCGCGAGTTCGGTGCCGATCTGACTGCGGCCGCCGAAAATCACCACCGGACCACGACCCGTGTCCTTCACGGCTGCGATTATCGCCTGCGCTAGCGTGAGCGATGATGGCCAAGACCACTACCCGGCTCACCAATGATGCGCTGGCGTTCCTCAGCGAACGCCATCTCGCCATGCTGACGACGCTACGCGCCGACAATTCGCCGCACGTGGTGGCGGTGGGTTTCACGTTTGACCCCAAGACCCATATCGCGCGGGTCATCACCACCGGCGGCTCACAAAAGGCCGTCAACGCCGAGCGCGGCGGGATCGCGGTGCTCAGCCAGGTCGACGGCGCCCGCTGGCTGTCGTTGGAGGGGCGGGCCCGGGTCAACAGCGATATCGACGCCGTGCGGGACGCGGAACTGCGCTACGCCCAGCGTTACCGCACCCCGCGGCCCAATCCGCGCCGGGTGGTCATCGAGGTGCACATCGAGCGGGTGTTGGGATCCGCTGATCTGCTCGACCGCGGCGACGACTAGGACGGCCTGGCGCCGGGTGCGCGGATGACCAGCGGCACCGCGGGGAAATACGCTGCCATCTCCGGTCGCGACTTGGCCAGTGCGGCGGTGCCGTAGCCTTTGTGCCGGTGGTCGGGGTGAATCCAGATCCGGACGTGAACTTCGTGTCCGACGAGTTCGCCGAACACCATTCCGACCTTCTGGGTGCCGTCGACGGCGACGAACCAGGCGGCTTCCTCGGCGTGGATTCGGGCCAGCGCTGCGCGGATCTCGTCGTCGAGGTCGCCGACCGGCCCGCCTGTCCCGTCGCCGGCGGTTCCGGTGTCCCGGGTGCGCGCGGCGAAGATCTCGCGGTCAGCCTCGCCGGCGAAGGGGCGAAGTATCAGGGTGTCGCCCGAACTGGCCGGCCGCTCCCGGCGGGTGAAGGTCAGCTGGGCGTTCAGGTCGTCGAGCTCGCCAGCGATCTTGTGGCGCGAATCCCTGGTGAGGCGCATCACGCAGGATGGCCTGGTGCCCGGCCGCCAGCGCCGGCCGCCGCCACGCGGTTCGTGGCTCCGTGCGTGCCGATGCCACCGAAGTGCTCGTTGATTGTCATTGCCGTTGCCCTCGGGCCGGTTAGCTGCTCAGCGCCTGCTGAGAGGCCTGTTCTTGGGCCTCGTAGTTGCCGGCGTCACGAATCAGCCCGTCACGCACCCCATGCAGCATCGTGACGATGTTGCGAAACGCCTGGTGCATCTGAGCCATCGTGTCATAAGAGGTGCTCTGCGCCGAACCGCTCCACCCGGCGCCGGCGATGTTGACCGACGACGCCCACATCTTGCGGGCCTCGTCCTCCACGGCCTGAGCGTGCGTATCAAAACGACCCGCCATGTCACGCATAGCATTCGGGTCGGTCATAAATCGGGTGGGCATGACGTACTCCTTCTCGTGACGTAGTGACTGCACTGGATTAGGCTGTGTCACCAGGCATTCCCGGTCGCTAACCCGCGGCTGGAGGACGTGCCATCACGACGGGACGAAATCCGTAAATCGGTTCTTCTTCGAGTTGGTGAGCGGCCATGGCTGCTGTGCCACCCAGGGGTAGGCCGGGCATGCCCACCGAAGTATCGGGGGCCGCCATGGGGGTGGCGCCGAGCGCGCGGCTCAGGCTGCCGGCACCCGGCAGCTCCGAGGCGATCTTGGTGAATGCCGGTGCGCCGGCGGCCCAGCCTTGCGGTACCGACAACACCCCCAGTGGGGCCGCCTGCCCCATCCCCGCCGACACCGTCGGGCCCAATGCTGTTGCGGCCGGAGCCAGCCCGAGGCCGGCGTTCAGCGGCATGGTGGATAACGCTTGGCCGTGGGAGGCAGCCATGGCAGGCAACAGATACGTCAGCGCCACCGCCGAGTCGAGCATCGTATTGGGGTTGGTCAACCCGCTGGTGGTCATTGCGTTGCTGAAGTTGGAGACCGTGGCGTCGTTGAGGTAGCTGCCAAGCAGTGATCCGTTGTTCCCGTCGAGGTAATTGAGCACACCGGCCAGTCCCGTGGTGGAGGTGTCCGAACCGGGTGAGAGCCCAAGCCACGAGAGAAGTCCTGTGCTGGTGGACGCGCTGCCGGCGGCAGAGTTCGTGGCCTGGGCTGCCGCGGCCGCGGGCATGCTGGCTGCGGCGGCCAGACCGGTGGTGGTCTGCGGCGGCGCGGTAAACGGCGTCAGCTGAGTCGCCGCCGTCGAGGCGCTGGCATAACCGTACATGGCCGCGGCGTCCTGGGCCCACATCTGTTCGTATTCGGCCTCGGTGGCCGCGATTGCCGGGGCGTTCTGGCCCAACACGTTGGTGGCCTGCAGCGCGGCCAACTGGGCGCGGTTGGCCGCGATCATCGCCGGGGGCACGGTGGCGGCATACGCCGACTCATAAGCGTTCGCCGCCGATTGCGCCTGCGCCGCAGTCTGCTCAGCCTGGGTGGCGGTCGTGTTCATCCATCCCACAAACGGCGCGGCCGCAGCGGCCATCGACGCCGACGCCGGACCTAGCCAGCTGCTGGTGGTCAATGCCGAAATCACCGAAGCATATGAGGACGCCGCCGACCGCAGGTCGGCCGCCAACTTGCTCCAGCCGGATGCCGCGGCCAGCATAGGTGCCGCGCCGGGTCCGGAATACATACGGGCCGAATTGATCTCCGGCGGCAACATCGCAAAGTCGATCATCACAGCGTCTCCGTCTCAGTGGGTTATCCGGCAGCCGGCGGGCGCGGCATCACCAACGGGCGAAAGCCATATTTTGGAATCGGGCGGCGCAGACGCCCCACGGCATGGGCCAGCGGCGACGCGACGCCTCCCGGGCCACCTGTTGACGAACCCGGTGGCCCGCTCAGCGGAGTGCCACCCAGTGCTGAGCTCAGCGGGCTGTGCGGCGCCAGCGCGGCCCAACCCGGCGGCACCGACAACGCTCCCAGCTGCCCCCCGTGGCCCAGGCCGGCTGACACCGCACCCAGGCCCGGCAAGCTGGCCGCCGGTACCCCACCACCGGGCAGGCCCAGCAGGCCACCCAGGCTCGGTAACAATCCGCCTCCGGCGGCGCCCTGCATCCCGCTCATGGCCTTCATCGCGTTGATGGTGGCCACCGTCGACATGATGATGAACTGCGGGTTGAACGGCCCGCCCGCAAGCGCTCCATTGACCACCATCGTGCTGAAGAAGTTGCCGCTCAAGAACGTTCCGACCGCCGAGTTGTTCGACCCACTGAGCGCCCCAGTCAGCAGCGACTCCAGGTTCGAGAGCCCCGACGATGACGCAGTCGACGTGGCAGTCCCTCCCAGCAGCGACGAGAGCCCCGAAAACACCGACGTGCCACCGCTTGAGCTGGCTGCCGAGCCGGCGGCGGCTTGAGCCACGGCAGCGGCTTGTCCACCGGCAGCGGCAGCTGTGGTGGTCGGCTGCGGCGCACTAAACGGCGTCAGCTGAGTCGCCGCCGTCGAGGCGCTGGCATAGCCGTACATGGCCGCGGCGTCCTGGGCCCACATCTCGGCGTATTGGGCTTCGGTGGCTGCAATCGCCGGGGTGTTTTGCCCCAACACGTTGGTGGCCACCAGCGCGGCCAACTGGGCCCGGTTGGCCGCGACCGCTGCCGGCGGCACTGTCGCGGCGAACGCAGCCTCGTAGGCGGCGGCTGCCGACTGCGCCTGCGCCGCAGTCTGCTCAGCCTGGGTGGCGGTCGTGTTCATCCACCCCACAAACGGCGCGGCCGCGGCGGCCATCGACGCCGATGCCGGACCCCGCCAGCTGCTGGTGGTCAACCCCGAAATCACCGAAGCATATGAGGCCGCCGCCGATCGCAGCTCACTGGCCAGCTCGCGCCAGCCAGCTGCGGCCGCTAGCATTGGTCCCGATCCGGGACCGGAATACATGCGGGCCGAATTAATTTCCGGCGGCAGCGCAGCAAAATCCATCACGATGAACCCTCCAGACGCTCACAGCGCCGCCACCGTGTTGGCCGCAACCGACTCCTCCCACGCGTCCAGGCCAGCCGAGGGTGCATTCTGCAGGGCCGGCTCGAGATTCCGCACGCTGCTTGCTGCCGCGCTGACCATTTGCGGAATAGTGCTGAACGACATCAACTCTCCTTAAAAGCAATACAAGTCGAATCCAGGGCTACAAGCCGCATCGATGCGCCACCCCAACGGCCGTACCGCAGGCCAACATTCGCGGATGTTTAACCGCCGCGACGCAGGTCGATTCAGATGGCGGTAGTGATGCCGGGGCCGGATACGAACGAAATGGTCATCGGCCTCGGATAAGAACTATCACCGGGACTCATCCCGCTCTCACCTCCTCACGGCCAGGGCGCACAGGGGACGATAATCCAGTGCACAGCGAGGTGGAGTCACCTAACCAGAACGGGTCAGATGCGCACCTCTCTCGTCAGAGCTTTGGCACTGCACGTCGTATCCGGTGTTCCGGAAGCCACTTGGGCTCGACCCTTAGGCCGGGAGGAGCTGTCCTGACCCGGGGCGTCTTTCGACGTTAGGGGTCAGTGGCCTGTATCCGCGCAGACGCCTCACCTAGCGAGGTGCTCGCATCGGCAACAGTACACCGAAAACGGCGTAAGTCAACCCAGCCGCATCGTGTTTTCCGACGCTGTGCTCTTCGCTGGAAGTGGCTGCGACACATACCTCGCGAGCCGAGCGCAGTCACGGCCGCCCGCCGCGGTAACGCTACCCGCTGGGGCAACGGGCGCACATCGGCGCGGTGCTCGCATACCGGAGTCACGCAGTGCGACCGGCGAATACACGAGCTGTTCTTGACCGGGCTGGGTCGGTCCGCGTCAAGGCGCCGCGGGCACGCGCATTGACTCCACGACGACATCGCGGCGTGCTGCCGATGCAGCCGCCGCTCAGTCCGGTGGGCGGTCTGGCGGCAACCGACCATCCCGAACGTTTTACCGGGCAGCTGAAATCAACGTGGGCCTCACGCCGACGTCTTTGACGTGGTGCGTCACCATCGCCCAGGCCGACGGCGAGTAGTGCGTTGTCACCTTCTCGAATCCCTCGACCCGAGTTACGGTCACCACGCCGGTGTCGTGGTTGATCGAGATTTCATCTCCGTCCGTTGCGCGCACTTCCTGTCCGTTAAGCAGCCGGATGATGAACACGGTGGTTTCTCCTTCCCAGCCAGGTCTGACCGGCTCGGCTTTCCGACACGGGTCAGGAACTACCGATCAGAACGGCTTTGACCCCAAGCAAGATCGCGCCGACAATGAGATAGCCGCGCAAAGCAAGCATGCCCAGCCGGGTTCCGAGCGACCAGGTCACCGGTTCCAGCAGGATCAGCGGCGGCATCCGCCAGGTGGCACGATCAGTGGCGGCCGTGCCGCGCGAAAAGCGGTGAGGAATGAGAGGCTTTGGCCGTGCACCGCCGAAGCTGCGCAGAACCAGAAAAGTGACCGCTGCGCATACCACAAGACCGACCGTCAGATGACGTGCGATAGAGACCACGTCGAGCTTGGGGAAAATCGTTGTTGCCATCAAGATTCCCGAGAGCAGCAACAACGCCCCGACAATGACACCGGCGACCGCATTGAGCCACGGCCGGTTTACCCAGGGGCCCAGGACTTCCCGATCGTTGCATAACAGCAGTAGGAATACCGTCGCGCTGGGCAGCAGCAACCCGGCTAGCGCTTGCACACCGGTGGTGATCAAACCGAGAGGTGCACCGGGGATAAGTACGATCACGGCGGCAGCCACGACCATCGCGGTGTAGGACAGGTAGAAGGGTTTGGCGTCCGCGAAGCTGCGGTGCAGAGAATGTTTGGTTCCGAACACATCTCCGAACGCGTAGCTGGTGGAGAGGGTAACCGCCGCAGCGCCGATGATCGAGGCGTTGAGCAGCACGATCGCGAACACCGACCCGAGGATGGGGTTATGCTGGCCAAGCAGGTGGGCAAGCGTACCGGCGTCGACGAAACCTCCACGGCTGTGGGTAGCGCGAGCGGCCCAGTCACCGGTCATCATCAAAGCCGCTGCGCCGAGCGCCACAACGAACGCGCCAAGCGTGGTGTCGGCTCGCTCGTAGCTGATGAAACGCGGCGTAATGCGTTTGTCGACAACATTGGACTGCTGAAAGAACAGTTGCCAGGGGGCGACTGTAGTGCCGACGATCGCGATGATCAGTAGCACTGCGTCGGAAGTGACTCCACCGTTAATCCGGGGGGTGACAAAGGATTTCGCTGCATTTCCCCAATCCGGATGGGACATGAGCAACATGGGAATCTGCAGCAAGGTGATGGCAATGAACACCAGCATCGCGCGTTCCCAGCGCCGAAAGCTGCCGGTAGTCATGATTGCGATCAGTGTGATCGCGGCGAATGGGACAACTATCGATCGGGGAATGCCCATACAGTCGGCCGCTAACGTTATGCCGATGAATTCGGTGACGAGGGTCAGAAAGTTCAGCAGGAACAGGTCACCGACTGAGAAGGCGCCCCAGCCCCGGCCGAAACGTTCGTTGATCAACCGCGCGTGACCAACTCCGGTGACTGCTCCGAGCCGGACAACCATCTCCTGGTTGACGATGAGCACCGGGATCAACAGCAGCAGCACCCACAGCAGGCTGTAACCGTAGTTTTGCCCGGCCTGGACATAGGTCGCAACGCCTCCGGCGTCGTTGTCACCGACCATCACGATCAAACCAGGCCCGATGATCGCCAGTAGTGTTGCCAGGCGGACCCTGAGGGTGCGCGGGCGCTCGATATCAGTGATGCTGATCCGGCCCAGGGCACCCTCGATGTCACCGACATGGGCGCTGTCTAAAACGGCTGTGCGCGGCGGCGCAGGTATTGCGGCGTCGACGGTACCGGGGTCCAGGGCGGTCACGGCCACTCACATCCTGTGTCGGCGCAGGCCGCAGTCTCGGTTACTGAGAGCGATCCCCGTATTGGGCATGGGCCGGCTTCCCGTCGGCGCCAGTCGTCGGGAACAGTGATCTTGAGAACGTCATCGACGGTGACGACACCCAGCATTCGGTCCTCGTCGTCGACGACAGGGATGGTGTGCAGGTCGTAGTCGGCCATGAGCATCGCAACTTCAGCCAGATCGGCGTCCGGGGATACCCGAATTGGATCCGAATCCATCAGTGTCGCGACCATATCCATCGGGCGGGACTGCACCAACGCAACCAGTGAAACCACACCGCTCAGCCGACCCCGATCATTGAGGACGTGCATCTGCAAAAGCGCCTCGGGCTGGATTGTCAACGCACTGCCGATCACGGCGAGCGCGTCTGCGACCGTGGCTTGCGTGTCGCAGCAGACGAAGTCGACCGTCATCAATCCCCCCGCGCTATTCGGGTTAAAGCCCAAAAGGGTCAGGATTTTTAGGCATTGCGGACCAGGCATCAAATCGAGAACCCGCCGGCGGCGGGACTGGCGTAGGTCGATGATCGCGTCGGCGGCGTCGTCGGCGCGCATCCGGCTGAGGAGGCCGGCCACCTCGTCGTCGGGCATGTCGTCGAGCAGTCGGCTGGCCTTGTCCGGATCGAGTTCCTCGAAAACGTCGGCTTCCAGCTCCGGGTGGCAGCGAACTCGGTCCAGGATTTCCCCGCCTTCGGCCTGGTCGGCCTCTTCGAGCAGATCGGCGATTTGCGCTGGCTTAAGCGCCGCCACTCGCCCAGAAACCCGGCGCACGGCCATCGACCAGCTATGCCCGATCAGCGGCTCAAAGGCCTTCCAGTCGCGGGCAGGATGACCGCCGGGAGTCTTGAGCAGTCCGAACAGACGTGGTGGGCGCCGGGTGTCCAGCCGCCTGAGCACCCAGCCTTCTGTGTTGTGTTCAAGCTCGACATCGTAGGCGTGGACCAGTTTGCCTGCGGGAACGTCGATCAGCCGATAGCCCAGCACGTCGGCGCGTAACAGCACCTCACCAGGGCGGCGCTCGAAACGACGCAGATCAATCTCATTGTGGCTCAAAGTTATCCAGTCCGGACCGAACCAATCGATGGACTGGCTACCCACGAAGACTTGCCGGCCACCGACACCGGCCACCAGGCCGGTCACCAACGGATAAGCCTCCGCGCCGCGTAGCCGCACAATGATGTCATCAACTCGGCCAACTGCCTCACCAGAAGGCGTCATCACAGGGCTCCGCAGCAACTGCGACAAATGGATGACTGAGCGGCTGGTGCCGACATCGCACGGTTCGACAGCTGGCATGTTCATGGCGGTACCTTCTCGATGCTTTTCACGCGTTGCGTGTTGGTCAGAAATACCGGGCAAAATCCGGCAGACGCGTATCCCAAACGTTCACAGAACTGTCGCCGCGTTAGCTACTTCGGTGGCGCCGTAGGAGTCGGCGCTGACCCGCAAGATAGTCACAAACATGTTGTGGATCGCAGTGGCTTGTGCGCTGACGGCCTGATACGCCTTGGCATGCGCTGCGAATTGTGCTGCCGTCATTGCGGATACCTCGTCGGCCGCAGCGGGCACCACTCCGGCCGTCGGGGCCGCAGCAGCCGCGTTCTGCGCAGCGAGCGCGGAGCCGATCTCCTGTAACTGGCTGGCTGCCGCGGCCAGCATTTCGGGTTGTGTGGTCACGAAAGACATCGGGCGTCCCTTTCAAATTCAAAAGACAATGCAATCCGCGGAAACCGCCTCACGGTTTTCAGGGCAGGACAAAATTCGGCGAGCCCACAAAGCGTGGACTGAAATTAACGATCTGAAGCGACGCGAGCCGATTCAGAAAACGGATATGTTGCCAGGCTCGGGCTCGAACGAAACGGCTACCGAACCCCGATAAGGAGGATCACTGGAACTCATTTCGCTCTCACTTCCTCGCGGCCAGGACACACGCGGATGGACTCAGGTTGCACAACGGGGCAAGGTCCAACCGGCGGATCAGCCGGATGAGGTACCCCACTCGTCAGAGCTTTGGCACTGCACGGCGTATCCGGATCGGATCCGGAAGCCACTTGGGCTCAACCCTTGTGCCGGGAAGAGCTGTCCTGACCCGGGGCGTCTCTCGACGTTAGGGGTCAGTGGCCTGTATCCGTGCAGACGCCTCACCTAGCGAGGTGCATGCATCGGCAATGGTGGCACTAAGGCCAGCCGGAGTCAACCCGACAGCGCGGATACAACGCAGAACTGGCTTACCGGGGTGCACAGCCTTGATGTCGGCGGGTGCAGAGCTCATCGCAGCTCAGTGGCGGACCCGGCTGCTCACGCAGATTCGCGTCGCGCCAAAAGCACACGGCAGCAGAGTCGTTGCTGACAGCCGGCTTGGCCCGCCAACCGGGAAATCGCACGTGGAGTGGATCTGGCATCCGATTGCCGGCCCAGCCTGCTCTGGGGCGCAGGACCCGAGCGTGCCGATCGGACGGCCTGGTGGAAGTTTCGCTGAAACGTTGACGAGTAGCCCGTCTCGGTGCCACGATAAAACGGCAAGCACCTCGGTAGGTGAGGCGTCTGCGTGGATACAGGCCACTGACCCCGAACGTCGAGAGACGCCCCGGGTCAGGACAGCTCTTCCCGGCACAAGGGTTGAGCCCAAGTGGCTTCCGGATCCGATCCGGATACGCCGTGCAGTGCCAAAGCTCCGACGAAAGGGGTGCGTGCTCGGCTCCGTCAGTGCCGGGCGCTCGATCCCCTTCCGTGCGTGTACTGTAGTGACGCCCGCGTGTGTCCTGGCCGCGAGGAGGTGAGGGCGAATGAGTCCGAGCGATAGTCCATGGGCGTATCCGGAATCCGTTTCGTCCCGAACCCGTAGCGGCATTCGTTCTGCCGCGTAAGGCTTTCCGGACGCTGACTCGCTAATCCTGCGTGCTATCAGTATGCGGGGCAATGTGGCACGCCCGCATAGCGCTGGCGAGTTCGCGATCCTGCGTGTTAGCCGGTCGGGCTCATCAACACAGACGACCGCATCCTTTGTTGGTAGACAGGCATATCAGGGGGATAACTGATGGCTCCACCCAATCCCGAGCGCCAGATTCACCGGGCGTGCGGAGACATCCGCGCCGCACTGTTCGGCGCACTAGAACTACTCTCGGGGACAACGGTCCCCCGCGCTGGCCAGGATGACGTGTTCCGGGCGTTCAGCGATTTAGGCCGTGCTCAGCATCACGTCGCCTTAGCCCTGCATGCGACCAACCTGCTCGACCAGATGGTGGGCACCCCGCCTGAGCAGCGGCAGCCATGGTCCTACTACCGCAGCCGCATCGGTAAAAAGCTGCCCCAAGGAGCACAAGTATCTAAAAATCCTTGGCATGCAATGCATTTCACTGAACCCCAGGTTGATGGTGCAGCAGTGGGCCAACCATGGAGCCAAGATGCCGCTCGCAGTGTCCGCCGGCTCCCCATCCAGGCGTCTCGCCGGCAGCGGCGTGTGGTAGCGCACCCGGAACACGCGGCAAGTTAAGGGATTCGCCCCACAGTCGGGGCGGCGTTTCTCGCTCGCGGACACTCGCGGATCAGCGCGCGGTTGACCGTCTGCCATACCACCCACGACTGTCGTACAGATTGCGAAGATCGTGATGACCGAAATCTCCGCTGAACCACGCGTTGCCGTCGCCGTCGGTGACGCAGCGGCAGTCCGCGGCGGCACGCGTCACAGCGGGCAGCACGTCACACCTGGACTCGTACCAAAAGCACCCGGGTCGGCGGCGCCGAACTCAGCGCATCTCGGCGACATTATCGGTGCTTTCGGCCGCATCGCACGCGACACCACTGCCCCAACAGGCAACCGCCGGCAGCAGCTGCGAACACTACTGGTCGTCGCTGGTCCGGGACTGATCGTCATGACCGGTGATAACGACGCCGGTGGTGTAGCGACTTATGCGGAGGTCGGGCAGAACTACGGAATGAGTCTGCTGTGGACATTAGTGTTGATGATCCCGGTGCTGTACGTGAACCAGGAGATGGTGCTGCGGTTGGGTGCGGTCACCGGGGTAGGTCATGCCCGGCTGATTTTCGAACGGTTCGGCAAGTTCTGGGGCGCATTCAGCATCGGTGACCTGTTGATTCTCAATGCGTTGACAATCGTCACGGAATTCATCGGTGTATCGCTGGCGCTCGGATTTCTGGGCTGTCCCAAGACGATCGCCATCCCGACGGCTGCGGTGTTGCTGTTCGGCGTTGTGGCCGGTGGTTCGTTCCGCCGTTGGGAGCAAATGATGTTCGTGCTCATTACGGTGAATCTGACCCTTGTCCCGGTGGTGCTGCTGGTACATCCCACCTTGGGCAAAAGTTTCCGAGGGCTGGTGCCTTCGCTACCGGGTGAGCCTGATTCCATCGTCTTGATGGTGATCCTGGCGATAGTTGGCACCACCGTGGCACCGTGGCAGTTGTTCTTTCAGCAATCCAACGTCGTCGACAAACGGATCACGCCCAGATGGATGCACTACGGTCGAGCCGACCTGATCATCGGCATCGTCGGTGTGATTGGCGGGGCGATAGCGTTGATGGCGGTGACCGCATTCGGGTTGGGCGGGACGAGCGCTGCCGGTAGATTCACCGACGCTGGAGCGGTCGCGTCTCAACTGTCCGACCATGTCGGGCATCCGGTTGGCGTCCTCTTCGCTGTTGTCTTGTTGGACTGTTCGCTGATCGGCGCCAACGTGATCGGATTATCCACCACCTATGCGCTCGGTGACGCCCTGGGCAAACCCCACTCGCTGCACTGGAAAATCACCGAAGCCCCCTTGTTTTACGGCACTTACGCGGCGCTGCTTGGGGTGTCGGCCGCCGTCGCGTTTAGTCCCGACCACGTCCTCGGTCTGATCACCCAAGGCGTCCAAGTACTCGGCGGTGTTCTGCTGCCCTCGGCGACGGTGTTCTTGGTGCTGTTGTGCAACGACCGTCCGGTGCTGGGACCCTGGGTGAACACTTTCCGCCAGAACGCTTTAGCCTGGATGATCGTCTGGTCGCTGGTCGTGCTGTCGCTGATGCTGACGGCGGTGACGCTCTTCCCCAACCTGTCAACCGAGACACTTGAGGGTGGTCTGGGTGTTGGTGCGGTAATCGGCCTGCTCGGCGCCGCCATTGTGTTCGCAATCGGTTGGTACGCCGACCGGCGGGATGCGGAAAACACCGTGCCACTCGGTGCGCTCGATCCCGAACAGCTCGACGAATTGGAAAACTTTCCGCGGTTGACCCGTGCCGATCGCAAAGCCCTCCGCGACAAGATCCGCGCAACGTGGCGCATGCCTGCTTTCGCATCCCTGGAGCGGCCCGTGATGTCGCCGGTGCGCCGCGCAGGGCTGCTAACGCTGCGGGCCTACCTGGTGCTTGCCGGTGTGCTGGTCGTGGTCAGGGTCGTCCAGGCCGGCATCGGCTAAACGGTCAGCCCGGCGGTGCGGCGCACCGGCGTCGGCGACCGCCGGCAGCGCGCTCGTGCCCTCGATGCCGACACCTTATGCTTCGTCTGTTTTCTTTTCGGCCACCGCAGCGCTGAGGCCTTCGGCGAGATCTTCACGGGTCAGTTCCTTGAACCGGAGCAGCTGCGCTTCGCTGAACTCTTCGACATCGCTGGCCAACACCGCGTCGAGATCTTCGTCATCGAGACGAAAACTGCGGTGATCCCGAGCCTTCTCCACCACGTTGCGTACAAATCCCGCATTGCCGAGCACGTCGATGCCGCGGATCAAATCCCCGTCCTCGGAGTAGTTTTCGTCGAGGTAAAACTTCGTGTACGAGGGCCGCAGCACCTCAGCTGACTCGTCGCTGATGACGTCTTCGTTTTCCCTGCCCATCAACTTCGTCAGCGCGATCAACTCGTCAGGGGTGTAGCTGTAGAACTCGATCACGGTCGAAAATCGCCGCCGCAGACCGGGGTTGACCTCCAGCATCCGATCCATGGCCTTGGCGTAGCCCGCCCCGAACACTACCAGCTCGTCGCGGTGGTTTTCCATGTACAGCAGCAGGGTGTTGATGATCGCGTTGCCGTACGGGTCGCCTTGGTGATACCCGCGTTCGTGCAGCGTGTGCATCTCGTCGAAAAACACCGCGCCGCCCAGCGCTCCTTCGAGCATCTCTTCGGTGTTCTTTTCCGCGTCCGCCATATAACGGCCCAGCAGCTTGGAGCGGCTGGTTTCGACCACCACCGGTTTCCGCAGCACCGTCAATCCGCACAATTGCTTGGTGAACGCGCGTGCCACCGAGGTTTTCCCGGTGCCGGGCGGACCCAGCAGCAAGGTGTGGCGCGACGTGACCGGTACGGGCAGGCCCATCTTGGCGCGGGCCAGGTTCACCTTCGTCGTCGACTTGATCAGCTTGATCTCGCGTTTGGCCTTCTCCATGCCCAGCATCGCGTTGAGCTCGGCATCTCCTTCTGCCAAATACTTCTTGGCCATCTCGGCGTGGCGGGCGGCCTCGGCCTGCTCGCGGGTGGGCGCGCTGTCGGGATCCCACGGGTCGGTGCGTGCCTCGATGGTTTCTGGGTCGGTGAGCACCAATCGGTAGCTGGGGTTGTCCAAGGCTTCCCGGGCCGGGGCGAACTTCGCGTCGCGCGAATACACCCGGCGCAACAGTTCAACGGCTTCTTCTTCACGGCCCAAGTGGCGCAGGCACATGCCCTGGGTATACATCGCGACGTTGGCCGCGCTGGGCACCCGGTCTCCTTCGATGGCCTCCTGTGCGCGGCGACAGGCTTCCTCAAACACCCCGAGGGAGGCCAGTGCCGTTGTGGCCATGGCCGCCCCGGCGGCTTTCAGTTCGGGCTGTCGCCACAGCTCCGCGGGCGGGAATTGGGTCAGCACATCCGGCCAGCGGCCGGTGCGGAAGTAGAGCACACCGCGCACATACCTGAGCAGTTCGGCGTCGATCGGGTTTCGCGGTTCGGCAGCATCGAGCAACCGCGACGCTTCCTCGTAGCGTTTGGCCTCAGCCAACACCGCTGCATAGCCGGCCGCGAGCGACTCCACGCTGGTAATCGCCAACCGCAAAAACAGTCCGTCGGACACCTCTGGGCGGAACTGGAGGTCCGTGATGCCCAGGCGGCGGATCTCCCACCCGAACGTTTTGACCGCGGCCCACGCCCCGGCAAGCACCTCAAGGCTTTGGTCACCGGCCAGCAGCCGGGCCAGCCAGGCATCACACATCTCGGGATCGATGGCGGTGGCCGTGGTGAACATCCGCAGCGCCACCTGGGGGTTATGGCTGGGTTGCAGCCCGTTGACGGAGATTCCGGAGGCCAGCAGACCGGCCACCATCGCGTTGCGTGCATCCACTGCGGCCGACTGCGGCGTGGTCATCGTTGCGCTGTTGCCCCGCTCATTTCGTCATGTGCTGCGTATTGCGGTACCGCGTTCACGGGCACCTCGATATGTTCGTTGTCATCCAGCCTACGACTTGGCACGTTCAGCGCCGGCTGGGGTGCCGGCGCCGGCAAGCTGGCGCGCAAGGCGGCCAGTTGACGGCCGGTGAGCCGATTCAACCCACTGCGCACGTCCTTGTGCAAGCGCCTGCGGCTGTGGTACCGGACCCAGGCCGATACCTGTGGTTTGCCGCCACGCATCGTGAGCCGGATCGTGACAACAGCGCCCTCCGTATCCGGATGCCACAACTGACCGAGGGTCTCAGAAGTAATATCGTTCGGCGATACCCAGAAGCTGGTCACGTAGCCGCTCATGTGCCGGAGATAGCGCCAGTAGGGCCGGATCTGCGCCGGCTGCAGACCGGCCAGCACTACGTCCTCCATGTCAGCGATGTCATCGGCGGTCAGTATTCGGGCGCTGCAGCGTCGACCATCCAGGTTCTGGGCGACCCGCTCGGTGGCCGCGGCCAAGGTGGACGCCACCGAGTCGCGAGCAGCCACCGCGGCGACATTGCGTTGCGCATCCATCCGCAGCACCAGCCAGGTGCTGCGCTGGTCAAGTGTCGAGGCTTCGTCGGTTGGTTCCCGATACCCCGGGACCGGGGACACCGCGGCGGTCGCGCGTCGTGTTCCCACCGAGACGATATCGATGCTGTCCAGGCGGACATCGAACTGGCGCAGCCATGAGGCGACGGCGTCCAGGGGTAATGTGGCCGGTGCTACTTCGGGGTGGTGGTGTCGGCCAGGAGGGGTCTCTTCCCGCCCTTCCACGGCGATCACCGAGAGTAGGTGGCCGCGGTCCTCGCGGATCCCGACGACATCGCGGCTGAAGCGCCGCCGGTGGTCGATGGCCGGGGTGCGTCCGGCGGTCAGCACGCCGTCAGGGTTGGCATACCAGTTCCTCACCCGGGCGAACGGCGCCGACGCGATCGGTATCCCGAGGTAGGTGAGCAGCCCGCCGATGGTTACCGCTACCGCAATGGTGATACCGGCCCACCATGCGAGGTGATCGGTCTGCCAAGACTCCGGGCAGTGGCTGGCCAGCGCCAGCACCGCGACGTCGATCAGGAAAACGGTGGTGACCCGGGGCCACGAGAGAGCCAGGTTGAACCGGGATTGCGCTTTCATCCGCGCCTCGAGCGCCGCAGCAGCACCGCTCCTCCGACGACGGCGCCGGCAACCAGCAGTGCCGCGGCCAGCCCCCCGGCGGCCACCCACACCGGCGTCATATCGCGCGGTGGGCTTGGTGGCGGCATCTGCAGCGGCGCGGACAGCCGTTGTGGCGGCAGCACCGGCCCGTCCGGCACATCCCAGGTCAGCGCCGCCACCGGGTCGACGATGCCGTACCCGACCTGGTTGTCGACGCCGCGGGCCGGGGGCCTGGCGGTGCGGATCAACCGGTTGATGATCTGATGGGCGGACAGCTGGGGATATTTCGCGCGCACCAGCGCCGCCACCCCGGAGACGATCGCGGTCGAAAAGCTGGTGCCGGACGGCACCAGCAGCGTATTGTCAGGGCCCTCGACCGCGTTCATCAGGCTGTCGTCACGCGGTGAGAGTCCCTCGACGTCGGTACCCGGAGCGGCGATCGACACCCACGGTCCCGCGACACTCATATTGGTCATCGGCTGGCCGGTGGAATCCACCGCGCCCACGGTCAAGACATATTCGTTGAACCACGACGGTGTGACGACCGTGTTGACACCAGCCCAGTCTCGAGGATCGTTGGGCTGCAATGGATCATAGATCGGGTTTTGTTTGCAGTCTTTTTTGCTGGTGTCGCCGGCCGCAGCCACGATGACCACATCCTTGTCGACCGCCGCGTAGCGCACTGCTGCGCCGAGGTCCGCCTGGTCGATGATGTTGCGGGCGCTCATACATGTCACGTCGGAAATATTGATGACCGAGGCTCCCAGGTCGGCGGCGTGCACGATCGCGCGGGCCAAGGTCCGGATGTTGTCCCTCTTCTTCCGCGTCTGCGGATCCTCCCCGCCGAATGGCTCCTTTTCGGTAAAGGCCTGGCTCGACTGGCGGATCGAGATCACCTCCACGTCCGGGGCAATGCCGCTGAACGCATCGGGAGGCGGCGGCGCCGGCGGCTCGGCCGGATTCTTCGGGTGGTCGGCGCCGGCCACGCGCCTGCCGCCTGAATAGACGGGGGTCGTGATGCTCGCATGACCTTTGTTGGCGGCCGGCGCCTTCGGCGGCGGCGGCGGCAGCCACGGTAGCCCGGGCTGTGGCGGAAGCTCCTCCGGCGGTGGATTCACCATCACTGTTGTCGGCGGCGGCGGCGATAGCGTGATCGTCTGCGGTGGTGGGGGTGGCGGCGGCGGTTCGTTGGTGGGAACGGGAAGCGGCCTGCGGACCGGCGGTGGCAACGGTGCGGCGCCATTGGCCGGGGTCGCGGCGATCATCGATGCCACCAGTGTGCCGTGAGCGTCGCAGTCCGATAGACCGTCGCCCCCGGCCACCACGTAATCCCCGCCCGGGATCAGCCGCGGCAGCCGGGGATGCGGCGTCACCCCGGTGTCGATGACGGCCACCTTGACACCGGCGCCGCGGCCGAACTGCCATGCCTCGTTCAGGTTCAGCATGTCCATGTATTTGGGCTGGACCCGAAAATCAGTGCCCGGTAAAACACCTACCTCGGTGCAGTACGAGCTCTGGCGCATCGGCTGTATCGGGCCCGGCGGTCCATCAGGAGGCACCGCCGCGGGGTCGATCACCGGCGGGCTGATGGCGTAGGCGGACGGCATACCGTTCAGTGCACCCGCAGCCACCATCATCGCGGCTGCGGTGACTCCGGCTACCCGGCTGCGCCGGCGCCGACGGTCAGCGATACCGGATTGCCGCATAGACATTCATCAACCACAGCGCCAGCGGGAATATCGGCATGAGGCACAGATATTCGATCCATTCCACGAATTTGCGGAACAGCGGACTGTAGATGGAGTTGGGCACCACCGCAGCGGCGGTCAGCCCGGCCGCCGGCAGCAGCACCAGGATCGCCGCTGCCACGGACACCACCAGGGGGTTAGCCAACACCATCGCATAGCGCACGACAACCGCCGCGACAATCAGCACTGCGGTGACCGCCACGGTGATCGCCTGCCAGCGATCCCGGAAGGAGCGCCCCCGCAAGATCAGGAACCCGAACATGCAGGCGGCCAGCAGCAGCGGCAACCAGCGCTGGGTGGTTCGCGGATCACACAGCCCGGCGCTGCACACCACGACCAGCGCA
Organism: Mycobacterium botniense; assembly: GCF_010723305.1. Lineage (NCBI taxonomy): Bacteria > Bacillati > Actinomycetota > Actinomycetes > Mycobacteriales > Mycobacteriaceae > Mycobacterium > Mycobacterium botniense. Next base: position 1,180,505 of record NZ_BLKW01000004.1, on the reverse strand, counting down.
CCCAACCCGGCCAGCAGCCCTGTCAGGAACGATCGCGCGCGTTCGGCTTCTGCGAGCACGTCTCGGATTGACGCGGGGCCTTCCAGCGTCCGCGTCCCGCCATCGGATGTCACGACGGTGGTCGGCAAGTCGGGTCGGGCCTCAAACACCCAGCGGCTGGTGGCGGACGGGAACACCGGCAGACGTATCCCGGCCAGCCACCGCGATAACGCGGGGGCGGCGTGATACATCAGCACACAGCCCAGTAGCACGCAGGTTTGCAGCGTCACAGCTCCGGTGAGCAGCACCATCCGCACCATCGCCGCTACTGTGACCGCGGCGCTGACCACGACGATCGCGGTGTAGATGCCCAGCCGGCGACCGGTGAACCGCATGATCAACACCGACGCGACCGCGACGACTCCGAAGCCCAGCACCGCATGGGGAGCGCCCAACGGACCCGGCGGTGTGGCGGCGGCCGCCACGGCCAGCGGCGGTAGTCCGCTGAGCAGGATGATGTCGCCGAGCCGGCGATCCTGCACAGTCTGGGATCGGATCAGGATCAGGGCAGCCACGGTGAACACCACGACGGCCACCGCGCCGGCGTAAGCGGCCGCCAGCCATGACTGGTCCTGCCAACGCCACCAGCCGAGCAAGGCACTGGCCAACAGCACTCCGATCGCCACCATCGCGGTACCGACGTGCACGGCGGCATCCGGGTCGATGGGCGCGAATCGTTTGCTGAGCGTCGCCGCAACCGCTGTGGAGATATGCTCGATGACTTGTGACCGGCGTTCCGTGTCTTCTAAGAACTTAAGCCACAAGCGGTCGCCGTCGTAGATGTCTTGCTCGGTGAGCGACTGCGTGGGCCGCAGCGGGGTGCCATCGACCAGGCACAGCGCCCAGCGGCCACGGCCCTTGGCTTCCAGGGTGGGAACGCCCAACTCCCGCAAGCGGCTGTTGATCACCTTCAGCAGCGGGTCGATCATCACGTGGACCGGGGCATTCGCGTCCAAGAGCACGCTAATCTGCACGTCGTTGGCCATGACGCCGACGACCGCCGCCCGGGAAACGGAGACGGCGTCGGCACCTGGCTGTGGTGCCTCGATTACCGCTGTCATCGCCTCGCCCTTCCCGCTCGAGAGACCGCCATATCGGGCACGTCCGCCCCGACGTCACACTCCGGCGGTACGCACCGGCCCGCAAATTCTGAACCCATCCGGCTTGCCTCGCGATTTGTTATTGGTGGCGCTGTTTTGCACGCCTCTTCTCCAGCACTATACGACGTCTGCACCATTGCTGACAGCTTTGCTGAAATAGCTTGGCGGACTTCGTGTTTCATCCTGACAGCTAAAGTCGGCTATGTGTCTTCCACTCGCCATATGGCAGCGTATCTAAAACCGTCTTCACCCCGACTTGCACGAGCTGCGGCGTTGCGGGACAGATCGCCAGCCACGTTTCGCCCGAACCTGCTGTCCGCGCTTGCTGGTAGAGCGCGATGCGTCCGCCCGATCCGTCTTTCAACGACAGCACCGAAGCGCTGGGGGCGCGTTCGTCGTCGCGGTACTGGCGGGCATAAACCGCCGCTTCGGCCTGCGGGTCCGCCAGTGCTTGTCCAAGCGCGGCCACGGTGGCGGCACTGATACCCAACCGTCGCAAATCTCCCCCGGAGAAGACGTTGAAGCCCGAACTCTGCCACGCCTTGGTCACTTCCAGCATTTCCTCGAGCGGCACGTTGACCGCGCTGATGGTCGCCGGATCCGCGTGATGGATCGACTCCAGGCCGTCGAATACCAATGCGGCGATCGAAGCGGTATCGGTGATAGCCACGTCATCGATGGTGATCTCATTGCCCACCCGAACCGCCGACACCCAGTGCTGACCACGCCGAGCCAACACGACACGGAATTCGTTGTCGGGGATGTCCCGTGACCCCGGAGGTTCTTCTTCCTCCCCTTCAGCTTTTTCCTTGACGCCGTAAAGCAACTTGCCCCGTGACAGCAGTGCGATGACTTCCAGATCCGGTGCGGCAAGCACCCGCATCCGGGCGGCGACCTGTTCATTGACCGTGTCTCCGGTGACAATGCCTTCCTCGCGCATGACGTCCATCCCCGGATGCTGGTTGAGCCAGTCCATGGAGTCGGTCGATACGAATGGGCGGCACCGCAGCTCGGGCGCGACGTGGCGGATGTCCAGCAGCGCCTGCAGCAGCCACAAACCTTCGACGTTGACGGTGATATCGGTGCGGGTGCTCTGTTGATCCATCGCTACTCTCGTGTGTTCTCGTGAGATCGCAGGACGCGACAGCACACCTGGCCGGTGTGCTGTCGCGCCTGGTGGAGATTAGGCCCAGCTGGAGCCGACGGCGGCGTCGGTGTCGGCCATATTGGAGCCGGCGGTCTGCACCTTGGCACCATGGGCATTGGCCTGCTCGTAGATCACCTGAAAGTTGCGACCCAACTCGGTGATGAACTGCTGGCAAGCCGCCGAACCGGCACCACCCCAAAAATCCCCAGCCGCAAGCACATCACGCACAATCGCCTGATGCTCAGCCTCCAACGCCATCGCCTGAGCACGAATCGTGGCGCCATGCGCATCCACATCACCAAACTGATAATTAATCGTCATAACCCAAAACTCCTCTGCCCTAGCTGCTCAACAACTGCTGAGAGGCCTGCTCCTGAGCCTCATAATTATTCGCGTCACGAATCAGCCCATCACGCACCCCATGCAACATATTCACAATGTTGCGAAACGCCTGATGCATCTGACCCATCGTGTCATACGACGTCATCTGCGCGGTCCCGCTCCACCCGGCACCGGCAATATTCTGCGACGACGCCCACATCTTGCGGGCCTCATCCTCCACCGTCTGAGCGTGCACATCAAAACGCCCAGCCATCGCCCGCATCTGATGCGGATCCGTCATAAAACGCGCAGGCACCCTACTCACTCCTTACCTTGAATTAGTTGACTGTGATCGATGTGGTGATGCTCGGCTATCGACAGGTTACGCCGTAGCGCACCGACCTAAAACACTCGGATCAGTCCCCCTTTCCTCAGCCGGCGTATACCGGGCGTTGCACCACGATGAACACGATGAAAAAGACATCGGACGGGGGTCGCCTTCCGGGCGGCCACCGGTTTGGCCCACACCCTGGACTGCTCGACCCGGGCTGCGGCGGAGTCGACGGGCACCCGGCGGGGTGCCGCCGAGGCTCTCGTCGCGACCGACGACGGCCGCGGGCCGCCGCTGATCAGCCCGGAGATGACCGAACTGCGCCAGCCCACGTGCGGTTCGGTAGCCAACGTGTCCCCAGGCCATGGCGGTGGTCGATATCGGTGTTGCTCCCGGCCCGGCAGATGTCAGCCCCGAATCGATCCCCGGTGGCAGCACCCCACGATGCATGGATGGAACCCGTCGCGCCGGTTACTGCGCTGCGATCGCGTTCGCAGCCTCGGTAGCGGCGTACGAGCCGGCGCTGGTGGTGAGCGTGTTCACGAACATCTCGTGAATCGCTGCGGCCTGCGCGCTAACCGCCTGGTACATCTGCGCATGCGCGACGAACTGTGCCGCCGTCAGCGCCGATACCTCGTCAGCTGCCGCGGGAACCACCCCCGTCGTTGGGGCCGCCGCAGCCGCGTTCTGGGCGCTCATCGCCGAGCCGATCCCCTGCAAGTTGGCGGCCGCGGCTGCTAACGCTTCGGGCTGTGTGGTCACGAACGACATTCAGCTTCCTCCCTCACTAGCTTTGAGCAATTGCTCCGTGGAAAGACTAAAGGCATGCCGCGCACTCTGCCGTGTGCAGCGCCACATGTTCACAACTGTTCACCAGGCGGCAATAGGTGTTCACCTGAAGTAACAATACGGTAACAGCCGTCAACCGTCAGTTGGTGAATCAGCGCAGTTCACGCCGTTGCAGCGGACTGCTCACCGCCGGTTGCGGCGGCAGTGGTGATCCGCCGCCCAAGGACTTGCCCGCCGCGTCCCGGCTACTTCGCAGAAAAAATCCTTGGTGATTAAAACCCGGTGCGGTCGCGGTCAGTCGGCCCGTCGTGTGATCAGCGGTAGCGCAGCGGCAACTGCTTGAGCGCGAAGGTCTTCGACGGAAAGCGGATTTCGGGCGCGTAACCAGGCGCCAGTTCGAATTCAGGGATTCGCGCCAGCCATTCCGCGACGATGACGGTCAGTTGTATGCGCGCCAGATGCGAACCCAGGCACCGGTGCGGCCCGCCACCGAATCCCCAGTGCCTGTGCACTTTCCCATTCATGACCAGCTCATCGGCGGACATCGGGTCGCTGCCGTCACGGTTGACCGCGGCCAGGCACAGCTTCACCGGTGAGCCCGCGGGTAACGTCATCCCGCCGACGTGGAGAGCCCGGGTAGTGACCCGGGGCGCCACCGGTGCCGACGGCTCCAAGCGGACGATCTCTTCGACGAAAGCTCTTATTTGCGGGGGATTCTGGCGTAGCAACGTTCGCAGCTGAGGTCTGCGCGCCAGTTCGAGCAGACAGAAGCCGATCGCCGCGGTTACCGTGTCCAGCCCCGCCAGGATCAACAGATGGCTCATACCCAGCAGTTCGAGATCGCTCAAGCCCCCGCCGCCCGTCATCACTTGCGACAACATGTCAGAACCCGGCTGCCGCCGGCGTTGCCTGATCGCGGCCACTAGATAGTCGTGCAGTTCGCGGCCGGCGGCGAGGCTGGTCTGGGTCGGGTAGGGCGTGTCGGCGATGATGGCGTCTTTCCAGGCGATCAGGTGGTCGCGATCCTCCAGCGGCAGGCCGTAGAGGTCGAGGAATACCTGAAATGGATACCGGCTCGCGAAATCTGCCATAGCCTCACACTCGCCCCGGCTGGCCAGCATCTCGATCATGTCGGCGGCATGCCGGCGAATCACCGGAACCGAGGTGCTCAACCCGTGCGGGCTGAAGTACGGTTGCAGGATTTTGCGGTAGCGGGTGTGTTCGGGGGGATCGAAAGCCAGCGGCACTACCGGCAGGGGGCTGCTCGGCGGTTGCAGCGCCAACCGTGACGAGAAGACCTCGGGGTTGCGCAGCGCCGCGAGTACGTCCGCACGGCGCGTCAGGTAATACGACCCGTTCATGAACACCACCGGTCCGGCATCGCGCAGTTGCTTCCATCCGGCACCCCGGTCCGCGGCCATGGGCAACGTGGAGTAGTCGAGCCGCGGCAGGTGAAACGTGGCGGGCTCGCCGTCATCGCCAACGCTCATGCCCGGTCGTTCTCCTGTCTGTGCACGGCCGTGAGATCTTCGTATCGTAGGCGCGGTAGCCCGGCGGCGATCGGGTCAGCACCCGGGCAGGGCCAGGCGCACCCGGCCTACACTCGAACGGCGCCGGCGCGTGGCTCGGCGCCGTCGAGAGAGGAACACCGTAATGAGGGTCCGTCTCGATCAGTCGAGATGTGTGGGGCATGCGCAGTGCTACGCCGTCGACCCCAATCTCTTCCCGGTCGATCACTCCGGCTATTCCATTCTTGAGGAGCACGACGTGCGACCGGACGAGGAGCAAGTGATCCGCGACGGCGTGGCCGCCTGCCCGGAAATGGCGCTCATCCTCGAGGAGAATCGGGCAACCGGTGACTAGATAACCGGGCCGAATATCCGCTATGCCGGGGGGATCCGTATGCGCGGCACCTCGGCATCATCCCGCGAACGGTGGGCGTGCCATCACAGTCGGTTTGACCCCGTACCGGGGGGCGGCACCACCGGCGCCGGCGTTCGTCCCGGCCAATGGCATACCGCCGAGCAGGTTTCCGGCGCCCCCAATCTCCGGGGCGGCGCTTATGCTGCTGATCGGCAGTGGGGCGGTGGGCTTTGCCAATGGAGCGTTTCCCATCCAGGACGGCGGCACTGAGAGCCCGCCGACAGCCGGTGCGTTACCCAGTCCCGCCGATACTGCCGCCGGACCGCCACCCCCGCCCAACAAGCCGCCCACTGCCCCTGCGCCGGCGGATGCGCCGTTTGCCGCGCCCCCGGCAGCGGCCGGGGCACCGCCGCCGATCCAGCCCAGGCTTTTGGCGATCTGAACGCCGAAGTTGCCCATACCGACGCTGAAGTACGGCAGGCCCTCCGTGTTGTACCACAAGTTCGAGTAGGGGCTGTAGCCGGTTATCAACTGTCCGACGCTGGTGGGCAGCGTGGTCTGACCGCTGAACAGATACCACAGTTCGGTCAGCGGGTCTGTTGTCGACGAGGCCGACGTGGCGGGTGCCGCGAGGCTTTCCAGCGAACTCGGCAGCCGGGAAGTTAGCTCTTGCAGAAGGCTCTGCGAGCTCACGCCGGATGCGTTGGCGGCGGCCTGGGTGACTGCTGCAGCCTGCATCGCTTGCCCGGCCGCGTTGGTGGTCTCCACCGGCGACGTGAACGTTGCCATTGTGGTGGCGGCCGCCGCCCGGCCGGCGTAGCTGTACATCGCCGCGGCATCCTGAGCCCACATCTGGCCGTATTGCGCTTCGAGTTGCGCGATAGCCGAAGTGTTTTGGCCCAGCACGTTAGTCGCTACCAGCTGCATCAGCTGGCCCCGGTTGGCTGCGATCACCGGCGGCGGCACCGTCGCCGCGAAGGCCTCCTCGTAGGCGGCAGCCGCCGCTCTCGCCTGAGTAGCTGCGTGCTCGGCCTGCGTGGCAGTGCTGCTCATCCAGTCGATGTACGGTGTCGCGGCGTTGGCCATCGACGTCGACGCCGCGCCGAGCCATTCCTCGCTGGCCAGTTGCGTAATCACCCGCTCATAACCGATGGCCGCCGAATTCAACTCTGCCGCAAGGCTGTTCCACGCTGACGCGGCGGCTTGAAACGATGCCGAACCGGGGCCGGCGTACATCCGGGCGGAGTTGATCTCCGGCGGTAACGCGCCGAAATCCAGCACGAAAACTCCCTATCCCGCCGCGGCCGCGTTGGCAGTCCCGGTTACCGCGGAGGCCCCGGCGCTGTGTAAAGGATGTTGAGGACCTTTGGCACGTAGGTTAGACGGCAAAGTTAGCTAACGCGCACAACCGCGCCAACTATTCACTGCCCGATGACAAGCGTTCATCGGTAGGCATCCGCTGTTCATCTGCCGTTGGCTTGGCCGGCCCGTGCCACTGCCGCGAACACCATGAACACCGGGGTGTTCGCGGGCGCCGCGCGCACCGATAGTTAGGCAGAAAGCAACCGTGCCGCACGTGGACGGATAATCGTGGCGCGGACAACCCCAGGCGCTACCCGGCCGACGGCGGGCGCGGCATCACCGCGTGGCGGAACCCATAGCGGTGGACGAAACCGCCCGCGCGCCGCCCCGCACCGCTCCCCAGTGGAATACCGCGCAGCAGACCGCTGGTGCCCGGGTGGACAGGCGTGACGGCGTGGCCGCCCAGCGTCGCCTCGCCTGGGGCTTGCGGTGCCGGGGCCGTCACCCAGCTCGGCGGCACCGACAGTCGCCCGATCGCGCTCCCCTGGCCTACCGCCGCCGAGACGGTTCCGCTCCCAGCGCCGGGGCCCGCCCATTGCGGTGTCGGGTACCAGGCCCCGCCGGCACCGGCAGTGGTGCCCCCGGGGCCGAATGTCAATTGCTGTCCGATTGACCACGCGGAGTTTCCGGTCCCGTACGAGTTGTACTCCTGAAGCAGGTCGTGAATCAGTGTCTTGTAGTTGGCGGGGGTCAGACCCCAAGCGGGATTCGTGGGGCTCGGTATCAGCGACCACGGCCACGATGACGTTACAGGCCCTGCCTCATCGGCAGCCGATGTCGTTTGCAGTTGTTGCAGCCCTTTAGTTATTGCTGTCCGGGAAGCCAGCCGCGGGCCGGTGGTCGATGTCTGTGCCGCCGTGCCGCTTCCGGCTTTCGTGATCGTCCCAGACCGATCGATCGCGGTGACGAGATTCGTGGTCTGCGGCGGCACGGTGAACGGTGTCACGGCCCAGGCTACCGAGGAGTCGTCGGTATAGCTGTACATGGCGGCGGCGTCTTGGGCCCACATCTCACCGTAGTGGGCTTCGGTGGCGGCGATCGCGACGCTGTTCTGGCCGAAAAAATTCGTCGCGGTCAATGCCCTCAGCTGAGCCCGGTTGGCTGCGATCACCGGCGGCGGCACGGTAGCCGCAAACACCGCCTCGTACGCGGCCACAGCTGCCCTGGCGTGATCGGCTGCCTCTTCCGCCTGCGCCGCGGTGCTGGTCAACCACGCCACATAGGGTGCTGCTGCGGCCGCCATTGACGTTGACGCAGGACCCAGCCACGGGCCACTTGTCAGCCCCGCCACCACTGAGCCGTAGGACGCGGCAACCGACCGCAGCTCGGCGGCCAGCCTGTCCCAGGCCACTGCAGCTTTCAGCATCGAATCCGACCCGGGCCCCGAATACATTCGGCCCGAATTGATCTCCGGCGGTAGTAGCCCGAAGTCCAGCACTAGACCACACCCCTGGCCACCACCGCGCGAGGGCTGCCGATGAACGCGCGCCGAGCGACAGCAACGTGCGGTGTGATAGGGAATTGCCCAGGAATCGGCACGGTGTCGCGCTCTCTCCCTCAGTATCTGTGTCAATCCTCGACCCACGGCAACGGCCCGGCCGTCACCGACCGTCGTCCAGTGCTGAGATTAATAGCGGCTCCCGGGAATCACCGGCGACGACGCGGAGTGTTCATGACCGGCCAGCGAGTGTTCATTCACACGTTGCCCCTGTTCATCTGCGGCCCTGGTGAACGACACGCTCGCGGCGCACGCGAAGCGCGGTGCCCAGACGAACGCTGCGCAGTAGTTCTGCTCAGCCGGCTACTGAGTCGTCTGCGTTGTCGGGCGGCGCAACTCTGTTGCTGCCACTTGCACGAACACCCCGGTGTCTTCGGCCATCAGCAGCCCGCGGCCGCGCGGTAGCGGACCGCCCTTCATCTTGCCGCGGATGAAACCCTCGTCGGGGTCGGCATCCATCACCAGCAACGGCGCGTTGGCCTGGTGCAGGGCCCGCAGCATGGGATCGCTGCCGGCCGACGACCAGCCCCCGAAGGTGCGGCTGACAAGCACATGTAAACCGACGTCGGCAGCCCGGGTCACCCAGGGCACGGCCTTGTGCAACGGCGAGTCGAAACCCGCCGGCAGCTGCTGGACGTCGTCGATGATCAAAAAGATTTCCGGCCCGCTCCACCAGGCGTGCGACAACAACTCTTCGGCGGAGAGGCCCGGTGGCGGCTCCCGGCGGGCCAACGTGGCCGCCAGTTCGTCGATCATCGCCGAAACCCCGTCCAGGTTGTAGGCGAATTTCTCCACATAGTCCGAACCCAGCACAGTCAGCAGCTGGCGGCGCGGGTCGACCAACCACACCTGCGCCGACGGCTGTGACGCCGGCGGTGCGCTGCTGGCTCCCGGCGCGTAGATGCGGCCGATCTCAGACATGATGGTGGCAAGTGTGGTGGTTCGCCCACATTCGCGCCGACCCGTAATCATCAGGTGTGCATTTTCAGCGAAATTCAAATACACCGGCTGCAAATCCAATTGCGATATCGCCCAAGCGATTCCGCCAGCGCCGACTTTCTCGCGGCGGTCGTTGGCCGCCAGCGCCCGCACCTGCTCCAGGCTGAACCATGCGGGCAGCCTGCGCACCGGCCGGGCCTGTCCGGTCGCGACCTGGCTGACTGCTGCGACCACACTGTCCGACTCGAACACCCCCTTGGGGGTGCTGGCAAGCGCGGGCCGGGCGACGAGCGTATGCAGACCCGACTGCGGGTCACTTTCCAGTCGCACGTAGTTCACCGCGACCATACCGCGGCCCGGTTTGGCCGGAACATCCTTGGCGAAGCGGGAACGCACCAGCTTGGCGTCCTCTACCGCGGCCAGGCGCAGCTCCACCCGGGAGCCGAATCCGCTGCGCACCGGGGGCCGCAGCTCCGATTCCCGGTCTGCGGTGACGATCACGTGCACCCCGAACGACGGGCCCTGGTTGATGATCTGGTTCACCTGCTCGATCAGCACTTCGTTTTCCTCGGCCAGTGCCCGGTAGTTGTCGATCACCAGATAGACATCACCGAACCCGTCGTCGGGCACGCGGCCCGGATCGCCGCCGAACTTGCGCCGCCGGAACACCTCCATCGACGGAACGTCGTACTCGAGGAAGCTGCGTTTGCGGTCGCGCACCAGGCCCAGCACCTCGGCGATAGTGCGTCGCACCCCATAGGGGTCGGTGGGACCCGCGACACCGCCGACGTGCGGCAGACCGGCCACCGTTGTCAGCGCGGTACCGCTGTAGGCCAGCACGTAGAACTGGACCTGCTCGGGTGTGTGGGTCAGCGCGGCCGAGCAGATCAACGTCTGTAACGCGGTCGTTTTGCCTGCGCCGCCGGCGCCCAAAATCAGCACGTTCGAACCGGATCCGGAGGTCTCCACGGTCCACGGCGGCTGGTCGTGCTTGAACGGGCGGTCGATGATTCCGATCGGGAACACCAGGTTCTGCGCCGAACCGTAGTCCTGCTGCCAGGGACGGCCCAGGAAGCGGTTCACCAGTTCGTCAACCGGAACCGGCTCGTCCAGAGGCGGTTGCCACAACCGGTAGGGCTCGAATTGAATCTGCCGCAGCCGGTCGATGATCACGGTACCGACTTTGGGAGTCCGAATCCCCTCGTCGTCCTCGTCATCCTCGGCGTGTCGTTTGCCGTTGGTGCTCACTTCGCCGTCGGTGAGCACCTCTCCGTCGACGACGGGTATCGGCTCAGGCTCGGCGACCCGTACGTCCAGCGGGGTGAATTCGGTGGTGAACAGTTGTGGGCGAATGTAATCGGCGGTGTGCACAACCGGGGCTTGCTCGTCGTCCAGCGATACCCCGCGCCGGTAGTCGCGCCACAAGAACTCGGCCTGGAACCGGATGATGTCCTCGCCGCTTTTGCGGAAATAACCCAGCCCCGGCTGCGCCGGAAGGTTCACCGCATTGGGCACCCCGGCCGCCTGGGCCGCGCCGGCAGTCCGTGCTTTCAGCACCAGGCGATAACCCATGTTTTCCATCAGCTTTTCGGCCCGGCTTTCGATAGTCTGCGACGCCATCATCAAGTGAATCCAATAGGCGCGGCCCTGGCGGCCGATCGAGTCGAGAACATCCACCGCGGTGGGCATGATGCGAAACCATTCGTAGAACTCGTCGATCACCACGACCAGCATCGGCAGCGGCGGCAGGTCCTGGCCCCGGGCCCGCATCCTGTTGCGCAGCTCGTTGTATTCCTTGGCGCCGTCGACTCCCGCGGAAAAGCAGATCTCCTTGCGCCGGGCGATCTCACCCCACAGCGCGTCCAGGAACCGCTCCATGAGCGCCTGGTCCTCTTCGAGGTCGGTGATGATCCGCGAGACGTGTGGCACTCCCTCGAACGGCTTGACCGCCGACCCGCCTTTGAGGTCGGCCAAAACGAATTGCAGCTCTTCGGGTGGATGAGCGAGCAGCAGGGATTCGATCACGGTACGCACCAGGCTCGACTTACCCGAGCCGGTTGTTCCCGACATCACCCCGTGCGGACCGTCGCCGCCCTCGTCGAGCGACTTCATATCCAAAAACAGCAGTTCGCCGTTGTCGGAGCGGTTGCCGAACGGCACCCGCAACCGCGACCGGCCCAGCGAGTCACGGCGGCCGCCCCACAGCGCGTTGAAATCGATCTCTGCCGGATCCTCAATACCGTAGTAGGACAAGATATCCCGTGCGCCGATGTGCGCTGCCACCCGCTGACCGATTTCCTCATAGGCTTCGGCGAGCCGCCATTGCGCCATCTTCTGGGCGAACTCCTCGGCCTCGTATTCGCTCATCTGGTCGGCGAGGGCGAAGAACCACGCATTGTCGTCGATCACCATCCAGGTGTCGCGATCGCGGGGCAGTGTCTCGATCACCCCGGTGCTGTCGAACCGCAGCACCCGTTGCGGGACAGCTGTCCACATCGACGATCCGGTCAAGTCGAAGAATGTCACTCCGTCGACACCATCGGTGCTGATCACGTACTCCCATTGCGGGTCGGCGATGTCGGCGATGATCACGTGGTGCGGTGTCGGTGTCTCCGCGGACGAACTTGCGTGACGGGGCATGAACGAGCCACGGCCCGCGAATAATTCGGCTTGCTCCGCGCCGAATTCGCGCACCGAGCTGTAGACCATCCGCGCATTACCCGCGGCGTCGTGCCGGCGAGGGTCGCCGAAATGCGGCAGCCACTTCACCCAATCCCACTGCGCTACATCAGAAGTGACAACCATCATCTTGACGTGATCAGGGCCGTGGGAAAACGCCAGCTGACAGATGATCGCGCGAATCAAAGCCAGCACCTGCTCGCGGTCTCCGACCAGTGAGTACCAGGGTTCAACCAGCAGCGAGACCATCTTGGGCAGGTTGTATACGACACTTTGATAGCGCCCGAATTCCTGCAGTGCCTTACCGGTCACCGGTTCCAATTCGATGTCCGTGGGCATGTTCTGCGGTTCACCCCAGGTCACCTCGGGTCGTGTCATCCCCACCCCGACACGCACGACTCCGAAGTTGAGATCCCTGCCGTCGGGCTGGCGCTCCCACATCCGCGATGATCCGACCGCGGCCGCCAAAGTCGCCGGTGCCGGATGAAACCAGCGGTAATTGGCGTCCATGCTGTCGGCTGACTCCGAGGCCGTCTCGCGCAGCAGGTCCAGCATCATCATGAACTGGGCCCGCATGGCGTCCAGTTTCGGCCGGCTCATCTGCTGCTGGCCGCCGAACCGGCCGCCGAACATCATCATCGCGATACCACCGATCATGAAGATCGGGAAGATCGCGCCGGCGCCCAGAAACATTCGCGAGCCGCTGGCTACCGTCATACCGACCATGCCGACGAGCAAACCGACCACGAGAACCCCGACCACGACCAGCCACCAGGGTTTACCTTCCGGTGGCGGCACGCTCAAAGGTGTTGGGAGGACGATATTTTCCGGCTTGACTACCGGCGCCTTCTCCGGTGTCGGCCGGGCAAAACCACGTTTCACTTCGGTACCACCAACTCTGCAGGGTTCATGTCTTTCGGCAGCGTGTCATGGCGCACCAGCGCGTCTGCCCGCGAAAGCATCGGGCCGGGAGCCAGCAACCGCAGCGCCACCCACGGTGCCGGGCTCGGAGTGGAAGTCAATCCCAGCGCCGTGCGTGCCTCACGGGAGTCGTCCACCCCGAATCTCACCCCGGAATCGGACAACCACCACAACGACTCGCTTGTCTTCGCGCCGGGATCGTTGCCGGTCACTGCGACGAAATTGGCGTAGTCAGGGCCGAAATACACGCGGTCAGCTTCCCGGCCGGAGGTGTCAGCCTTCACCAGCGACACCACCTTGCCCATTTCGCCGGTGGCCACCGGGATCGTCGGCCCGGACACGACCTGAATGCGGGCCCGCTCTTCTCCGGTGGTCTTCTCCCACCACCAGCAGGTTGCCGGATTCTCGCGGATATCCACGACGTTCAACGGGCTGTCCGGATATGCCGACAGATCCAGCTCGTTCACGACCGGCATTTTCGCCAGCGCTGCAGGTGCGATCACGACGGGCAGGTTGCCCGCCGGGGTGCCGGCATTCTGCAGGATCTGTGCCACGATCGGCGAAATGGTCTGTACACCTCCGGCCAATACCACCGAGTACTGTTGCGGTCCGCTGATTTGGGGGGTCACCAGCACGGTTCCGACCAGGCCCGGTGCATTGGGAAAGGCTGCCGGGGCGCCCAGGTTCGGCACTTTGGGCACCACCAGTTCGGGGCCCACCGGGAGGGCGTCGTAGAGCGCCCGGCTCATGGGCCGCGCCTGGGTAACCTGCTCGGGGGTCAAACCCAGGGGTAATAACACCGCCCGGTTGGTCGCGTCGACACGCGATCGGCGTCCCTGCCGGATCACCCACGTGTCGGTGCCGTATCGCAGCACCACAGCATCCGGTCCGCTCAAAACGCGACGCCGCCCCGACAGATCGGGTGCGCCGTCGATCACGGTCACGCTTACCGACGCCGGCGCGCTCACCCCCGAGCTGGCCGTCACCGTGTCGCACACCAGCCACGACGATGTCGTCGGGCTAGTGGGGGTGAACTGTGACGGCGCACCCGGAATACCCACCAAGGGTCCGTGCGGCTGCTGCGCGATCTGACTCGACCGCACTTTGTGCGGATTGTCCGGCCGCCCGGCGATCAGCCGTGCCGAGGCCAGATTCAGCGCGGGATACAGCGTCTCGCCCACCCGCACGTACAACGCCCCGGAATCCCGGTCCGCGATAATCGGCGACTCGTTCAGCTGGCCCGACGGGCTGATAAACGACCACATCAGCGCACCCAGGCAGATCACCGCGGCCGCCGACACCGAGGCCAGCACCGCTAACGCCTGGCGCCGGCCCGGCTCAACCTCCATGCGGACCCGCCAGCGGGTCAGCGCCATCGCGGTGCGACGTGCCAAGAATTGGTAACCCGTGACCTGGGTCCGCGTCGACAACCCCAGGCCGTACCCCGACCGCTGGGTGCGGTCCCGATCAGTCGGCATGTCCGGTCACATTCCAGCCGGGCACAGTGCCCGGACGTCGCGCATAGCCGCTACCCACACCGACAACCGTAAGGCACTGCCAGCGACCTCGCCACGGGACAACGCCTCGGTCACCTCCCGGTAACCGTGCGGTCGTCGGCGAGAGCCACCCGTGGTGCGCGTCACACACCGCGCCGGTTCCCGATCTGCGTTTTCTGTCCGGGGATGATCCGGCCAAGATGGCGGCATGACCGTGCTCGCGCCATCACTGGTCGAACTCGCGACCAGATTGGGCATAGCCACCGATTACCAGGACTGGACAGGTCGCCGGGTGTCCGTTCCCGAGACCACTGTGGTCGCGGTCCTTGCCGCGTGCGGCATTCGCGCCGAGTCGGAACCGGAACGCGCCGCAGCGCTGATCGCGTCCGACCGGGCATATTGGTCGCGTCCGTTACCGGCCACGATCGTTGCGCGCGCCGGCGCCGAAACCGGGTTTTGGGTGCATGTGACCCACGGTGCGCCCGCAGAAGTATGGCTGCGTCTGGAGGACGGCACGGTGCGCTGCGCGCGCCAGGTCGACAACTTCACACCACCGTTTGAGCTTGACGGACGCTTGATCGGCGAAGCCAGCTTCGTTCTGCCCGATGACCTGCCGATGGGCTACCACCGCGTGTACCTGCGGTCCGGCGACACGGAAACCAGCGCCGCACTCATCGTGACGCCCAACTGGCTGGGATTGCCCGAACGGCTCCGCGGCAGGCGGGCGTGGGGCCTGGCAACTCAGCTGTATAGCGTGCGGTCGCGAGAGTCCTGGGGCATGGGGGACCTTACCGACCTCACCGACCTGGCGGTATGGTCGGCCGTTCGGCACGGCGCCGACTATATGCTGGTCAATCCGCTGCACGCGGCCGCACCGGTGACACCGATGGAGCCGTCACCGTACCTGCCGACGTCCCGGCGCTTCGTCAATCCCCTGTATCTGCGTGTCGAAGCCATCCCTGAATTCGCTTACCTGCGCAAACGCGGCCGGGTGCGGCGGCTGCGCGAGCAGCTGCAGGACCGGACTGCCGCGCTGGACGCCATCGACCGTGACAGTGCCTGGGCGGCCAAACGGTCAGCACTGGAGCAGCTCTACCGGGTACCGCGCTCAGCGGGCCGCAATCTGGCCTACGCCGCGTTTTGCGCCCGTGAAGGCAGTGCGCTCGACGACTTCGCCACCTGGTGCGCACTCGCCGAGAAGTACGGGGGTGACTGGCGCCGCTGGCCGAAAGCTCTGCGGCACCCCGCCAGTGCGGCCGTCGCCGAGTTCGTCGACCACCACCGGGACGCGGTCGATTTCCACCGCTGGCTGCAGTGGCAGCTCGACGACCAGCTGGCTGCCGCACAATCGCAGGCGCTGCGGGCCGGGATGGCCCTCGGTGTCCTCCACGACCTCGCTGTCGGCGTTCACCCCACCGGCGCCGACGCGTGGGCGCTGCAGGACACGCTGGCAACCGGTGTGACCGCCGGCGCGCCGCCGGACGAATTCAATCAGCTGGGCCAGGACTGGTCCCAACCGCCGTGGCGGCCGGACCGGCTGGAGCAGCTGGAGTACCGGCCGTTTCGTGACATGATCCGGGCCGTGCTCCGCCATAGCGGCGGTGTGCGCATCGACCACATCATCGGATTGTTCCGGCTGTGGTGGATTCCCACCGGTGCGCCACCCGCCGACGGCACTTACGTGCGTTACGACCACGAGGCCTTGGTCGGGATCGTCGCCCTGGAAGCGCACCGGGCCGGGGCGCTTGTGGTGGGCGAGGATCTGGGCACGGTCGAGCCCTGGGTCCGGGATTATCTGCGGGCCCGGGGCCTGCTCGGCACTTCTGTGTTGTGGTTCGAGGCCGACCGCGACGGTGCTGGCGGCCCGCTGCCGGCCGAACGCTGGCGCGAGTACTGCCTGGCGTCGGTCACAACCCACGATCTGCCCCCGACCGCCGGCTACCTCGCTGGAGACCATGTGCGCTTGCGGGAGTCGCTGGGCCTATTGACCCGCCCGGCCGGAGAGGAGCTCGAGGCCGACCGGGCGGCCCAGGCGGCCTGGCGGGCAGAGCTGCGCCGGGCCGGGCTGCTGGACGATGACACCGACGTGGAACAGACGGTGCTGGCCCTGTACCGATACCTGGGCCGGACGCCCTCGCGGCTGCTCAGCCTGTCGCTGGCCGACGCGGTTGGGGATCGGCGCACCCAGAACCAGCCGGGCACCACCGACGAGTACCCCAACTGGCGGATACCGCTGGCCGGTCCGGACGGACGGCCGATGATGCTTGAGGACGTGTTCGGCGATCGCAGGGCGGCCGCCCTGGCCGAGGTGATGCACGCCCACACGGCGCTGCCGGGCGCCGAGGCGGCCGGTTCGTTCGGGTCACCGGGCTGATCACTGCTGGCGGTGAGCCCGTCTGGTCAGGTAGAGGAGTGTGATGTCAGATCCATGTCCTGGGACGAGCAACCCCGCGGGGCTGCATGCAGCTATGGTCCGGCGGCTGCACCGGCGCGCGGTGGCCGTCGGGCACCTGACCCTGCCAGCGGTTCCGAGCATGATCGACGAATACGTCACGATGTGTGGCGCTATTGTCGCCGGCCTGGGCGTCCAGTTCACACCCGAGCAATGTGCCCAACTCAAGGGGCTGTTGGCCGAGCAGTTGGCCGAGGCGTATGCGGCATCGTCACGGTCGAACGTCGTCATCTCCTTTCACAAACCCTTCGGCACGGTCGTGAACTATCGCGTCAAAGCGGAATGGCAGACCGTGCAGAACGCTTATGACCAGTGGTTCGCCATTCGCGAGCCACCGTTTTTCGGCACCGAACCCGACGCCCGGGTGTGGGCTCTTTCCGGTGAAACAGCCGATCCTCATACCCATCGGGTGCTGGATATCGGAGCGGGCAGCGGGCGCAACGCCCTGGCCCTGGCGCGACGCGGCCATCCGGTGGACGCCGTCGAGATGGCTCCGAAGTTTGCCCACATGATCCGCCTGGAGGCCGAACGACAGGCCCTGGACGTGCGTGTCATCGAGCGCGACATCTTCGCGATCGGCGACGACCTGGCCCGCGACTATCAGCTGATCGTGGCCTCCGAAGTGGTACCCGACTTCCGGGACACGCGGCAGCTGCGCGAGATGTTCGAACTGGCGGCGCGCCGCCTGGCTCCGGGCGGACACTTGGTGTTCAACGCCTTCCTCCCGCGCCGGGGCTACATCCCTGACGATGCCGCGCGAGAGCTCGGGGCGCAGTGCAACACCATGATCTTCACCCGCGACGAGATGGCGGGCGCAGCGGGGTCACTGCCTCTTCGGCTCGTTGCCGATGACCCGGCCTACGAATACGAGAAAACTCATCTGCCCGAAAGCGCCTGGCCGCCGACACGCTGGTATGCGCATTGGGCCACTGGCCTCGACCTGTTCGACGTCGAGCGGGATGAATCCCCGATTGAGCTGCGCTGGCTCGTGTATCAGAAGGCGGACGGTGAGCCTCGACCGGGCGCTGACTCGGGCACCGGTTCACGATAGCCTCGGGTGCCATGAAGTTCGCGGTGGTGGCCCCGGTCGCTGCCGGGGTCACCGCGGACCCGGACTGGATGGCGGCTTTTGCATGTCATCTCGAAGCGTGCGGGTTCGAGTCCATCGTCGCGGTGGAGCATGCCATCCTGCTGACCTCCTACAACAGCGTCTACCCCTACGACCCTTCCGGACGGGTTGGGCTCTCCGCCGACTGTCCGATTCCCGATCCGCTCGATCTGCTTGCGTTTTTGGCCGCCCCAACCGAGCGCCTCGGGCTGGCCACCGGCGTTTTGGTGCTGCCCAACCATCATCCGGTGGTGCTCGCAAAACGCGCGGCGACCGTGGACGCGCTCTCCGGAGGCCGGCTTCGGTTGTGTGTGGGTGTCGGCTGGCTCAGGGAAGAGATCGAAGCCTGCGGTGTGGCGTTCGACAGCCGGGGCCGGCGGGCCGACGAGCAGCTCGCGGTCTTGCGGGCGCTGTGGTCTGACGAGCCGCGCGGGGCCACCCACCATGGCGAGTTCTTCGGCTTCGACCACGCCATGTGCTACCCGAAACCGACCGCCGGCGCCCGGCTTCCGCTGCACATCGGTGGACACAGCCCGGCGGCGGCGCGCCGGGCCGGGCGTCTCGGCGATGGGTTTCAGCCACTCGGGGTCAGCGGGGCGCGACTGGAGGCGTTGCTGACGGTGATGCGCGAGGAGGCGGCGGCGGCCGGGCGTGACCCCGGGCAACTCGAAATTTCGCTGGGCCACCAGGTCACCACGATCGACACCGAACGCGCGGCTGAACTCGCTGCCCGGGGGGCGGACCGGATCGTGTTGGCGATGCCGCCGCTCACAGAAATCGAGCACGCCAAAGATGTCCTGTCCGCCTGTGCGCAACGTCTATCGCTCACACCGTGTCGCTGACAACCCTGGACCGGTTGGCCCTCACCGACCTGGTCCACCGCTACGCTGCCGGGCTCGATGATCGGCGATTTGACGCTGTGGCGGAACTTTTCACCGACACCGCCGAGCTGGCGGTGCCCGACCCGCCGGCGACGCTGGAGCCCGTGCATCGGCACCACGGGCACCGTGCCATCGCCGCGGCGGTGGCCGCGGTTGCGGCGATGGCTCGTACCGAGCATGCGATTGTCGGTGAGGTCTACGACGGGGGGCCCCACCCGGGCGTCGCACGTGGCCGCATCGCCTGCGTGGCGCACCACTGGAACGGCGAGGCGGACCGGCTGACCGATGTGGTCTGGCATCTGCGCTACGACGACGAATACCAGAGGGGTGACGGGGGCTGGCGGATCGCTCGCCGGATACTGACGATCAACGCGATCGAGACGCGTCCGGTGCGGCGGTTGCGACGCAGCTGAGCGTGCACATCCGATCGGGGCTCGGGCCTGCCCCAGGGCTTATCACGCCGGACCAACTGCGCCGCGATGCTGTGCCGGGTCGTGTTTCCGCGATGTTAACTACATCTCACAGCGGTAATCGTGTATGGTCAGCCGCGTGACGACCACTGCGGGAGACAGCGCTGACGGACGCACCGGGACGGGAGGCACTTCGGTCGCTGCCCGCAATGGCCCGGTCGGGACATTAGCGGTAGGCACTCCACTGGTCGACATTCCCGACTACCGCTCCGAAATACATACCGCCGAAGACACCATCGATGTGGAGACCTACGGCGGCGGGTTCGACCTCACCCGGCGAGCATCTGCCCCTAAGTTACGGGTCGGCCGGGACAAGTGGTTCAACCTGTTGTGGTTGATCCCAATCGGCTTGGCCGCGCTGGTCGCCGCCGTGGCGATCGGCAAAGGGCTTTACCACACACCCGCCGTGCACACGTTCATCCTGCGGTATCCGGGCAGCGAGCCCCAGGGAGTCAGTCCGGGTATCCCGGCATGGGTCGGATGGACCCACTTTTTCAATCTGTTCATGATGATGTTCATCATCAGGACTGGGATCCAGATCCTCTGCGATCACCCGCGGCTGTACTTCAGCCGCAACTCCACTCCCGGCAAAGACGAGTGGCTGCGGGTGGGACCGCCGGTGCCCGACGATATTTATTGGACTGCCAACGCTGATACCGTTGCGCTGCCAAGGCATTTTGGTTTGCCCGGGTTCCGGCACTCCATCGGGCTGGCCCGCTGGTGGCATCTTGGTGTCGATGTCTTGTGGCTGCTCAACGGTGCAGTCTTCTACGTGCTGTTGTTCGCTACCGGACAGTGGCGGCACATCGTGCCGCGAAGCTGGGACGTGTTTCCCAACGCGGCGTCGGTGGCGATCCAGTACCTGTCGCTGCACTGGCCAGCCGATAACGGCTGGGTCGCGTACAACGATCTGCAGGTACTGGCCTACTTCACCACGGTGTTCATCGCCGCGCCCGCCGCACTCATCACCGGGTTGGGCATGTCACCGGCACTGTCACAGCGATTCACGATGATCAGCAAGCGGGTGAACATTCAACAGGCCCGCTCATTGCACTTCCTGGTCCTGGTGTACTTCTTGTTGTTCATCCTGGTGCATGTCACCCTGGTGCTCACCACCGATGCGCTGCGCAACCTCAACCACATGTTCGCCGCGCGCGACGACAGCAGCTGGGTTGGATTCGGTATTTTCGCCGTCGCCATGACGGTGACCGCGGTCGCGTGGGTATGGGCCACTCCGTTCACTATTCGCCACCCCCGCGTCATCCAGCGTGTCGGCTACGCGCTGATCGGGCCGTTCCAACGGCTGCTGGAGAACCTGGATCCCAAACCGGGCGCGTTCACCGAAAAAGACATCTCGCCGCACCACTGGCGCAACGGCCGGCTGCCGGAGACCGTCGAATACAAAGAGCTGGAGAAAAACGACTTCCGCGACTGGCGGCTGAAGGTTTATGGCCTGGTTGAGCATCCGATGGAATTTTCGTTGGAGGACCTGAAGGCACTGCCCTACCACGACCAAATCACCCAGCACTTTTGCATCCAGGCCTGGTCAGGTGTGGCCAAATGGGGTGGCGTACAGATGAAGACGATCATGGATATCGTCAAACCGCTGCCCGAGGCGAAATGGGTGATGTTCTATTCGATGGGCCTTGGCGCCACCGGCGGTATCTATTACAACGCGCATCCCATCGACCAGATGACCCACCACATGACCATGCTGGCCTACAACATGAACGACGAGCCGCTCCCCTATCTGCACGGCAAGCCGCTGCGGCTCCGCAACGAGTTACAGCATGGTTTCAAACTAGTGAAATGGATCAAAGGGATTGAGTTCGTTGCCGACTACCGTGAAATCGGTAGTGGCTATGGTGGATACAGCGAAGACCACAAGTACTTCGGTCGTCACCAGACCATCTAGGACATCGCCGGCTGAACAGCGTTGCGCGGCAGCAGAATTCGCTCGGCTAAACCGGTTGACGCGAGCCAATTTCAGGTGCTGCCACGGTCTGATCGAAGAATCGAACATCGCCGACAATCCTGATAAGTACACGAAGCCCCCGCGCCGGCCGGGTAGAACGGTCCACAGTTGGCTGGCTAAGCTCTCAAGTCTCACGCCGTCCAGAAATCAGGTTGATGTGACATACCGCGCTATCCGGCGACTGGCGCTGCCGGTCCTTGCCAGCGGCCTTGCTTTCGCAACAGCCGCGTGCGGCGGGGGCGGTCAGCGCGGCCCCACCACCACGACCACCGTCACGACCACCATCACGAGCACCATCACGAGCACCGCAGCGCCGACGACCACTTCTGGCTCTCCGTGCACGTGCCCGCCTGCGCCGCCGGCTAACCCCAATCCGTCTGGCGGATACCCGGTGCCGCCAGGGGCGCCTCTGCCGCCGCCTATCCCGGCTATTCCGCCGATTCCGTCACCACCGCCCATTCCTCCCATTCCCCCTATTCCGGCTATTCCCTCGATCCCGTCGCCGCCACCGATTCCATATCCGTAACGGATTCACGGCGTGACCAGCGGGAACCCGGCAAGACAATGGGACACTGGTTTGTAAGCCGCGAGACGATGACCCAGGAGGAGTGTGGTGACACGAGTTGGCGCCGGCACCACGGGTGAAAACCCGGGCGGGGCTCCTGCGATGAGCCGCCGCCGCGAAGTCGCCGAGGGGAGTGCCCGTTCGCTGCTGATGACCACATTGGGTGAATTCGTCCTGCCGTTCGGTCTGCCGGTATGGACCGCAACGTTGGTGCACGCGATGGGTTTGTTGCGCATTGAGCAGGGCTCGGCGCGTCAAGCGCTGGCCCGTACCGCAGCGGAAGGCTGGGTGTCGTCGGAACGCGCCGGCCGACGAGTGCGGTGGTCGTTGACCGAAGCGGGGCGGCGTCTGCTCAGTGAGGGAGCGCACCGCATCTATACCTTCGGCTCGGCCGAACAGCCGTGGGACGGACGCTGGCTGGTGGTCATGATTTCGATCCCCGAGTCGATGCGGGCGCTGCGGCATAAGCTTCGTACGCAGTTGAGCTGGGCTGGGTTTGGTTCACCGGCACCCGGCGTGTGGATTTCGCCGCGCACCGCTGCCGCTGCCGAGGCCAAAGAGATCCTTGATGACCTGGACGTGTCCGCCAAGGCGTTGTCATTTGTCGCCGAATACGGGGTTTTGGGCGGCAGCCAGCAGGACATGGTCCGTGCGGCGTGGAATCTCGCCACCATCGAGCGGCGGTACAACGACTTCGTCACCGAGTTCGCCGATCTCACCCCAGAAGCGCCGGACGAGGTGTTCGTGGCGCAAATTCGGCTGGTTCACGAGTGGCGGCGGTTTCCATTCCTGGATCCGCAGTTGCCGCGGGTGCTGCTTCCGCCACACTGGCCGGGCGCTGCGGCGGCGCAGGTGTTCGCGGAAAAACACTCAGCGTGGCGTGAGCCGGCCCAGCGCCGCTGGGAGGAATTGGTCGCTGCCGGCGGATAGATCCCGGTCATCGCTGGTGAACACGGTCATCGTGGGGCATCGGTGACGCCGCGGCTCTGAATATATACAACTCTATTGCGCGACGCGATAAACATGTATTATATTGTCAGCGACGCAGATCACAGGGAGGACCCATGGCAGTCGCTGCGGACATAGGCGTCGGGCGTGAACCATTCGTCTCGGTTTCTGATGTGGGCGAAGTACCCGAAAGACGGCAGGTGTCGTTTGACACCCACCCGGATTGTTATCGCCACTGGACCCTCCGCATCGAGGGTGAGGTGGCATGGCTGGTTCTGGATGTCGACGAGGGCGGCGGGCTGGTCCCCGGTTATGAGTTGAAGCTCAACTCCTATGACCTCGGGGTTGACATCGAGCTCTACGATGCGACCCAGCGACTGCGGTTCGAGCACCCCGAAGTAAAAGCAGTCGTCATCACCAGCGGCAAGGAGAGGGTGTTCTGCGCAGGTGCCAACATCCGGATGCTGGCGTCCTCGCCGCATGAGTGGAAGGTCAACTTCTGCAAGTTCACCAACGAAACCCGCAACGGAATCGAGGACGCCGCAGCGTATTCCGGACAACGATATCTGGCCGCGGTTAACGGTTCCTGCGCCGGTGGCGGCTACGAACTCGCGTTGGCGTGCGACCACATTCTGCTGATCGATGACAACGTCTCGGCGGTGTCGCTGCCTGAAGTACCCCTGCTCGGTGTGTTACCCGGCACCGGTGGCTTGACCAGACTGGTGGACAAACGCCGTGTGCGTAAGGACCGCGCCGACGTGTTCGCGACAAGGCCCGACGGGCTGCGCGGTAAGGCCGCCCAGCGGTGGGGTTTGGTGGACGAACTTGCGCCGCCACGCCAGTTCGAGCATGCCGTCAAGCGACGTGCCGCGGCCTTGGCTTCCACCTCGCGGCGGCCGTCAGGGGTGGCGGGTGTGCAGCTCACACCGCTCAGGCGCACCTCAAGCGACCACTCGATCGCCTATGACTTCGTCACCGCGGAGTTTGACCGGGCCAATGGTGCAGTCCACATCACCGTTCATGCGCCCACAGAGCCGGCGCCCGCCGACATGGATGCCGCGGCGGGGCAAGGAGCTTCGTTCTGGCCATTGGCGCTGACCCGCGAGCTTGACGACCTGATCCTGCGATTGCGGACCAATGAAATGACCGTTGGCATCTGGATCTTCAAGACCAGCGGTGATATGGACGTTGTGGCCGGCTTCGAACGACTCCTGCTGGACGGCCTCGATAGCAACTGGCTGGCAACCGAGATCGTGCACTACTACAAGCGCGTTCTCAAACGACTGGACTCCACTAGCCGCAGCCTGATGGCGTTGATCACCCCGGGAAGCTGTTACACGGGTATGTTGGCGGAGTTAGCGTTCGCCTGCGATCAGCAGTATATGCTCGACGGACCGCCGCCTGAGGACGAGAACAGTGAACTGAGCGCCGGCCTGCGGCTCAGCGCGATCAACTTCGGAACGCTCCCAATGGGCAACGGGCTCTCGCGTCTGGGGTCCAGGTTTTATGGACATCCTGACCATTTGAATTGGCTGCGGGACAATAAAACCGACGTTGTCCTGACCGCTGCTCAGGCGGACGAACTGGGCCTGGTAACCGCGGCTCCCGATGACATCGACTGGGAAGACGAGATCCGCCTGGCCATCGAGGCACGTGCTGCGCTATCGCCGGACGCGTGCACTGGGATGGAAGCTAACCTTCGATTTGCCGGGCCGGAAACGTTGGAAACAAAGATCTTGGGCAGACTTTCGGCATGGCAGAACTGGGTCTTTAGTCGTCCCAACGCAACCGGTCCTGAAGGTGCGTTGCTCCGTTACGGCACAGGACAAAAACCTATCTTTGATAAGAAACGGGTGTGACAGCGATGACCACAGCGATCAACTACCAAGACAAGATTCCCAACAACGTCGACTTGTCGTCCGACCGCCGGCTACAACGCGCGCTGGAGAGCTGGCAGCCGAAATTCATAAGCTGGTGGGGTGAGATGGGACCGACGCTGCGGACACATGGTGTCTATCTGCGCACCGCGGTCGCCGTCGGCCAGGAAGGCTGGGCGCATTTCGACCACGTCGAACTGGATAAGTATCGCTGGGGAATATTTTTGGCCGAGCCCAAGGCCAATCGGCGCGTGGCGTTCGGTGAATACAAGGATCAACCGGTATGGCAACAGGTGCCTGGCGAACACCGCGCCGATTTGCAGCGGCTGATCGTGGTACAGGGCGACACCGAACCTGCTTCGGTCGAGCAGCAGCGTTTGCTGGGCCTGACGGCCCCGTCACTGTATGACTTGCGAAACCTGTTCCAAGTCAATGTTGAAGAAGGCCGGCATTTGTGGGCAATGGTATATCTGCTCCACGCCTACTTCGGCAAAGAAGGCCGGGAAGAGGCCGAAGCGCTGCTCTGCCGCAATTCAGGTAGCCCAGACTCGCCGCGCATCTTGGGTGCGTTCAACGAGAAGACAACTGACTGGCTGGCTTTCTTCATGTTCACCTACTTCACCGACCGGGACGGGAAATACCAGTTGGGAGCGCTGAAAGAAAGCGCGTTCGATCCGTTGTCGCGTACCTGCGAATTCATGCTGAAAGAAGAAGCGCACCACATGTTCGTCGGAACCACCGGCGTGGACCGGGTAGTGATGCGCAGCGCGCAGCTAATCCGTGAACACGACACCCTGGACATCGCCGCCTACGGCGGCATCCCCCTGGACGTTATCCAGAAGTACATCAACTTTCACTACAGCGTGTCGCTGGATTTGTTCGGCAGTGAAACCTCTACCAACGCGGCAAACTACTTCACCGCCGGACTGAAGGGTCGCTGGCAGGAGGAACGGCGCACTGACGACCACCAGCTCATCAGTGGCAGCGTCGCCTTGGACAAGCCCAACACCGACGGCACCTGGTCGCAGGAACAGGTGTCCGCACTGCTGGCGCTTAACCTCGATCTTCGTGACGCATACGCCCGCGACTGCCTCCGCGGCCTCAACCGCTGGAACACGATTCTCGCAGAAGCCGGTATCGACTACACGTTCCATTTGCCGCACGTCGGATTCAACCGCAGTGTGGGTGTGTACGCAGACCATCACATCAGCCCGTCAGGGGCGATCTTGGACGCCGAGGAATGGCATCGCGCGCAGGCGGCGTGGCTGCCCACCTCCGAAGACCTCGCTTTCGTGCGTTCACTGATGCAGCCCGTTTACCAGCCCGGGAAGATCGCCGGCTGGATCGCGCCACCGCTGCACGGCATCAACGGCAAGCCGTTTGACTACGAATACGTCCGCCTGGCCTGACATCAGATCGGAGTCCACGTTGTCGGCGACGTCGCCCCATGCGGTATTCAACGCTGCTGATTATCTTGTCGACCGGCACATCCGGGAAGGTCACGGTACGCGCAGCGCGGTCATCACACCGTCCCAGACGCTGAGCTACCAGGATCTGGCCGACACCGTCCACCGGGTCGCCCATGGCCTGCACCAGCTCGGCGCACGCCCCGGGGATCGTGTCATGCTGTGCATGGCCGACGATGTGGAACAGCTCACCGCAATACTTGCGGCGATGTATGTGGGAGCGGTTCCGGTGCCGGTATCGACGATGTTGACCGGCAAAGAATTGGGTCTGCTGCTAGCTGATTCGCGAGCAAAAGTATTATGCGCGTCA
This sequence comes from Mycobacterium botniense, assembly GCF_010723305.1. NCBI lineage: Bacteria > Bacillati > Actinomycetota > Actinomycetes > Mycobacteriales > Mycobacteriaceae > Mycobacterium > Mycobacterium botniense. The sequence goes on along the minus strand of NZ_BLKW01000004.1, from coordinate 1,153,968 downwards.
ACAGAATTCGCAGCGCAGGTCGCTGTCGCCCTCGCCGCGGCTCCCGAGGTTACCGATGTGGTCTTCGACGCCGCACCCCCCGTCGATGCGCCGACTGGCGTCACCCTACACCGATGGGATGTGCTGTCTTGCGCCGAACCGATGGCAGCTCCGTATCCGACTTCGGGCGATTCAGTGGGGTTGTGGCTGTATACCTCCGGGACCACCGGAACCCCGAAAGCCGCTATGCACCGCCACCGTAGCATCCGCTCAGTCGCGGAGAATTACGGTGTTGGCGTCCTTGGAATTAGCCCCCAGGATCGCTGCCTGTCGGTGGCCAAGCTCTTCTTCGCGTACGGCATCGGTAACTCATGCTTTTTCCCTTTTGCGGTGGGGGCTACCAGTGTCTTAGAGCGGGCGCGGGCCACCCCGGCCAGCATCGCAAAACGGGTCCGCGCGGCACAGCCCACGCTGTTTTTCGGTGTGCCGACCTTCTATTCCTCGCTGCTTGCCAGCGACCTTCCTTCTAATACGTTTTCGTCTGTTCGGCAAGGTATTTCGGCAGGAGAGGCGCTACCGGCTGTGCTGTTCAACCGGTTGCGTGACCGTTTCGGGATTGAAGTGCTGGACGGAATCGGGTCGACCGAGTCATTGCACATTTTCTTATCTAATCGGCCCCGACAGGTGCGCACAGATTCCGCAGGGATCCCGGTGCCCGGCTACGAAGTCCAACTGCGCACCGATGACGGTGCGGTGATCGATTCGACCAAAGAACCTGGAACTCTCTACCTGCGAGGGCCGTCGATCGCCGCCGGCTATTGGTGTCGAGATGAGACGACACGACGCGTTTTCCAAGAAGGTTGGCTGCGCACCGGCGATGTCTGCGTGCGCAACGATGATGGTACCTACAGCTGTCTGGGTCGCAGTGATGACATGCTCAAAGCGAGCGGCATCTGGGTGTCACCGGCTGAAGTCGAAAAACGGCTGCTCCAGCACCCCGCCGTCGCCGAGGCGGTCGTGGTCACGGCTCCCGACGAAGCTGGGCTGGACAAACCCGTGGCGTGCGTGGTAGTCGACGAGGGGCGCACCGTCGACCCCGAAGAGCTGATCGGCTGGTGCCGCATGGAATTGGCCTCTTTCAAACGACCGCGTGCGGTGGTAATGATGCCGGAGCTGCCCAAAACGTCAACCGGAAAAATCCGCCGGAACCTGCTTCGCGAGCGAGTCGCACACGTCCTGACCACCATAGAGATCACGGCATAGGAGCTTGACTCTGAGAGGTTTACGACGGTACCGGGAGACGATCGATGACGGATGGCGGTATGACAGCTGCTATGGTTCGGCCCACCGTTGTTCTGTCCGGTCATCGCGAAACCGATTGTGAACTAATGGGTATACCTGCGTTTAGAGCGGGCCATGTCGCTCAGTTATGAGTACATGCCGCTGGTCGATGCGCATATGCATGTCCCGCGGCTATCCACCCTCAGGCCAGCCTGGTTGGATTGGGCCAACCGCTTCGGTGCGCCGGGATGGCGGGAGGTGTTCGACAGGGACGGCGATCCGATGCCGGACCGCCTCGATGCGATGCTGGACAGCCAGGGCGTAAACCGGGCGTTGCTGTTCTGCGAGTACAGTCCTCGTGCCACCGGAATTCAGGCGATCGAAGATCTCATTCCGATCCGGGATTACAACGTCACCAGATTCCGGTTGGTCGCGAATGTCAATCCGCACCTGCACTACCCGATCGGTGCCGAGGTTGAACGGCAACTCGATCTGGGCGCAGTTGCGGTGAAACTGCATCCGGTGCACGGCGCATTTTCGCCGGCAGATGTCGAAGTGCGGCCGGTGTTTCACGTCTGCGCGGAGCGCGCTGTTCCGGTGATCGTGCATTCCGGAATCTCGACTTTCCCCGGTTCACGGTCACGCTACGGTGACCCGGCGTTGCTGCTCGACGTCATCGAAGATTTCCCGCAGGTCAACGTTGTGATCGCTCACGGGGGCCGCGGGTGGTGGTATGACACCGCAGCGTTTCTGGCGCTGACCAGGCACAATGTCTGGCTGGACCTTGCCGGCCTGCCTCCGCATAAGCTGGCGCAGTACTACGCGCGGTTTGACTTAGTGCGGCTAGCCGAGAAGTGGATCTTCGGCACGGACTGGCCCGGCGCTCCGGGTATCCGTCGTAACGCTGATTCGCTGCGGGATATCGGGCTCCCGGCGGAGGTGCTGCGCGGTGTCTATGCGGGCAACGCCGCCAAGGTGTTTCCCGGTTTGGATATCTGATTCCCGCCGCTTGTGCGACAGACGGGCCGCACGAATCCCGGATGAGAAGTCGGTGGCTATTGGCGCCATGAGCGTTGCGTCCTGGGCACAGCAACCCGCCGCCATAGCGCACCAGATCCAGGTCCTCACCCGGCAGGCGGCGGAGCCGCTAGGTGCCGGTCCACGCTGTATCGAGGTGCTCAGCCACGTCGATGACCTGCGCCGCTTGTGATTGCGGTGAGTCGATCTCATTGGCTACGTGCTGGGCGATGAACCGGCGGATTTCCCCGTCAACGCCGGCGATGAGGCGCAGCACCTCGCCGCGGATGGAACTCGACGACACGTGCACGACGATGTCGGAAGGCTGTGGTTTTGCCACAGCGACAATCACCAAAAGCGGCTCCGCTGCGTGTGCGGTAGCTTGTAACGCGATGTCTCCGGCCACCTTGAACCGCTGCTTATCCAGCCGTAGATCCACCAGCAGATCGATCTGCAGCGGGATGTGAATGGTAAAGGTGATGGTGTCGGCGAGGTGGCGCGTGACTTGAGGTTGTTGGATCTTGACCTGGGCGCTGACTCTGGCGATCCTGCCCGGTCCCAGGCCGATCGGTGCCATCGCGAACTCCTCGCCGGCAAACTGGGCGAATGCGGCCGCGACACGCTCGGCTGTGACGGCAATCTCGAAGAATCTCCGGCCGAATTCTTCATAGGTCACGTACTGGTGAGTCTGCATAGGTTCATACCGTCTCATGGCGCTCCCAGTGGGCGATCGGCGATCCGGTTGGCCGATGTCACATTCGGCACCGAGAGTCGGCACTGAGCTCGCGCTGCTGCACGGATGCCCGGCGCCTTGGCGCTCCGGGGCCTCAGCCCGCTCACGGTTGCCCGCTGCGCGTCCACAGATCGCGTGGTCAGTGGCCGCCACGGCCAGCAGCCTGCCACCACCCGCCGGCCGGCCCGGTCGGCCACGAGCAGCGCTCTGGGTCCGTCCGGGTGGGCCGCTTGCCGCAACAGTCGCTGAACCACACGAATAGCGCCGCGCACGCCGCTAAGGTGCTGATCGTGGGCAGAACCGTCTCAGCCAACGGCCGGGTCCGCTGGTTGGTGCTGGGTACCTCGCTCGCCGTCTCAGCCGCGATGCTTTACGCGCAGGGCGCAAAACCGCACTGCTGTGTTGAGATGCCGTCGGCAACCGCACCAGGCAAAGGATCGGTGCCGGCGAGCACGCCGCGCGTCGCCAGCCCCGCCGGGGCACAATCGTCGGCGTCAAACACGCCGCGCGTCGCCACCCCCGCCGAAGCACAATCGCTGGTGGCAAGCGCACCCGCCGCTGCCCCGGAATTCAAGTTCGCGTTACCGCCCGGCGTCGCACCGGAGAAGGGGCTGCAGGTCAAGACCATCTGGGCGGCCCGTGCCATCAGCGTGTTGTTTCCGCAGATCACCCACATCGGCGGGTTCCGGGAGGATCCCTTGAAGTGGCATCCGAACGGGTTGGCGATCGATGTGATGATCCCGAACTATCACTCCCCCGAGGGCATTGAGCTCGGCAACCAAATCGCGGGGTATGCCTTGGCGAACGCGAAACGATGGGGAGTGGTCCATGTGATCTGGAGACAGAAGTATTACCCGGGCATCGGCGCGCCGAGTTGGACGGCGGACTACGGCTCAGAAACCCTTAACCACTACGACCACGTTCATATCGCCACCGACGGCGGCGGATACCCAAGCGGGCACGAGACCTACTACATCGGATCGATGACCCCGACGCCGCCCGATTGATCAGGCCGACCACGACGCGGGTGGCGGCGCGTCGCCACCCGGAATTACAACGCCCCGGGCCGGGTCGCGGGTCAAATAATGCGGCTACCTGCGCAAAATTTGGTCGGGCTGACAGGATTTGAACCTGCGACCACTTGACCCCCAGTCAAGTGCGCTACCAAACTGCGCCACAGCCCGCTGTCATTGCCGACCTCAGCGTCGGCAGGTCGACAGCCTACCCGAACTCGCAAGCCCCACTCCAATGCGGCCGCAGCGCACCCAATCGGTGTGTCAAGTCGCGCTCCCGCGTGCTGTGGACAGCGTGCGGCCTGGGGATGACGACGGTGCACTGTCGGCGCGAGCTGCTAGCATTCGAACATGTATTCGATCACTGCTGCGCCGGAGGTAACCGCCGCATTGGATGCGCTCGATGCGGCGGTGGCCCGGCTGCGTGAGGTGGACTTCGGCAGCTACGAACCCGTTGTCCGGCTGCAGGCGTTGGAGCGGCTGGAGACTGCGCGGCGCCGTCAGATGGTCATGGCCCATGACGTGATCGCGGGTTTGGCCGACGAGGATCCCTCCGATACCGGCGGCCCGACCCATAAGGTGGTCGCCGACTGATTACGCATCAGCTGCGCGGAGGCCCGTCGGCGACTGCGCGATGCCCAGCAGCTTGCTCCTTGCCTCACGCTGACCGGTCAAGTCCTGCCGCCCGAATTGCCGGGCGCCGCGCGAGCCTGGCGCGCAGGTGTGCTCGACGGGGAGCATCTGCGGGTGATTCAGAACTTCGTGCGTGGGCTGCCCGAGGCCATCCCGGTTGACACGGTTGAGCGTGCTGAGCGGTTTTTGGCTGAGCAGGCCGCCAACCTGCGCCCGGATCAGCTTGACACATTAGCCAAGCGGTGTGCGCTGCTGATCAATCCCGATGGCACATTCTCCGACGCCGACCGGGCTCGTCAGCGTGGTTTCAGTTGGTGTGGGCAACGCGCCGACGGGATGAGCGTTGGCAAACTCGTCGCGTCACCGGAGCTGCGAGCCAACCTCGATGCCTGGCTGGCGCGCTTCGCCGCACCGGGCATGTGTAACCCCGACGACGAAACACCCTGTATCAGAGGGGAACCCGATCAAGAGGTTGCCAGCACTGATCGGCGCAGCCACACCCAACGCCAGCATGACGCCCTCAACGCGCTGGTGCGCAGCCAGCTGGGCAACCCCAAACTCGGTGTGCACAACGGGCTGCCGGTCACCGTGATCGTCTCCACCACCCTCAAAGAGCTCACCGCAGGCACCGGGCAGGCGGTCACCGCCGGCGGTACCGTGCTGCCGATTCGGGATCTCATTCGCATGGCCCGCCATGCCTACCACTACCTGGCCGTCTTCGATGAGCATCACAGCCGCCCGCTGTATCTCGGCCGCACCCGACGAGTCGCCTCACCCGATCAACGCGTGGTGCTCTACGCCAAAGACCGCGGATGTACTCACCCGGGCTGCGATGCGCCCGGCTACTGGTGTGAAGTCCACCACCTCGACGACTGGGCCACAGGGGGGCACACTAACGCCGACAAACTCACTCTCGCCTGCAAACCCCACCACAACCTCACCGAAAACGGCTGGAAAACAACCAGGCTCGCCAACGGCCGTACCGCCTGGATCCCGCCACCACGGCTCGACCGCGGTCAGCCTCGCACCAACGACTACCACCACCCCGAACGCTTTTTCAACGACGACAGCCCGCCCGGTGGCCCCTGACGCTGAGCGGCTATACGGTCACCAACCGGTACAGCCCGATGAGGCCAACGACAACGATCGCAGCGCGCAGCGCGTTCGGGGAAAGCTGACGCCCGTAGTGGGCACCCAGCCAGCCACCGACGAGAGAACCGGCCCCAATGAGACCCGTTGCTTCCCAGCTGATCCGGTCGAAGGCGGCCACAATGTAGGCCAACGCCGCGACGATGTTCACCAGCAGCGTCATCAGGTTTTTCGCCGCGTTCATCCGCTGCATCGATTCGGGCAGCAGCGCGCCCATAGCACCGACAAGCAGAATACCTTGCGCTGCAGTGAAATAACCGCCGTAAACCCCGATCGCGAATGTACACGCCACCAGGGCCGCCATCCGCGCCGATGAGACCCGGGCGGCCGAAAGGTCCGATTCTTCGGTGCGCTTCCGCGCCCAGGCCTGGATCCAGGGGCCGATCACCACCGAGGCGAGGGCGGCGGCCAGCAGTACCGGCACCACCGCGTTGAAGACTTTCTCCCGCAGGTGCAGCAGCAGCCAGGCACCCAACCCGGCCCCGATCAACGAGGCAGGAATCTGCCAGCGCAGCCGGCCCCACTGACCACGCAGTTCACGCCGGTAGCCCCAGGTTCCCGTTGCGCTCCCGGCAACCAGGCCGATCGCGTTGGACATCGTCGCCGTCACCGGCGGATAATCCAGCGCAACAAGCGTCGGAAAGGTGATCAGGCTGCCCGATCCCACGGCGGCATTGACCGCGCCGGCGGCCGCGCCGGCCACAGCGATCACGATCGCATGGGAAAGGGACACCGCATGGAACCTATCTCAGGCCATCGCGGCCCGGCTTTGCGCGGTGCCCGCGGACGCTGACACGCAGTCGCCCGAATTCAGTGTGGCCGCGCGCCCCGTTTCTCGCGCATCCGCACGTTGATCCGGATCGGGCTGCCCTGGAAACCAAACGTCTCGCGCAGCCGTCGCTCCAGAAACCGCCGATAACCGGCCTCCAGAAAACCGGTGGTGAACAACACAAACGTCGGGGGCCGGGCACTGGCCTGGGTCGCGAACAGGATGCGTGGCTGCCTGCCGCCGCGTACTGGGGGTGGGGTGGCCGCGATCACCTCTGTGATCCAGGCGTTCAACCGGCCGGTAGGGATGCGGGTGTCCCACGACGTGAGCGCCTGCTCCAGCGCCGGCACCAGTTTGTGTACCGCGCGACCGGTTTTCGCGGAAATGTTGACCCGCTGCGCCCAGCGCACCTGCACCAGATCGCGGTCGACCTCACGCTCCAACAGGTAACGCCTTTCCTCGTCGACCAGATCCCACTTGTTGAACGCCAGCACCAGCGCACGCCCAGCCTCGATCACCATGGACAACACCCGCTGATCCTGTTCGGTCAACGGCTCTGCCGCGTCGACCAGGACGACCGCCACCTCGGCGGCGTCAATTGCGCCGCGCGTGCGCACCGCCGCGTAGTACTCGTGCCCGCTGGCCTGGCGAACCTTACGACGCAAGCCGGCGGTGTCAACGAATCGCCAAACTTTGCCGCCCATTTCGATGAACGAGTCAACCGGGTCGACCGTTGTTCCCGGCACCTCATGCACAACTGAGCGCTGATCTCCTGCGAGCCGGTTCAACAGTGAGCTCTTGCCGACATTGGGTTTTCCGACCAGCGCTACCCGCCGGGGACCCTCACCTCGCGACGCCGATTCCGCGGCCGGTGGCAGTGCGCTGACCACGGCGTCGAGCAGTTCGGCCACCCCGCGGCCGTGCATCGCGCTGATCGCATAGGGCTGGCCGAGCCCCAGGGACCACAGCGCCGCGGCGTCCGCCTCCGCCTTCTCGCTGTCGACCTTGTTGGCGGCCAAAAACACGGGCTTGCCCGAGCGACGCAATATCCGTGCGGCGGCTTCGTCACCGGCGGTCGCTCCGACAACCGTATCCACCACGAGCACCACCGCGTCGGCGGTGCGCATCGCCACCGACGCCTGCTCAGCCACCAGCTGTTGCAGCCCCTTCGCGTCCGGTTCCCAGCCGCCGGTGTCTTGCACGACAAACCGGCGCCCGATCCACACCGCGTCGTAGGACACCCGGTCGCGAGTTACGCCGGGTACGTCTTGTACCACCGCCTCGCGCCGGCCCAGGATCCGGTTGACCAGAGTGGACTTGCCGACGTTGGGCCGGCCGACCACGGCCACCACCGGGGGTGGCCCGGAACCGATCTCTTCCGAGAATCCCTCGATTTCCCAATCGGTTTCGTCGAACCACGTGTTGTTGTCGCTCACCGCGCTGCCCCGCTTCGTTGCCTCACCAGTTTCAGCACCCGAGCGACGACTTCGTCTTCCGTCATCTCGCTGGTGTCGATGATCACCGCGTCGTCGGCTGCCCGCAGCGGCGACACCGCTCGCGTCGAATCCAGCCGGTCGCGCCGGCGCACGTCGGCCAGCACTCCCTCGTAATTGTCGACGAGCCCTGCGGCGACATTCTGCTCGTTGCGCCGCTGTGCCCTGGTCTCCGCCGACGCGGTCAAGAAAACTTTCACCGGCGCGTCGGGCACCACGACCGTGCCGATATCGCGGCCTTCCACAACGATGCGGCCCTGCCCCGCGGCCAAGGCTCGCTGCAAACTGACCATCCGGTCACGCACAGCGGGGATCGATGACACCGTGGACACCGCCCTGGTGACCTCGTCACCACGGATTTCAACCGAAACATCTTCTCCAGCAAGATAACAGCGGTTCTCGTCGGGGTCGTAGCCAACCGATATCGGCAAGTGTGCTGCGATCGCCGTGACAGCGTCTGCGTCCGCGGGGTCGACGCCTGCGCGCAACACCGCCAATGTGACCATCCGGTACATCGCCCCGGTGTCCAGATACCGCGCCCCCAATGCTCGTGCTAATCGTCTTGAGACAGAAGACTTTCCAGTACCAGCTGGACCATCGATCGCGATGACAAAGTTCACAAGCCCACCGCTTTGTACAGTTGGCCGACCTCGTCACGGCCCAGCGCCCGGATGCTGCCCGGCCGCTGCCTGCCCAGCGACACCGGGCCGATATCGGTGCGGACCAAAGCCTGAACCGGAAACCCCGCGGCCGCCAGCAGCCGGCGCACGATGCGTTTGCGCCCTTCGTGCAGCGTTACCCGCACCAGCGTCTTGCCGGGAACCGTGTCCACCACGACGAAATCGTCAACACGGGCGATCCCATCGTGCAGTTGGATGCCCGCGCAGAGTCTCTTGCCAAGCCCACGTGGGACCGAGCCGGATACTGTCGCGACGTAGGTCTTGGGCACCTGGTAGGAGGGATGCATCAACCGGTGCGCCAGCTCACCGTCGTTGGTCAATAGCAGCAGCCCCTCAGTGTCGGCGTCCAGGCGGCCGACGTGAAAAAGCTTTTTGTTTCCACGTACCCGGTGCTCGACCAGATCGCCGACACACGGCCGGCCACGCTCGTCGGACATGGTCGAGTGCATCCCGCGCGGCTTGTTCAGCGCCAGATACACCAGCGACTCGTCGAGCACCACCCGCGCGCCGTCGACACGGATCACCGACGCGTCGGGGTCGACACGTCTGCCCAACTCCGTCACCAACTGACCGTCTACCTCGACGCGACCCTCAGTAATCAGCTTCTCGGCCGCTCTGCGCGACGCGATTCCCGCCTGCGACAACACTTTCTGCAGGCGCACACCCTCGACCATCATTCTTGGTCCACGTCGAACGACATCGGTTTGTCCGCACCCGAGCTGCCAGTGAGCTTGATAAAACGGGGCTCGGCGTCCAGGGATTCGCTTAGTTCGTCGATGGCATCGACATCAGGCAGCAACGGCGCGATATCCGGTAAGTCGGCCAGCGACGATAATCCCAGCCGCTCCAGGAAAAGCTCGGTGGTCGCGAACGTCACCGCGCCGGTGTCCGGGTCGGTGCCGGCCTCGGTAATCAGGCCGCGCGCCAATAACGAGCGCATGACGGCGTCCGAGTTGACCCCCCGCACCGCGCTGACCCGCGCGCGGGTCACCGGCTGTCGGTAGGCCACCACGGCCAGCGTCTCCAGCGCCGCACGGGTGAGTTTGGACCGCGAGCCGTCGAGCAGCAGCCGCTCCACATACGGAGCGAAGCGGGCACGGGTGTAGAGCCGCCAGCCTCCGCCGGCTTCGCGCAAGTCAATACCGCTGTCGCGGCGGGTGAGCTCGTCGGCCATCACCCGGAGCTTGGCGGCGACCCGGTAGACCGGTTGCTCGCTGGCCGCGGCCAGCGCCTCGACGCTCACCGGCGTATCCACGACGAGCAGCAGCGCTTCCAATACCCGGCCCAGCTCATCATCGTCGAGTTCGGGCTCACCCGGCGCAGCGACGCCGAGGCCCAATTCGAGATCAGGCATGTCGTCGGTCACGGGCGCGGCTCCTTCTCATCGCTTGTTCAGCTCGTCACCGGCGCGGGTCATGGGTGGTCGCGTGCTTCGTGAGTAGCTGACGGCTCTGCCGCCACCAAGTCTTCGCTGGCTGGTCGTTCTCCGGTCCACGAAACCTGGAGCACGCCAAGCGGTTCTGCCTGGTCAAATGCTACCGCCCTGGTCCGATACAGTTCGAGCAGCGCCAAGAAGCGCCCGACGATCTCGATCGGCGCCCGGCAGTCGGCCACCAGTTCGGAAAACGACGCCCACTGTCCTGCACCCTTCTCCTCCAGCAGCGCCAACAGCCGTTTGGCCTGCTCCGGCACCGAAACCACCAACTCATGCAGATGTTCGGTGGCCACCGTCGGCACCGGTCGGGGCGTGAACACGCTCGCGGCGATCTGCGCAAACCGCTCAGCATCGACGCCGAGCATGACCTCGGGCAGCAGCCCACTGAACCGGTCCTCCAACGACGCGGCCCGCGGGTAGCTGCGCAGCGCCGCAGCTTCCAGCTCAGCGAACATCTGCGCGACATGTTTGAACGCGCGGTATTGCAGCAGCCGGGCGAACAGCAGGTCGCGGACCTCTAGTAAGGCCAGGTCTTCGTCGTCGTCGACTTGCCCCGCCGGCAGCAGCCGGGCGGCTTTCAAATCGAGCAGTGTGGCCGCGATCACCAGAAAAGCCGTCGTCTCCTCCAGCCCCCGCTCCAGGCCGATTGCGCGGGTGTAGGCGATGAACTCATCGGTGACCTGGTGCAGCGCCACTTCGGTGACATCGAGGCGGTGGGCGAAGATCAGCTGCAGCAGCAGATCGAACGGCCCCTCGAAATTGGTGAGCCGAACCTGGAAGCCGTTCGGTGCCGGCGTCTCGAAATTCACGCGCCGAATCGGTCGATGACCTCGCGGGCCAGTGAGCGGTAGGCCTCCGCGGCCCCGGACTTGGGTGCCCATGTGGTGATCGGTTCGCCCGCGACGCTGGTCTCGGGGAAGCGGACGGTGCGGGTGATGACGGTGTCGAACACCAGGTCACCGAAGCGCTCCACGACCCGGGCCATGACTTCGCGCGAATTGACCGTTCGCGGATCGTAGCGGGTGATCACAATCCCGCTGATCTCCAGTTTCGGATTGAGCCGACTGCGCACCTTGTCGACGGTGTCGGTGAGCAGCGCCAGCCCGCGCAGCGCGAAGAACTCGCACTCGGTTGGGATGATGACGCCATCCGAACAGGCGAGCCCGTTAACGGTGAGCAGCCCCAGCGAGGGCTGACAATCGATGAGCACATAATCGTAGCGGTCCAGCGCCGGATGCAGTTCGCGCGCGAGGGTCTGCTCCCGGCCCACCTCATTGACCAGTTGGATCTCGGCCGCCGACAGGTCGATATTGCTGGGCACCAGGTCCATGTGCTTGACGCGCGTGTGGATCAGCACGTCGTCGACGGAGACCCGTGGCTCGACCAGCATGTTGTGGATGGTGTGCTCCAGCTCGTAGTGCGGCACGCCGAGACCCGCAGACAACGCACCCTGGGGATCCATGTCGACCAGCAGCACTCGCCGGCCATAGTCGGCCAGCGCCGCGCCCAGGTTGATCACCGACGTTGTTTTCCCCACGCCACCTTTCTGATTACACATCGCGATGACCTTGGCCGGGCCGTGCGAAGTCCGCGGCTTAGGCTCGGGAATCGCCCGCGGCGGTCGCCCGGTCAGGCCAACCCCGGCGCCGCTGTCGGCGTCGTCGGTCATGTCCGGTCGCGGCTCATCGTCGAACGCTGAGGTATCCGAAGCGTTCGGTCAGGGCTGGCCAGGCTGGTGACGGACATCGCAGGAAAGTGTAACGGGTATGTGCGGCTGCGCAGGGGAATGCGCGGGCAAACATGGCCGAGCCCGGGTTGGTCGCAGCCGGCTGAGGTCGGTGCGGCTGGTGCGGCGCCAGCGCCCATTGCGGACGGAGTGTGTCGTGCAGTTCGTAAGGTTTCAACTATGAGTCTCAAGCAACGTATGCCTTTCCTGCGGTGGTCGGTGTGGCGGATGGCACGCGGAACACGAAACATCACCACGACCGGACAGATCGGCGACGGACGGGAGGCGGCAGCCGTCGAGTACGTCCTTAACCATGCCCGCGCGGGCGACCCGGACGACGTATTGGCCGCCTTCGACCGGTTCGCCTACCACAAGGCGATCCTGATCAACGTCGGCGACGAGAAGGGAGCGCTGCTCGACGCTGCGGTGCGGCGCGCTGACCCGAAACTGGCGCTGGAACTGGGTACTTACTGCGGTTACGGAGCACTGCGGATCGCGCGCGCCGCGCCGGCTGCGCAGGTGTACTCCGTCGAACTCGCCGAAGCCAACGCGGTCAACGCCCGGCGGATCTGGGCGCACGCCGGCGTCGCCGACCGGGTGACCTGTGTGGTCGGCACCATCGGCGACGGCGGACGGACCTTGGACACGCTGGCAAACGAACACGGATTTTCAACCGGGACACTCGATTTCGTGTTTTTGGACCACGACAAAGACGCCTATCTCAGCGACCTGCAGAGCATCCTCGGGCGCGGCTGGCTGCACCCGGGCTCCATCGTCGTCGCCGACAATGTCAAAGTGCCGGGCGCGCCCAGGTACCGCGAGTACATGCGCCAACAACAAGGCAAGTTGTGGAACACCATCGAACACAAGACCCACGTCGAGTATCAGACATTGATCACCGACCTGGTTCTGGAGTCCGAGTACCTGGGCCAGTCGTGAGCCCCCGGTCGATGACCTGACCGCGACCGATCGTCAGCGAGCCCGGGGGTGGGCTTCAGCCCATACTTCGCGCAGTGCGCGGACGGTGACCAGCGTGTAGATCTGAGTGGTGGTCACCGAGGCGTGACCGAGCAACTCCTGCACTACACGGACATCGGCGCCGCCGTCGAGCAAGTGCGTGGCAAACGAATGCCTCAACATGTGCGGCGACACCCCAGCGGTGATACCGGCACGTTCAGCGGCGTCCCGCAGCAGCTGCCACGCGCTTTGCCGAGACAACCGGCCGCCGCGCGCATTGAGAAAAACCCCCGCCGTTCCCCGCCCCCGACGGGCCAGATCCGGGCGCCCACGCACCAGATAGGCCTCCAGCGCCCGCACCGCCGGACGTCCCACCGGCACCAGGCGCTGTTTGCCGCCCTTGCCACGCAGCAGCACCGACCTCGCCTGGGTGTCCAGATCGTCGACATCCAGCCCTACCGCTTCGGAGATTCGCGATCCAGTCGAGTACAGCAGTTCCAGCAGCGCGCGGTTGCGCAGTGTCAACGGGCCGTCGGCGGGGCTTTCCCCGCCTACGCTTTCCAGCAACTTCACCACCTCGTCGACGGTCAGGCTCTTGGGCAGCCGGCGACCCGGAGCCGGAGGTTTGACGGCTCGCGCCACGTCCCGCTCAGCCAGCCCCTCAGCGGCCGCGAACCGATGCAGCCCGCGCACCGCGATCAGCGCCCGGGCCGCTGACACCGCCGACAGCGCTGAGGCCCCGCTGTCGGGATCACCGCGCCGCAGTGCCAGGAGGAACTCGCTGACATCGTCTTCACTGACATCAGCAAGGTCGTCGATACCACGAGCCGCCAGATGTTCTGCGTAGCGGCGTAAGTCGCGACGGTAGGAGCTCACGGTATTCGCGGCCACGCCCCGTTCGATGGTCAGATGGTCGAGATAGCCCTGAAGTTGTTTCTCCAGCTGCGGCGCCAGCGTCGTCATCACCGGGCCTGTCGCGCAGCGAACGCTGTCGGCCTGTCCCTCCACGGGCAGTCCACCGGCCGCGGTTCAGCGAAACCTGCCGTCACCGTGTGGGCCGCTAAGATGCCAGCTACGGCAATGGCGTTAACGATCTCACCGCTGAACACCATACGGACGGCATCCGCGAGGGAATACCAGCGCAACGTCATGTCCGCTTCCTCGTCGTGGCCCGGCGGCCGCGGCACCTCGGTCAACCCGGTGGCCAGATAGACGCGGACCGACTCGTCGCTGAAGCCGGGAGTGGAATCCAGGTCCACCAGCACCCGCCAAGTGTCCGCTTCCAGCCCGGCTTCTTCGCGCAGCTCCCGGGCAGCCGTGATATGCGGTGCCTCACCGCCGATGTCGAGCAGCCCGGCCGGCAGCTCCCAGAGCCGGCGGCCGAACGGATGGCGGTACTGGTAAACCATCGGGATGTTGTGGCTATCGTCCATGGCCACCACCCCCACCGCGCCATAATGCTCGACCACTTCGCGGGTCACGATTCCGCCCCCGGGCATCCGCACATGATCGGTTCGGAGGGCAAAAATCTTGCCGCAATAACGGGTTTCGGACGATGTCGTCTCGAAAATGTGCTCAGCCACGAGCGGCGGCGTGCTGTTCGACGAGCGGTTGTCCGAGACCGACGCGGTGTTCGCTTCCGTTGGCGCCGTGATCGGGGATCTCGACTGGCAGCCGTTCAGCGGCCTTGTAGTCGATCGCCGCGCCGACGAACGCAACAAACAAGGGATGCGGTCGAGTGGGGCGGCTTTTCAGTTCGGGATGCGCTTGAGTACCAACGATGAACGGGTGGATCTCTGTTGGATATTCGACGAATTCCACCAGTTGACCGTCGGGCGAAGTCCCGGAGAAGCGAAGTCCGCTTTGGGCGATTTTCTCGCGGTAAGCGTTGTTGACTTCGTAGCGATGCCGGTGGCGCTCAGATACTTGCGTTGTTTGATAGGCCTTGGCGACAATGGAGTCCGGCTCCAGAACCGCAGGATAGGCGCCAAGCCGCATGGTCCCGCCGAGATCGGCCTCGCCGGCGACGATGTCTTTCTGGTCGGCCATCGTGGAAATGACCGGATCCGGTGTAGCGGGATCGAACTCCGCGGAATTGGCCTGGGTCAGACCAATCGAGCGGGCCGCCTCGATTACGATGCACTGCAGACCCAGACACAGCCCCAGTACCGGCAGTCCTCTGGACCGGGCGTAGCGGATAGCACCGATTTTGCCTTCGATCCCCCGGATCCCGAAGCCCCCGGGGATCAGCACACCATGGACGTCGCTGAGCACCGCAGCGGCGCCGCTGGTTGTCTCGCAGTCGTCGGAGGCCACCCAGCGCATCTCGACCTTGGCGTGGTGCTTGAATCCGCCGGCTCGCAGCGCCTCGGTGACCGATAGGTACGCATCCGAAAGATCGACATACTTGCCCACCAAAGCGATTCGTACAGTTTCACGTGGCTGGTGAACTCGCTGCAGCAGGTCGTCCCACTCGGTCCAGTCGACGTCCCGGAACGGCAGGTTCAGCCGGCGCACGACGAAAGCGTCGAGCTCCTCGCGGTGCAGCACCTTGGGGATGTCATAGATCGACGGCGCATCCGGGGTCGAGATCACGCCGTCGATGTCGACGTCACACATCAACGCGATCTTGTTCTTTAGCGGCTCGGGAACATCGCGGTCGCAGCGCAGGATCAGCGCGTCCGGGGTGATACCAATGCTGCGTAACGCTGCCACCGAGTGCTGGGTCGGTTTGGTCTTGAGTTCACCCGACGGCGCCAGGTACGGCACCAACGACACGTGCAGGAAAAACACGTTCTCCCGGCCCAGGTCATGGCGCACCTGCCGGGCCGCCTCCAGGAAGGGCTGTGACTCGATATCGCCGACGGTTCCGCCGATCTCGGTGATGACAACGTCGGGGCGGTTGCCTTCGGCGTCTGGTTCGGCCATCGCGAGGATTCGCCTTTTGATCTCATCGGTGATATGCGGAATCACCTGCACGGTGTCACCCAGGTATTCACCCCGGCGTTCCTTGGCGATGACCGACGAATAAACTTGCCCAGTAGTGACATTCGCTGAACCGGAGAGGTTGCGGTCGAGAAAGCGTTCATAGTGGCCGACGTCGAGGTCGGTCTCGGCTCCGTCCTCGGTGACGAACACCTCGCCGTGCTGGAACGGGTTCATTGTGCCCGGGTCGACGTTGAGGTAGGGGTCAAGTTTCTGCATGGTCACATAAAGACCACGTGCGGTCAGCAACTGCCCGAGGCTGCTGGCGGTCAGTCCCTTGCCGAGTGAGGACACCACGCCGCCGCTGACGAAAAGGTGCTTGGTGGCGGTCTGCGGATGCTTGCGCAATGCTGGCAAGAGCGACCTCCGTGAAGACGGCGCAGGGCTAGCCCCCGGCTAGCTGGGCCTGCCGACCCACGGAAACCCACCCTAACATCCGCGCCGCCGCGCCGTCGTTAACCACGCCCTGAGGCGGGTTACCGCGCTGTTACTGCGCGACGGTGATCGACGTTGCACCGTGACCGACACCGTACTGCCCCGGATGGCCGCCGTTGACGAGGTCGTGCAGAGCCAGAATCACGGTGATCCGCCCGGGCTCGGTCTCCACGTCATCGACAGTGCTGATCGTTGATGCTATGCCGGCGTCGGCGCGCGCGACCGCGATAGCCGCCGTCCCCGTCGACGACCCCTCGCGGCCGGCCAGCACCGTACCCGAGCCGTGCGGTGCCAGCGCAGCGGCGAACCGCGCGACAGTGGCCCCTTGATTTCCGGCGTCGTCGGGCAAGGCGCCGCCGGTGACCACGATCGCGGTGTTCGCCGGCCCGATGTGTGTGCGCGGGTAGGTGATGAAACCGGTGTCACGCAACGCCGCCAGCACGGTATCGCGCTCGGAGTCATCGACCGCCGCCGTGGTCGCATCGGCGTTGACCAGCAACACAATACCGAGCAGATCACCAGCCTGCGAACCTTGATCGACCAACTTGGTACTCAGCTGTGCGCCAGCGGGCACAATTGACGAATTCACCACCGAGCGCAGCTTCTCAGCGGAGTTGGCATCGACGAACTCTTGCGTCAGCGACACCGTGCCGGTGAGTGCACCGCCCGCCTGCCCGACCATCTTCGAGAGCGCGGCGACGTCATCGTCCTTCGCATCGGGGGTTCGGAATATCACGACCGATTTGCCTGCCAATGCATCATGCACTATGCGGCCGGCTAGCTGTGCATCAAAACCGTTGGCCGCGCTGAGTTTCTGGATGAGAACATTTTTCTGATCGTTGAGCGTGTTGATCTGAGCGTGCAAATCTCGCTTTTCGGCGCGAAGTCCGGACAGTATCGTGTCCGAGAGCAAACCCGAACCTAACACGACACCCGCTGCCAAGGCCAGAAACACCGCGGCCAGCGAGATCGCATGGTGGCGTAGAGAGATCACCGCCCTGACGTCCTAGGCGATCCAGCCTTGCACCCACAGCGAAAACCGGTTCCAGTATTCGACCACCCAGTGCATCACCAACGCGTCAGTGCGGGACACGTAGAGAACAATGCTGACAGCGATCAGCATGGTCAGCACCAACAGCGCGATGGCTCCGCCGGAGACGTGGTTGTGGTACAGGGTGGCGACCGCTTTCGCGTCCACCAGCTTCTCCCCTACCCGCAGTCTGGTCAAAAAGGTCGACGGATTGCTCTGCTGACGGGTCCGGTCGAAAAACGTCTCGATGTTTGCGGTGTGCCCGGCGGTGACCAGCAGTGATGCCCCGTGGTGATCGGCCAGCAGCAGAGCCAAGTCGATAGGCGAGCCCGCGGCCGGAAAGGTCATTGCACCGACCCCGAGATCCTGGATGCGCTCCAGGCCCGGGGCGTGGCCGTCAGCGTCGGCGGGAAGCACCACTTGCGCGCCGCACTTCAGCGTTTCGGTGCTGATCTGATCGGGGTTGCCGACAATAATTTGCGGCCGATAACCCGCCTTGCGCAGCACATCCGCGCCGGTGCCCACCCCGATCAGTATCGGTTGGTATTCCTTGATGAACGGTTTAAGACCCTTCAAATCGTCGGCGGCACTGGGCTCGTCGCCGACCACGACAACGTGGCGACGGCGCAGATCGACATCGATATCGGGAATGCCGATCCCGTCGATGAGCAGCGGGCTTTCACTGCGGATGAACTCAATAGTGTTGCCCGCGAACGCCTCCAGGTGGGCGACGAGACCATTTTTAGCCTCCCGCATCAAATCGGCGATATCGTGGTCGGTCCGTTCGGTCCCGCGGACCAGCCGACGGTCACCCGAATACACTCCGCCGTTGTACAGCCGGACCCGGGCGCCGTCTTTGACCTTTTTGAAAACCTCGGGACCGGTCTCGTCGATCAAGGTGACCCCGTTGGCCACCAACACCTCTGGCCCCAGATTGGGATAGCGGCCCGAGACCGACGGGGAAGCGTTGACGACAGCCGCGATTTCGGCTTCCACCAGCGCATCGGCCGTGACCCGGTCGAGGTCCAAAACGTCGAGAACGACGATGTCGCCGGGACCCACCCGTCGCAGCAGCCGATCGATATCGCGGTCCACCCGAGCAGTGCCGACGACACCGGGTCGGGAGGAATTACGGGTCAGAAGCGCGGGCATCCTCATGGGCAGATTGTGTCGGTGATGGGCGTCCAGAGCGGGGAGGCGCGCCGTAACAGCAGCCTCACAAGTCTCATTTTGTCACTTCTGCCACAAATGTTCCAGCTCAAATCTGGTCACTGTGGGCAGCTGCGAGCAGCTCCCGCGCGTGTGCACGGCCGCTGTCGGACTCACCCAGCCCGGCCAGCATCCGGGCCAGTTCAGCCACCCGGTCATCGGTGTCGACCCGGCGTACGGTGCTGGCCCCGTCTGCTCCGGTGCTGTCCACGACCAGATGCGTGTCCGCATAGGCGGCAACCTGTGGCAAATGGGTCACCACGATGACCTGGTAGGCGCGGGCCAGACGGGCCAGCCGCCGCCCGATCTGCACTGCGGCGCGGCCACCCACACCAGCGTCGACCTCGTCGAAGACCATGGTGGTGCCCGCCGCCTGTTTTCGGGAAGTCGCCAGCACCACCTCCAGCGCTAGCATCACCCGCGACAACTCGCCCCCTGAAGCGCTTTTCGAAAGCGGCAGCACGGCCATATCACGATGCGCCGCAAACCCGAACTCGACGTTGTCGACGCCGTCCGCTCCGGCATGCGCCAGCGCTCCCGACGGCAGTCGCACAGCGGCGGGATCGTCATCGCCGGCGGGCGCCGTGGTCACGCTGACGGTGAATGCGGCATCACTCATCGCCAGCTCGGCCAGTTCCGCTGTCACCGCCGCAGCCAGTTGGTTGGCCGCTTGCCCGCGGATCTTACTGAGATCGGCTGCGGCTTCGGCTAATTCGCGTGATAGCTGCTCAACACGGCGTTCCAGGCCGGCGAGCGCCTCCTCGGAAACATCCAGCTGTGCCAACCGGGCGCGGGATTCGGCGGCCCACGCGAGTACCCCGTTGATATCCGCAGCGTACTTGCGCGTCAGCGTGCGCAGCTGGGCTTGCCGGGCGAGCTTGGCATCCAGCGCGCCGGCGTCGTCGGGCAGCTCGTCGAGGTAGTCACCGAGCCCACTGACCACATCACGCACCACGGTCAGCGCCTCTCCGAGTTCTGCGGCTAATGCCCGCAGGGTCATGTCGCCGGTGGATTCCAGTACCGTCTTCGCGCGCGCCAAGTTGTCGGCGGCTGACTCGACGGCCCCGGGATTCTCGGCCGGCTCGGCGTCCGCCACCCCGCACAGCGCCGCGTGCGCGGTCGCTGCCGCCTCGCGCAGCGCATCGAGTTCAGAAAGCCGGTGGATCTCGGCGCTCAGCGCGTCGTCTTCACCGGGTTGCGGACCAACGGTCTCGATCTCCCGCAGCGCGAACTTCAACCGATCCGCCTCCTGGGCGAGCTCACGTGCCCGGTTGGTGCGGTCGATGAGGTCGCGCCGCGCCGACTGCCAGGTATCGCGCAGCTCACGATAGCGCTGCACCGCCGCTTCGGCCCGGGCGAATCGGTCCAAGGCCGCACGCTGTTCGTCTGGTCGCATCAGCCGCTGCTGATCGTTCTGGCCATGGACGGTCAGCAGCCCCGCGGTGAACGCGCTCAGCGATTTCGCGGGCACGCTGCGCCCTCCCAGGTAGGCGCGTGAGGGCCCGTCGCGGCTGACGGTGCGCAACGCGATCACACTACCGTCGTCATCGCGCTCTGCTCCCGAGGCATCCAAGATCTCGTCGATCTGCGCGGCCACTGACTCATCGAGATCGGTGGTGGTGAAACGGCCTTCGACTGCTGCCCGATCGGCCCCCGACCGGACCCGAGTGGTTTCGGCCCGGGCACCGCCTAACAGGTGCAATCCGGTGACCACCATGGTCTTACCGGCGCCGGTTTCGCCGGTCAGCACCGTCAAGCCCCGGCCGAATTCCGCAGTCGCGACGCTGATAGCACCCAGCGACTCGATCCGTAATTCCGCCAGCACCGTTACTGCCCGCGCCAGCCCGTGACCGGGAGCTGGAACTTGCGCACCAGGCGGTCGGTGAACGGTGCGCTGTCCAGCCGCGCCCATTTCACCGGCGTGTTTGACCGTGTCACCTCAAGGCGCCCGCCGGCCGGCACGAGCATCTCGCGCCGACCGTCGCAGAACACCAGGGCGTCATGGCCCTCTGCTTCCACTTCGACGGCGATGACGGCATCGGGACTGGTGACCATCGGCCGTGCGAACAGTGCGTGCGCGTTGTTGGGCACCACCAGAATCGCCTCGAGATCGGGCCAGAGCACCGGCCCCCCCGCGGAGAACGCGTACGCGGTCGATCCGGTCGGCGTCGACACCAGCACCCCGTCGCAGCCAAACGTCGACACCGGCCGCCCGTCGACTTCGAGGGCGACGCCGAGCACACCCAGCCGCGGACCTTTTTCCAGGCTGGCTTCGTTGAGCGCCCAACCGCGATCGACGATCCGCCCCCCGGCACGGACCGTGACATCTAACGTCAGGCGGTCTTCGATCCGGTAGTCGCGGGCGATGACGCGCTCGAGCACCCCGTCGATGCCTTCGGCTTCGGCCTCGGCCAGAAAGCCGATGCGGCCCAGGTTGACACCCAACACCGGGACGTTCGCGTTGCGGGCCAGCTCGGCCCCCCGCAAAAAAGTGCCGTCACCGCCGAGCACTAAAACCAGCTCGCAACCGTCGGCAGCGTGCACATCGGGGTCGACCACCTCGATGTCGATGCCGAGCGCGCGCATATCGTCGGGTGCCAGGTGCACCGATCCCCGGTCCACCGCCTCAGCTGAGAGGACTCGCAGACCAATCCCATTGTCGCCCAGGACTTTCTCCACCCTCCGGCCGGTGTCGGTTGCTTCGTCTCTTCCGGTGTGGATCACCAGCAGCACAGTGCGTTCGCGACTCATCACGAGTGTCCGGCTTCCCCGCGGGCCCTCTCGGCCGGCATCGCCACCGGGCCGCTCACCGCGTTTCGCACTGCCCGTTCCAGTGCGTCACCGGCTAACCACCGCTCGGCTTGAGCACGCAGCCACAAGAAGTACTCCACGTTGCCCGCCGGGCCGGCCAACGGGCTGGCCGTGACGCCGACGGTGTGCCAGCCGAGTTCGTCAGCCCGGCGGGAAACCGCGAGCACCGCGCCCGCCCGCAACTGCGGGTCATGCACCACGCCGCCGGAGCCGACCTGACCCTTACCCACTTCAAACTGCGGCTTCACCAGTGGAACAATATCGGCGCTCAGCGACGCGCATCCAGTCAGCGCGGGCAACACAGTGACCAGGGAGATGAAGGACAGATCTGCCACCACGATGTCGACGGGGTCGCCGACCGCCGCGGGTGAGAGATCCCGCACGTTGGTCCGCTCGAGGACAATCACCCGCGGATCACGACGTAACGACCACGCCAGCTGGCCGTAGCCGACGTCCGCAGCGACCACTTGGCTGGCCCCGCGAACCAGGAGGACTTCGGTGAAGCCCCCGGTCGACGCCCCCGCATCAAGACAGCGACGGCCCGCGACGGAAATGCCGAAGGTGTCCAGGGCGCCGATGAGTTTGTGGGCGCCGCGCGACACCCATCTGTGTTGCCCGCTGTCGGCGACGGTCAAAACCGCGGTGGCGGCCACGGCGGTGCTCGGTTTGACCGCCGGCATCCCGTCGACGGCCACCTTGCCGGCGTTGATCAGCTCTGCGGCTTGCTGGCGGGATCGTGCAAGTCCGCGCCGGACCAGCTCCACATCAACGCGGGCACGCCGGACCACCGCGCACTCAGCCCTTCTCCGCTTTTTCGAGGGCCTGCACCAAGACATCGTGTGCCGCCGAAAGGCGGGACGCTATCTCGTCCAGATCGTTGAGTTCAGCTTTGGTGTCGCTGATCTCGGGCAGCTCGGCAAGCACTGCTTCGATGTGGGCACGAATGTGCTCAGGGTCGATGGTCATGGTGGTTCTTTCGTGAGTCGACATCCATCAAAGACCAGCGCCGCAGCGCGGCGCGGGCATACTCATCACCGGCTTTGATGGTGCAGGATCGCCCGTCGGCATTCAAATTCCAGAGCGCGCTGGCGAGTGCGCGAACGATCGAGAGGCCGTCGCCGGGCCGGTCAGCACCGTCAGCGGTGACGGTGACCGCGTCGTCACCGATGTCGACCCGCCAGGCCGGCTGTGGCGTTACGGCGAGCAGCTCGGCACTGTGATGCAGCGCTCGCAGGTCCTTGGCGATATAGGTGGGCCGTTCCGCTGCGCGCGCGTACACCGCGTCGCGTGCGGTGGTAACACCGGTGAGCACCAGCAGGCTGGGCAGCTTGGCTGCGTTGGCGCCGGCGATATCGGTGTCGAGCCGGTCACCGACCACAAGGGGCGCGCAGCAATCGGCCCGGGCGGCTGCATCGTGCATGAGTCGTGGCGATGGCTTACCCGCGACCTGCGGTTCGGCACCGGTTGCTGCGCGTAAAGCTGCCACCATAGCTCCGTTACCGGGCACCAGTCCCCGCTCAGACGGGAGGGCGGGGTCGACGTTGGCTGCGACCCACAACGCACCGGCACGGATGGCCAGGGCGGCCTCGGCCAGATCGGCCCACCCGGTGGCCGTGGAGTGGCCCTGGACGACGGCGACGGGCTGGTCCTGGAATCGGCGCACCGGCCGCAATCCGGCGCGGGCGATCTCGTCTGCCAACGACTCGGTGCCGACGATCAATACCCGCGACCCCGCTGGCAGCTGCTCGGCCAGCAAACGAGCGGCGCTCTGGCCGCTGGTGACAACATCGCCACCTGTGGCGCTAAAGCCCAGTTCGCGCAGGTGCGCTGCGACTTCGTCGGCACCGCGAGAAGCGTTGTTGGTTATGAATAGCTTGTGAGTTTGCACCCGATCCAGTGAGTCCACCGCACCCTCGGTGGGCCGGCTGCCGCACAATAGCGTTCCGTCCAGATCGAGTAGCAGACAATCATGTTGCTGGGCAACCGTTTTCATTTCAACCGAACTCGCTGACCCGATCCTCGGCATCGGTGACACCCTCGACATCCGCGGCCGCCGCGCGCAGGAACCATTGCAGCGCCTCGTCGCAGCGGCCGAGCGCCAGCAACGTCTCCGCGTACGCATAAAAGAGCCGCGCGGCGGTGGTGCCAGTGCGCGCCGGATCCAGCTGCGGCATGGACAAGATGGTCAGCGCCTGCTCGAGTTGACCCAGGTCGGCGCGCGCACCCGCGGCGACAATCCGCAACTCGTCGGCCTCGTCGCCGCTGAGGCGGGCAGCGTGGGCTCCCCGCGCCAGCTCGATCGCCCGTTCCGGGCGGCCGAGACCGCGTTCACAATCGGCGATCAGCGGAAGTAAGGCTGACGTGCTGCCCAACCTGCGCGCAGCGCGCAGTTCGGCCAGCGCCTGCGCCCAGTCACCGCAGCGGTAGGCGGCAATGCCGACGGCTTCGCGGACCGCTGCGATCCGCCCCGACCGGGCCCGAGCCGCGCGCGCATGCCGTAACGCGGCTGGTGGGTCCTCGTCGATCAGTTTGCCCGCGGCGACGAGGTGACGCGCCACAATATCGGCGGTAGCACGGTCCAATGTGCTGAGTTCCCGGCGGATCTCGGGCGCCAACTGCTTAGGGTCCACATCGGGCGGCAGCGTCGGCGCACAACGATCGGCACTGGAGCCCACGGGGGGCGAGGGGCTCTGGCGCGCCCGGTCCGCTCCATGTGAGCGGGTGGGCCGGTGTTCCAGCCCGGATCGGCGTCCGGGTGCACCAGACAGCTGCGGGCGCGGACGTCGCTGACCACCGCCACCATGCCTATCCACTACTGCCGCCCGTCCTTGGTCGCCGTGGCACCCCCGCACCAGGATACGGGCTAACGCACTCGGACACAGTCGCCGGAGCGGCATTGCAATTGGGTCTTGCAATTGGGTCTTGCAATTGGGTCTTGCGATTGGGTCTTGCAATTGACGTCTTGCAATTGACAATGTCTCTCGACGCCATTCATGTAAACACCCCCCGTTGTTGTGGGGGGTGTTGTGTGGTGTTCGGCGGTGTCCTACTTTTCCACCCGGGGTGGGTAGTATCATCGGCGCTGGCTGGCTTAGCTTCCGGGTTCGGGATGGGTCCGGGCGTTTCCCAGCCGCTATGGACCGCCGTAACTTTTTTGTGTTGTTGGTGTGGTGGTGGGGTGTGGGTTTTGGTGGGTGTGGTTGTGGTGTGTGGGTAAGTTTTCGGCCGGTTAGTGCCAGTTCCCTGAGCTCATTGCTGGGCTTGTAGGTCTGGTCTATTGATCCCGTGTTCTGCGGGGGGCCTTATCCCATGTGGTGGGTGAGAAGCCTGGTCTTGGAGGGGGTTTCCCGCTTAGATGCTTTCAGCGGTTATCCTTGCCGAACGTGGCTATCCAGCGGTGCCCCTGGTGGGACAACTGGTGCACCAGAGGTTCGTCCGTCCCGGTCCTCTCGTACTAGGGACAGGTTTCCTCAGGCTTCTGACGCGCGCGGCGGATAGAGACCGAACTGTCTCACGACGTTCTAAACCCAGCTCGCGTGCCGCTTTAATGGGCGAACAGCCCAACCCTTGGGACCTGCTCCAGCCCCAGGATGCGACGAGCCGACATCGAGGTGCCAAACCATCCCGTCGATATGGACTCTTGGGGAAGATCAGCCTGTTATCCCCGGGGTACCTTTTATCCGTTGAGCGACACCCCTTCCACTCGGGGGTGCCGGATCACTAGTCCCGACTTTCGTCCCTGCTTGACGTGTGGGTCTTGCAGTCAAGCTCCCTTGTGCACTTGCACTCGTCACCTGATTGCCGTCCAGGTTGAGGGAACCTTTGGGCGCCTCCGTTACGTTTTGGGAGGCAACCGCCCCAGTTAAACTACCCGCCAGGCACTGTCCCTGAACCCGGTTTCAGGGTTCGAGGTTAGATGTCCAATACGGCCAGAGTGGTATTTCAAGGACGACTCCACACAAACTGGCGTTTGTGCTTCGCAGTCTCCCACCTATCCTACACAAGCCGCATCGAACACCAGTACCAAGTTGTAGTAAAGGTCCCGGGGTCTTTTCGTCCTGCCGCGCGTAACGAGCATCTTTACTCGTAGTGCAATTTCGCCGAGTCTATGGTTGAGACAGTGGAGAAGTCGTTACGCCATTCGTGCAGGTCGGAACTTACCCGACAAGGAATTTCGCTACCTTAGGATGGTTATAGTTACCACCGCCGTTTACTGGGGCTTAAATTCTCCGCTTCACCCCCGAGGGGGTTGACGGGTCCTCTTAACCTTCCAGCACTGGCAGGCGTCAGTCCGTATACCTCGTCTTGCGACTTCGCACGGACCTGTGTTTTTAGTAAACAGTCGCTTCTCCCTGGTTTGTGCCACCCCCTGCCGCTGCCCCCAGCGTGTGGGTTGACGGTGTGGGGGTCCCCCTTCTCCCGAAGTTACGGGGGCATTTTGCCGAGTTCCTTAACCATAGTTGACTCGTACGCCTTGGTATGCTCTACCTGACCACCTGTGTCGGTTTGGGGTACGGGCCGTGTGTGTGCTCGCTAGAGGCTTTTCTTGGCAGTAGAGGATCACCGAATTCGCCTCACTCGGCTATGCATCACCTCTCGGGGTTTACGCCAAACGGATTTGCCTATCTGGCCCCCTACGGGTTTGCCCCAGTGTTACCACTGACTGGTACGGCTACCTTGCTGCGTCACCCCTTCGCTTACCTACTAGCAGACCGGGTCCCACGCAGCGGGCAGGCGCTGGTTTTTCCGAAGAAAAACCAGTCACCGGCCGTTTGGGTGGTTAGCGGATCTGATTCGGTATGGGCGCGCACACACGGGTACGGGAATATCAACCCGTTGTCCATCGACTACGCCTGTCGGCCTCGCCTTAGGTCCCGACTCACCCTGGGCGGACTGGCCTGGCCCAGGAACCCTTGGTCTTTCGGCGGGCAAGGTTCTCACTTGCCTTATCGCTACTCATGCCTGCATTCGCACTCCCCTCACCTTCACCGTGGATCACTCCACGACTTCACCGATGAGGGGACGCTCCCCTACCCAGCCGGCCACTGGCCGGCTGCCGCGGCTTCGGCGGTGTGCTTGAGCCCCGCTACATTATCGGCGCGCAATCACTTGACCAGTGAGCTATTACGCACTCTTTCAAGGGTGGCTGCTTCTAAGCCAACCTCCTGGTTGTCTTCGCGATCACACATCCTTTCCCACTTAGCACACGCTTAGGGGCCTTAGCCGGCGATCTGGGCTGTTTCCCTTTCGACGCGCGAAGCTTATCCCCCGCCGTCTCACTGCCACGCTTACCACCACGGCATTCGGAGTTTGGCTGACGTCAGTAACCTAGTCGGGCCCATCGGCCATCCAGTAGCTCTACCTCCGCGGTGAACCACGCAACGCTGCACCTAAATGCATTTCGGGGAGAACCAGCTATCACGGAGTTTGATTGGCCTTTCACCCCTACCCACAGCTCATCCCCTCAGTCTTCAACCTAAGTGGGTTCGGGCCTTCACGCGGTCTTACCCGCGCTTCACCCTGGCCATGGGTAGATCACCCCGCTTCGGGTCCACAACACGCCACTACACCAACCCCAACGAGTTGGATACGCCCTATTCAGACTCGCTTTCGCTGCGGCTACCCCACCCGGGTTAACCTCGCGACATGTCAGTGACTCGCAGGCTCATTCTTCAAAAGGCACGCCATCACCCCACACCACAGGGCGGGGGCTTTGACGGTTTGTAGGCACACGGTTTCAGGTACTTTTTCACCTCCCGGGGCTTTTCACCATTCCCTCACGGTACTGTTCCGCTATCGGTCATCGGGAAGTATTTAGGCTTACCGGGTGGTCCCGGCCGATTCACAGCAGATTCCACGGGCCCGCTGCTACTCGGGAACGCTTCCACGGAAGCCGCGCTGTTTTCGCCTACCGGGCTCTCACCGTCTACGGCGGGCCATCCCAGGCCACTTCGACTAACACCACGGTTGATCACTTCCGCCCGGGCCGGCGGACCCAGACCAGAAACGCCCCACAACCCCGCACACACAACCCCCGCCGGGTATCCCATGTGCACGGTTTAGCCATCCTCCGCGTTCGCTCGCCACTACTAACGGAATCACAGGTTGTTTTCTTCTCCTGCGGGTACTGAGATGTTTCACTTCCCCGCGTTCCCCCCCGCACCCTATACATTCAGATGCGGGTGACACGACATCACTCGTGCCGGGTTACCCCATTCGGACATCCTCGGATCCACGCTCGGTTGACAGCTCCCCGAGGCTTATCGCAGCCTCCCACGTCCTTCATCGGCCCCCGATGCCAAGGCATCCACCATGCGCCCTTAACCACTTACCTTCACACACAAAACCAAGACACAAAAAACGCTGCCACGCTTTTTGTCGATGCTCGCAACCACTATCCACGACTCAAACACCACACCCCACCACCACGGTGAGGCCACAACACCAAACCGGTGTTGCCTCAAAACCCAACAGTGTGCTGGCGGCTCATCTGCTGCGCACCCCACCCAACCAACCCCACCACGGGGCCGGCCCCGTCAACATTGATATTGACGCTCCCCCGAACCCCCGCTACCACACGAGAACCCGGGAAAACACGAGGTGCTCCCTAGAAAGGAGGTGATCCAGCCGCACCTTCCGGTACGGCTACCTTGTTACGACTTCGTCCCAATCGCCGATCCCACCTTCGACGCCTCCCTCCCGGACGGGTTAGGCCAGCGGCTTCGGGTGTTACCGACTTTCATGACGTGACGGGCGGTGTGTACAAGGCCCGGGAACGTATTCACCGCAGCATTGCTGATCTGCGATTACTAGCGACTCCGACTTCACGGGGTCGAGTTGCAGACCCCGATCCGAACTGAGACCGGCTTTCAAGGATTCGCTGAACCTCACGGCATCGCAGCCCTTTGTACCGGCCATTGTAGCATGTGTGAAGCCCTGGACATAAGGGGCATGATGACTTGACGTCATCCCCACCTTCCTCCGAGTTGACCCCGGCAGTCTCCCATGAGTCCCCACCCTCACGTGCTGGCAACATGGGACAAGGGTTGCGCTCGTTGCGGGACTTAACCCAACATCTCACGACACGAGCTGACGACAGCCATGCACCACCTGCACACAGGCCACAAGGGAACCGACATCTCTGCCGGCGTCCTGTGCATGTCAAACCCAGGTAAGGTTCTTCGCGTTGCATCGAATTAATCCACATGCTCCGCCGCTTGTGCGGGCCCCCGTCAATTCCTTTGAGTTTTAGCCTTGCGGCCGTACTCCCCAGGCGGGGTACTTAATGCGTTAGCTACGGCACGGATCCTTCAGGAAAGAACCCACACCTAGTACCCACCGTTTACGGCGTGGACTACCAGGGTATCTAATCCTGTTCGCTCCCCACGCTTTCGCTCCTCAGCGTCAGTTACTGCCCAGAGACCCGCCTTCGCCACCGGTGTTCCTCCTGATATCTGCGCATTCCACCGCTACACCAGGAATTCCAGTCTCCCCTGCAGCACTCCAGTCTGCCCGTATCGCCCGCACGCCCACAGTTAAGCTGTGGCATTCCACGAACAACGCGACAAACCGCCTACGAGCTCTTTACGCCCAGTAACTCCGGACAACGCTCGCACCCTACGTATTACCGCGGCTGCTGGCACGTAGTTGGCCGGTGCTTCTTCTGCCCCTACCGTCACCACGAGAAAACCCGCAGCTTCGTCGAGGCTGAAAGAGGTTTACAACCCGAAGGCCGTCATCCCCCACGCGGCGTCGCTGCATCAGGCTTGCGCCCATTGTGCAATATTCCCCACTGCTGCCTCCCGTAGGAGTCTGGGCCGTATCTCAGTCCCAGTGTGGCCGGACACCCTCTCAGGCCGGCTACCCGTCGTCGCCTTGGTAGGCCATCACCCCACCAACAAGCTGATAGGCCGCGGGCCCATCCCACACCACTACATAACGCTTTCCACCACACCACATGCATGGGGTGGTCCTATCCGGTATTAGACCCAGTTTCCCAGGCTTATCCCGAAGTGCAGGGCAGGTCACCCACGTGTTACTCACCCGTTCGCCACTCGAGCACCCCCAAAGGGGCCTTTCCGTTCGACTTGCATGTGTTAAGCACGCCGCCAGCGTTCGTCCTGAGCCAGGATCAAACTCTCCAAACAAAACCCAACACTCCCCACAACAGAGAGCCCAGGCCAATCAGAGATACCTGACCACAAACACCACACCCTGACACGGGGACATCAGAGCGCGGCACAAAAACAACAACAAACAAACCACCAAACACACTATTGAGTTCTCAAACAACACCCGCACCGCCCGCGCAACCATCCGCGGCACTCGGGCCGCAGACGGATAGTGCGGACGATAAAGGACCCACCGAAGTGGGATCTTCCTCAGGGATGTCGCGGTGGATTGACCACCTCGCGACTCCATCAAGTTACGCTCAGCTGCAACCGGAGTCAAACAACCTGGTAGACGGCGTGTTTCGCCGGTTTCGATGCTACCCAACGCGCTGGACACCAGCGATATTCCGTTTGCCCCGGCGCAGCACCAGCCATCGGCCATGTAAAAAGTCCGACTGCCGCGGCACCCACTCGTCGCTGTCGATCCGGCTGTTGTTGACCGATACCCCGCCCTCGGCAATGGTGCGCCGAGCAGCTCCCTTGCTCGCCGCCAGCCCGGTGGCGACCAACAAATCGACGATGCTGTCCGGGCCACCCGGCTTCAGCTCGGCCACCGGCGTCTCCCGCAACGCAGCCGAGAGTGTTGCCTCATCGAGGCGGGCTAGTTCGCCGTGGCCGAATAGGGCCCGGCTGGCGTGCTCGACCGCCGCCGTGGCCGCCTCACCGTGCACCAGCAGCGTGAGCTCGCGCGCCAAGCGGCGTTGTGCGGCGCGTTCGTGCGGACGGCTGGCCGTTGCCTGTTCCAGCTCGGCCAGCTCCTCGGCCGACAAGAAGGTGAACCACCGCAGGTAGCGCATGACATCGGCATCGGCGGTATTGATGAAGTACTGGTACCAGGCATAAGGGCTGGTCATGTCCGGGTCCAGCCACAGGTTGCCGCCGCCGCTGGATTTGCCGAACTTGGTGCCGTCAGCGGCGGTCACCAGCGGGACCGTGAGCGCGTGCACCGTCGCGCCCAGCTTCTGGCGCACCAGCCGCACTCCCGCGATGATGTTGCCCCACTGATCCGAGCCACCGATCTGCAGGCGACAACCGTAGCGCCGGTGCAATTCGACGTAGTCGTTGGCCTGTAACAGCAGGTAGCTGAACTCGGTGTAGGAAATGCCCTCGCCGTGCAGGCGCCGCCGGATGGTGTCGCGGTCCAGCATCACGTTGACCGAGAAATGCTTGCCGACATCCCGCAAGAACTCCACGACGGACATCGTCTGGGTCCACTCGAAGTTGTTCGCCACGATCGCCCCGGTCGGCGAATCGCCGAAGTCGACGAAATGTTCGAGCTGCCTGCGAATCCGTTCAGTCCACTCCAGCACGGTCTCCGGCGCGTTGAGGACACGTTCGCCGGTGTCCCGGGGATCCCCGATCAAGCCGGTGGCACCGCCGGCCAGCACGATCGGGCGATGGCCCGCGCGTTGAAAGCGGCGCAGCACCAGCAGCGGCACCAGGTGGCCGGCGTGCAGGCTCGGGGCGGTGGGGTCGAAGCCTGCGTAAACGGTGATCGGCCTGCGCGCCACCTCGGCAGCCAGCGCGTCACGATCGGTGGACTGGGCGATCAGCCCGCGCCAGCCGAGCTCGTCGAGGATCGTGCCCATGGCTCAGATTCTCCAGGATCGTCCCCAGCGCCTTGCACATATCGGTCCCGCCGCGTCCGGGCATGCCGAACTGAGTTAGTCGCTCGCACCGGGTGCGGGGGCGCGCGGGCTGCGCCGGTACGCGGAGACTTCAGGGCGGCCCTGCACCCACAAGCGCCACGGCCGGTCGGCAGCGTGGCTGATACCGACGCGCGGCCCACACACGGCGGTGAGCGTGTCGCCCAGCGTCAGCCTCACCGGACTGTCGGGATCGAAAAGGTCGATCCCGTTATCAGCCATAGTGATTCCCAAAGCAGCACAGAGGTTACCCGGTCCGCGGGCCAGCGCCGCGGTGCGCGAGAGGTTGCCGCGCCGGCGCCGGGCGACATCAAGACCGGTCTCCACCGAGCCGGCCCTGAGCAGAACCGCGGCCGCGGTCCCATCGGGGCCACAGGATACGTTGGCGCACACATGGATCCCATGACTGCGGTAGGTATACAACCGCCCGGGCGGGCCGAACATCACGGCGTTGCGGCCGTTGCGACCCCGATAAGAGTGTGCGGCCGCGTCTGGCCACGGACCGTCGGGCACCCCGCCGTAGGCTTCGACCTCAACGATCGTGATGCTTACCCCTCGCCCGGTAAGCCTGGCGCCGAGTAGCCGGTGCGCAGCCGCCAGCGGGTCGACCGCCAGTTGCTCAGCACTCATCGGTCCGATTGTGCACGCGGCGCTTGACAACCCGACAGGCAGGGCACATATTCATCAGACAATGACTTCATCGAGCGATGAATTACTTCGCGGCGGTGCCGAGCCGGCCGTGATCATCGAGCAACTACGGGTGATCCGTGGCAAACATGTTGCGCTGCAAGATGTGTCGATGCGGATCGCGCGCGGAACGATCACCGGGCTGCTCGGCCCCTCCGGCTCGGGTAAGACCACACTGATGCGCTGCATCGTGGGGACTCAGATCATCGCGGGCGGCTCGGTCACAGTGCTGGGGCGCCCGGCCGGCTCAGCGTGGCTGCGGCGCCGGATTGGTTACATGCCGCAGGATCCGACGATTTACCGCGACCTGCGTGTCATCGACAACGTCCGCTACTTCGCCACCCTGTACGGTATGGGCGCCCGTGCCGCCGAGGAGGCGGTTGCAGCGGTCGACCTGCACGACCAGCGAACCGCGTACTGTGCCAGCCTGTCGGGCGGTCAGCGTGCCCGGGTCTCGCTGGCCTGCGCGCTGGTCTGCCGCCCTGAACTGCTGGTGCTCGACGAGCCGACCATCGGCCTGGATCCCGTGCTGCGTGCCGACTTGTGGGAGAAATTCGCCAAGCTGGCCCGGGCGGGCGCGACGTTGCTGGTATCAAGTCACGTCATGGACGAAGCCGCGCACTGCGACGACCTGGTGCTCCTGCGCGACGCACGCCTGATCGCCCACACCACCCCCCACCGATTACGAGAGGACACCGGATGCACCTCGCTGGAGGAGGCGTTTCTGTCCATCATCCGGCGCACCACCGCGCCCGCGGCCAGCTGATGCAGGGTTACACGGCCACCACCACGCGGATTCTGCGTCAGCTGAGCGCCGACCGCCGCAGTGTCGCGATGATCGTGCTGGTGCCCATCGTGGTGCTGACGCTGATGTACTTCATGTTCGAGAACGCCCCGCATCCTCCGGGCACTCCGCCGCCGTTCAACACTGCCTGTCTGATCCTGCTGGGGCTCTTCCCGCTTTTCCTGATGTTCATCATCACGTCGATAACCATGCAACGCGAACGGGCTTCGGGGACGTTAGAGCGCATTCTGACCACCCCGCTGCGCCGGTTTGACCTGTTGATGGCGTACGGCAGCGCGTTTTCGATCGCAGCGGCCGCCCAGGCCTCCCTGGCGTGCGGGGTATCGTTCGGGCTGCTCGGCTTCGACACCGCGGGCAGCCCGGCGTGGGTGTTCGTCATCGCGATCATCAATGCGGTGCTGGGCGTGGGGCTGGGCCTGCTGTGCAGCGCGTTCGCCCGCACGGAATTTCAGGCCGTACAGTTCATCCCGGTGGTCATGGTGCCGCAGCTGCTGCTGGCCGGAATCATCGTGCCGCGCACATTGATGGCCGGATGGCTGCAGTGGCTCAGCAATGTCATGCCGGCCAGCTACGCGCTGGAGGCATTGCAGCAAGTGGGTGTGCATACCGAGCTGACGGGTGTCGCGGTGCGCGACATGGTCGTCGTGCTGTGCTTCGCAATCGCGGCGTTGTGCCTGGCCGCGGCGACATTGCGCCGCCGGACTCCCTAGACCATTGGCTACCTCCCAGCGCCGACGTCCCGGGCGACCGGCTGGGCGGTCCGACACCCGCGAACGGATCTTGGCAAGTGCCCGGCAACTCTTTGCGCGCAACGGGATTCACAAGACATCGGTCCGGGCGGTGGCCGCGGCCGCGGGTGTGGACCCGGCGCTGGTGCACCACTACTACGGAACCAAAGAGCGGCTGTTCGCCGCGGCCGTTCGCATCCCCATCGATCCGATGCAGATCATCGGCCCATTGCGGGAAGCGCCGGTCGAGGAGCTGGGCTACACGCTGCTGTCGACGTTGCTGCCGATATGGGACTCCGAGATGGGCGCGGGACTCATCGCCACACTGCGGTCGATCCTGGCCGGGTCAGAGGTGAACCTGTTGCGTTCGTTCATACAAGAGGTGATCGCGGTCGAGGTGGGGTCCCGGGTCGACAATCCCCCCGGAAGCGGGATCATCCGCATCCAGTTCGTCGCGTCGCAGCTGATGGGCGTGGTCATGGCCCGCTACATCCTGGAATTAGAGCCGTTCAAATCGCTGCCCGCCGAACAGATCACCCGCACCATCGCGCCGAATGTACAGCGCTACCTTACCGGGGAGGTGCCGGAGTGGCCCGCGCCATGAGCCGGGCGTGTTCGTCTTCGTCGACGTCGCGGGCTTCATCGACCAGCAGCACCGGGATACCCTGCTCGACCCGGTAGGCGCGCCGCAGCCGCGGGTTGTACAGCAGTTCCTCATCGCCCCTGTCGATGTGCACCAACGGGCCCCGGTCTGCCGGGCACACCAGGATACTCAGCAGTGTCTCGTCAATCATCGGTATGCCCTTGACAGTAACAGGTGGCGGCGTCAGTGTGCGCCGACGATTTCGCTTCGCGCGGTCGAGGTCAACCGCCGGAACTGGCCAGCGCTGGGCTCGAAATACCACACCTGACGTCCCGGCTTGGGAATACCGGCTGCCCGCAAGGCGCTGACGGTCGGGCGATACGTCGCACTCAGCGTCATCTCCGGGACCACGTGCACGATATCGGGCCCCAGCCCCACCGGCATGCGCCCCACCGCTTCGGTCAGGTCGGCGGCCGTGATGGTCGCACCTGGCCGCAGTGTGACCGCCGAGATGACCACCTGCCGGCCCCGCACGGAGATCGGGTAGGTCACCGCGAGGTCCACTCCGTTGACGAAGCCGAGGGCGTCGGTGACCGGCTCGCAGTACACGATTCCGCGCGGGGTGCGGACCACAGAACCCCGCCGGCCCAGCAACCAGTAGTCTCCGTCATCGTCGCGGCGGAACAGGTATTCGGTGCATATCCAGGTGTCGGCGGGGGCGAAAACTCCCCGCTTCACCGAGGCCGTCGGATCGATCGGCCCGCGCGGTTCGGCGAGCAACACTCCCGCCTGGTTGACGTCCGCCACCTGCACAAAGCCCCGATCGTTTTCCAGGATCAGGTCGTGCTCGGCGTCGTAGGCGCCGAGTTCGATGTGGACGGCGCCGGGGAGCGGACGGCCCTTACTGCCGACCTTGGCGCCGGTTACATTCGCCAGCACCGCGTGCCCGTCGGTGGTGGCGAAGAATTCCACGACCCGCGCGGGCGCAAAAGCATCCGCGACTCGCTGCCACAATCCCGTCGGCATCCCCGAACCGATGAACAGCCGCACCGGATGATAGCCGTGTAACGCGAATCCCGGGTCGTCGATGACATCGCGCAGCATGGCCCAGGTGTAGGACACCACCGAAACACCGTACTGGCGTACCTCGGCGACGAACCGGTCCGGACGTAGCCCGCGAGACAGCGCGATGCGGGAACCGCCGACGACCGCGCCGCCGAGGCTGACCAGCAGACCGGACTCGTGGTGCAGCGGTGTCAGGCAGTACACCGTGTCGCCGTGGTCGAGCGCGGCCGTCGAGGCCGTCCCGAATGCCGACAGCGCCCAGCGGTAGTTGGTGATCTGTTTGGCGACCAGCTCGCCGTCGACCGTGGTGAACGCGACGAACGCCAGATCGCGGGCCAGACCCGGGTTCGGCCGGTACCACGCCGGCAGCTGGACCGCGTCCGGGTCGATCTTTTCCATATCCACGACAGCGGCGTCCCGCGGCAGGTGCAGGTCCCGGGACTCGCCGCCGCCGAGCACCAGAACCCGGCCCGGCAGCTGACGCGCGGTCTCCAGGTTGGGCGGGTCGGTGATGATCTCGGTGACTCCGCCGATCCGCACTGCCGCGGCGAGATCGGTGTCGGGCCGCAGCAAGACCGCGACGGCACCCAGCCGCGACAGCGCGGCGATCGCAACCAGTGCGCTGGGCCGTGTTTCCATCAGCACACCGACGTGCTCGCCCTGCCGCACCCCGACTTCGATCAGGCCCCGCACCACGTTGTTGATCCGGCGGTCCACGGCCTCGTAGGTGTGCACCCGCCCGTCGAACAACAGGAATTCCCCGTGCGGAGCGTCGTGGGCCTGCTCAGCGATGATGCGCCCCAACGAGATCCGGGTATGGTCGTTGATCTGTCCGAGCCGGGCCAGCCGGGGCAGCGTGCGCACAGTCTCCACGGCCAGCGTGCGTATGGATTTGTTGGCCGCGACGACCGCATCGGCCGCGCTACGGGCAAACGCCAGCGCCATCTCGGAAGCCTCGCCCACGCCGTGAAGAATCCGGTTGCTGAGGGTAACGCCGGTGTCGGTGTATTCGGCCGGCTGCTCGATCATCGGCGCGATATTGCTGGGCTTGTCGCCGTGGCCGGAGATCCATAGCACCCATTCGGCAACGGTCGGCCAGCTCAGCTGCGCCGCCTTGGACCCGACGACCAGGCCGAAATGACCTGTGCGCACCGTGCATTCGTAGACCTCGGCATTGGGTGCAGCACGCCGGATTCCACGCACGGAAGCTGGCTGGCCGATATCGTCGACCTCGCCCACGAAAGCCAGCACCGGGCAGGTGATGTCGGTAAGCGTCACCAGCTGCCCGCCGATCGCGAAACCGCCGGTCATCATGCGGTTGTGCGCGATGAACTGTTTGAGCAGTTCGGAAACCGCCGGGCCCGACCAGGCGATCCAGCCTTCGGATTCAAGGAACCGGCGTTGCTGCTCACGGGGCAGCAACGCCTCGCGGTCGTGCAACTGGCGCAGGAAATCGATCCGGGCTTTGGCGGTTTTGAGCGGATCCATCAACTGGAAGCCCGTGCGAGCCAGCCAGCTGGGGATGGCTAACCGGTTGAAAACATGATCGGCCATGAAGTTGGCGGCAGCCGCGCCAAAGTTTGCCGGTATCCCCATGGGCAGTGCTGCCAGGGTGTCGACCGGAGCGCCGAACGTCACGATGCTGGCGATGTTTTTCGAGCGCCGGTAGGCCGCTGTTTGATAGCAGAACATCCCGCCCTGCGAATACCCCGCCAGGTGCACGTCTTGACCGGTGGTCTGCGCGACGGTCTCGACCGCTTGGCTGAGCGCGACGACGTGGTCGGCCAGGTTGCGCCGCATCCCGCCCTCCACCTTGTCCGGGGAACCGAAGTCGATGACCCAGGCATCCAGGCCGGCAGCATGCACGATGCCCACCGCTCCGTGCTCGCGGGTGACGTCCCACATGTCTGCCGACATCATCATCGGGTGCACCATCAGCACCGGGGGCCCCGGCCGCGGCTGGCCGGGCCGGCTGTCCGGGGGGAAATAGCGCCGCAACTTGTACATCTGGACGCTTTCGACGATCTGGAACGGCGACGGTGCGCTGTCGGTCTCCAAACCGCCTAACCGTAGGACTTCCAGTCCGTTCTGCGCCGTAGCCACCAGGCGCTCGATCGGTCGTGTGATCGCCGACAGATTCACATCCACGCGCTGCTCCCTGCTTAAAGTCTTAAAGTATTGCCGCCGCACGCGAGTGCCTGACAGCGCGCACGTCTGCAAGCGTGCACATCATGGCACACCGGGCCGCCCCGGCCGTGGCTTTCGCTGTTTGCCGGGCCGGCCACCGTGCTGGTCGCCCAGCGCGCTTGCGCCGCACCCCAGGCCACCCGGGGACGGCACCGGGCCGGCGCCCGGCGCGGGGCACAACGGCCCGCCGCTTCGGCCGGTCAACCAGCCGCCGGGGCCAGCTGCCGGCGCAATCGGCCGGCCTTGCTGCGCACCGCGTCCAGTTGCCTGGCGACCTGCGCAGGGGCGGTGCCGCCGCGGGCGTCACGTGACGACACCGAGCCCTCAACCGTCAGTATGTCGCGCACCTTCGGTGTGAGCAGCGGGCTGATGGCCGCCAGGTCCTCGTCGGTGAGCTCATCGAGCCCGACACCGCGCTGCTCGGCCAACCGCACCGCCGCCCCAGCTGTTTCATGCGCAACCCGAAATGACACGCCTTGGCGCACAAGCCATTCTGCGATATCAGTGGCCAGTGTATAGCCGGTGGCGGCAAGCGCAGCCATCCGCTCGACGTTGAAAGTCAAGCTCCCGACCAGCCCAGCCATCGCCGGCAACACCAGCTCCAGCTGAGCGACCGAGTCGAACACCGGCTCCTTGTCTTCTTGCAGGTCGCGGTTGTAGCCCAGCGGTTGGGCTTTCAGCGTCGCCAACAGCCCGGTGAGGTTGCCGATCAACCGGCCGGCTTTACCCCGAGTCAGCTCGGCGATGTCGGGATTTTTCTTCTGCGGCATCAGTGAACTACCGGTCGACCAGGCGTCGTGCAAGCTGACATAGCCGAATTCTGTTGAGCTCCAGATAATGATATCTTCGGCGAGCCGCGACAGATCGATGCCGATCATGGCGAAAACGAATGCCGCCTCGGCGGCGAAGTCCCTGGCGGCGGTCGCGTCGATTGAATTATCGGCGGCTGCACTGAATCCCAGCTCTTGGGCGATGGCGTCAGGGTCGAGTCCCAGTGACGACCCGGCCAGCGCTCCTGAGCCGTACGGGCACACCGCCGTGCGTTCGTCGAAATCGATGATCCGGCAGACATCGCGCAGCAAAGGATGCGCGTGTGCGAGCAGATGGTGCGCCAGCAAGATCGGCTGGGCGGACTGCAAATGCGTCTTGCCGGGCATGATGGCGGTGGGATGCTCATGAGCCTGACGGGTCAGCGCGTCCACGACGTCGAGCACACCGCTGGCAACGCGGCGCACCGCGTCGCGCAGCCACATCCGAAACAGCGTGGCCACCTGATCGTTGCGCGACCGGCCGGCCCGCAGCCGGCCACCCAGATCCGGACCGACCCGCTCAATCAGTCCGCGCTCCAGTGCGGTGTGCACGTCTTCGTCGGTGGGCGCCGGCCGGAAACTGCCGTCGGCGACAGCGGCAGCGAGGCTGTCGAGCCCGGAAAGCAGCCCGTCGCGCTGTTCCTCGGTAAGCAGGCCGGCCCGGAACAACACCTGTGTGTGCGCGCGGGACGCGGTGATGTCGTACGGCGCCAACACCCAGTCGAACTGGGTGGACCGACTCAACGCGGTCAGGGCATCGGACGGACCTTCGCCGAATCGCCCGCCCCATAGCGACCCCTCGTAGGCGCTCATCGCGTTACCGCCGCCGCCAGTGCTGTGCCGGCCGGATCATCGCCGGTCCCGTCTGGCGGCGATCTTCGACGACAGCCCGTGGATGTGGACGAATCCGCGTGCGGCGGACTGGTCGAAACTGTCGCCCTCGTCGTATGTGGCGAGGTTGAAGTCGTATAGCGAGTGCGGGCTGCGCCGGCCGTTGACCGCAATATGCCCGCCGTGCAGCACCATCCGGATCTCGCCGGTCACGTGCTCCTGAGTTGTGGCCACGAAGCTCTCCAACGCGGTCTTCAGCGGCGAATACCACAAACCGTCGTAGACCAGCTCAGCCCAGCGCTGGTCGGTGAGCCGTTTGAACCGCCCGAGTTCGCGTTCGAGCGTGACGTGTTCGAGTTCGGTGTGCGCGGTGATGAGCACCATCGCCCCCGGCGCTTCGTAGATCTCCCGGCTTTTGATGCCGACCAGCCGGTCTTCGACAACGTCGAGGCGGCCGACCCCCTGCGCGCCGGCGCGGCGATTGAGCTCCTCGATAGCCTGCAGCACGGTAACCGATCTGCCGTCGATCGAGGCCGGCACACCACGCTCGAATCCGACGATCACCTCGTCGGGGGTGTTCCAGTTGACGGTGGGATCCTCGGTGTAGGCGTAGACGTCCTTGGTCGGCGCGTTCCACAAGTGTTCCAGGAAACCGGTTTCCACCGCGCGGCCCCACACGTTCTGGTCGATGGAGAACGGCGAGCGTTTGGTGACGTTGATCGGGATCGCGTTCTCCTCGGCGAAGGCGATGGCCTTCT
This sequence comes from Mycobacterium botniense, assembly GCF_010723305.1. Lineage (NCBI taxonomy): Bacteria > Bacillati > Actinomycetota > Actinomycetes > Mycobacteriales > Mycobacteriaceae > Mycobacterium > Mycobacterium botniense. The sequence goes on along the minus strand of NZ_BLKW01000004.1, from coordinate 1,114,363 downwards.
CCCGGGTCCATGCGTAATCGCGCACCGGTGCCAGCACCTCCAGATCCGGTGCCAGGGTGGCGAATCCGACTTCGAAGCGGACCTGGTCATTGCCCTTGCCGGTACAGCCGTGCGCGACGATGCTGCCGCCGTGCTCGCGCGCGGCCGCGACCAGGTGCTTGACGATGAGCGGGCGGCTGATCGCCGACACCAGCGGGTAGCGGTCCATGTACAAACCGTTGGACCTGATGGTGGGCACACAGTAGTCGTTGGCGAACTCCTCACGGGCGTCCACAACGATCGCCTCCACCGCACCGCAGTCGAGCGCACGCTGGCGCACGACCTCCATGTCCTCGCCTCCCTGGCCGAGGTCGATGGCGACCGCGACGACCTCGCGCCCGGTTTCTTTGCCGATCCAGCTGATCGCCACAGAGGTATCCAGACCGCCGGAGTAGGCCAGGATGACACGCTCGGACATGAACCGCTCTCCTTGGAAAAGGTCTCGTCGCTACGTCAGGTTTTGCAGGGCCCTGGCAAGCTCGGCGCCGGTCATCGGCTCGCGGGCCGCCACGAAGATGGTGTCGTCACCGGCGATGGTGCCGACGACGTCCGGCAGCGCCGCACGGTCGATCGCGCTGGCCAGGTAGTGAGCCGCCCCCGGGGGTGTGCGCAGCACGGCGAGGTTTCCGGTGGCGTCACTGGCCACCAGCAACTCACCCAGCAATCGCGACAGCCGGGCGGTGCCACCGGACACCCCGCGCACCGGGCTGCCGTCCTCGGGCACCACGTAGACCCCGACGCCGCCGTCGGCGCCGCGCAGTTTCACCGCGCCCAGCTCTTCCAAATCCCGCGAGAGCGTGGCCTGGGTGACTTCGATACCTTCGCCGGCCAACAGCGCCGCCAACTCGTTTTGGCTGTGCACCGGGGTCGACGACAAGATCGCCACGATCCGGGCCTGCCGGCCGGCCCGGGTGATGTCCGGTGAGGTCCGCGAGCGTGTCATCGGCACCGCTCCAACAGCCACACCAAAAGTGCCTTCTGCGCGTGCAACCGGTTCTCGGCCTCGTCCCACACCGCGCTGTGCGGCCCGTCCATGACCTCGTCGCTGATCTCGTGGCCGCGGTGCGCCGGAAGACAATGCAGCACAATCGCGTCGCGGTCGGCCAGCGCCAGCAGACCGGCATTGACCTGGTACGGCCGAAACGGCGCCACCCGGTCCAGCCCGTCGTGCTCCTGACCCATCGATGTCCAGGTGTCGGTCACCAGAACGTCGGCGCCTTTGGCCGCGGCGTGCGGGTCGGTGGTCACCGTCACCGACGCACCGGTGGCGGCAGCGCGATCTTCGGCTGCGGCCACCACCGACCGGGCTGGCGTGAAGCCCGGGGGCCCGGCGATCGTGACGTGCACACCGGCGGTCACCCCGCCCAGCATCAGCGAGTGGGCCATATTGTTGGCGCCGTCGCCGAAATAGGACAGCCGCAGGCCTCGCAGCGACCCTTTACGCTCGGCGATGGTCTGTAAATCGGCCAGCACCTGGCAGGGGTGGAACTCGTCGGACAGCGCGTTGACGACCGGCACGCTGGCCGCCGCGGCCATTGCGGTCAGCCGGTTTTGACCGAAGGTTCGCCACACGATCGCCTCCACGTAGCGCGACAGCACCGCCGCGGTGTCCGCCAGTGTCTCCGCGCGGCCCAGCTGGGTGCTGCTGGAATCCACGACGACGGCATGCCCGCCCAGCTGCGCGATGCCCAGCTCGAAGGAGAACCGGGTGCGGGTGGAGTGCTTGTCGAAGATGACCGCGACCCCGCGGGGCCCCTCCAGCGGACGGCGGCTCCACGGAGCTTTTTTCAATTCGGCAGCCAGCTGCAAGATCTCGGCCTGCTCGGCCGGTGACAGGTCGTCGTCGCGCAGGAAATGCCGCATCATTGCACGCCCCTCGCGGCGTCGAGGACGCCCGGCAGTGCCGTGACGAAAGCCTCGATCTGGCGCTCGGTGATGATCAGCGGCGGCGCCAACCGGATGACCTGGGGTGTCGCGGCGTTGACGAGAAACCCGGCGTCCCGGGCTGCGATCTCGACGTCTTTGGCGCGCGCGGCAGTCAACACTACACCGCACAGCAATCCGCGGCCGCGCACGTGGTCGACCAGCGGATGCCCCAGGGATTCGATGCCGCGGCGCAGCGCCTCCCCCAACACCTCGGCCCGGCGCACCAGGTCGTCGGCCGCCAGCACGCCCAGTACCGCCAGCGCCGCCGCCGCACAGATCGGGTTACCGCCGAAAGTGCTGCCGTGCAGGCCCGGCATGAGCAGGTCGGCGGCTCCTCCCACGGCCAGGCACGCTCCGATCGGCAGCCCACCGCCCAGTCCTTTGGCCAGTGTCACCACATCCGGGGTGATGCCCTCGTGCTGGTGGGCGAAGAAAGCACCGGTGCGGCCCATGGCCGTCTGCACCTCGTCGAGCACCAACATGGCGCCGTGGCGCGCGGTGATCTCACGCGCCGCAACCAGATAACCCTCCGGCGGCACCACCACACCGGATTCACCCATGATCGGCTCCAGGAAAACCGCCGCGGTTTCGTCGGTGACCGCCGCGGCCAGCGCCTCGGTGTCGCCGTAGCGGACATGCGTGACGTCCCCGGGGAGCGGCGCGAACGGCGCCTGCTTGGCCGGCTGGCCGGTCAGCGCCAGCGAACCCATCGTCCGTCCATGAAAAGCATCTTGCGCCGCAACCAGTTTCGTGCGGCCAGTGAGCCGGGACAGCTTAAACGCCAGCTCCACGGCCTCGGTGCCGGAGTTACAGAAGAACACCCGCGTGGGAGCGTCAGCCCCCAGCAGCCCGACCAGCGCCTCGGCCAGCGCGATCCCCGGTTCGGTGGCGTACAGGTTGGAGGTGTGGCCCAGTGTCGACATCTGCCGGGTAACCGCGTCGATCACGGCAGGGTGGCGGTGGCCGAGGACATTGACGGCGATACCGCCGAGCAAATCCAGGTAGGACTTGCCGTCGACGTCGCGGACCACTGCCCCCTCACCGCTGGCCAATGCGACCGCCGGAGTGCCGTAGCTGTTCATCATCACGGCCGACCATCGTTTCTGCATCGCTTGGGTGCCGCTCATGCCCGCACCACCTTGGTGCCGGTACCCGCATCGGTGAACAGCTCCACCAGGACGCAATGTTCGACGCGCCCATCGATCATGTGCGCGCTGGGCACCCCGCCGCCCACCGCCCGCAGACATGCCTCAACTTTGGGGATCATCCCGCTCTCCAGGGTTGGCAGCAGCTGTGCCAGTGTGTCCGTGTCGATTTCGCTGACCAGTGAATGCCGGTCGGGCCAGCGGGTGTAGAGGCCTTCGACATCGGTGAGAATCAGCAGCTTTTCGGCTCCCAACGCTTCGGCCAGGGCCGCCGCGGCGGTGTCGGCGTTGATGTTGTGCACCACCCCGTCGGCGTCGGGAGCCAGCGTGGACACCACCGGGATGCGGCGTGCGGCAATCAGATCCAACACCGCCTCGGTATTGACCCGGTCGACGTTTCCCACCAGACCGATGTCGGTGTCGACACCGTCGACGGTGACGCTTCGGCGCACGGCGGTGAACAGCTGCGCATCCTCGCCGGTGATGCCGACCGCGTAGGGTCCGTGCGCGTTGATGAGGTTGACCAGCTCCCGGCCCACTTGACCGAACAACACCATCCGCGCGACATCGAGCACTTCCGGTGTGGTGACCCGGAACCCGCCTTTGAAATCGCCGGGGATGCCCAGCCGCTGCAGCATGGCGTTGATCTGTGGTCCTCCGCCGTGCACGACGACGGGATGAATGCCGCAGTTGCGCAGAAACGCCATATCTGCGGCGAACGCTTGCTTGAGTGTGGCATCGGTCATGGCGTTACCGCCGTACTTGATCACGACGATCCTGCCGTGCAACTGCTTGAGCCAGGGCAGGGCTTCGGCCAATACCTGTGCCTTGACCCGCGTAGGCAATGCGTCGGTGGTCATGAACTGTAGGCCGAATTCTCTCGGACGTAAGCGTAGGACAAGTCAGTGGTTCGAACCGCGCCCCGGCCATCGCCCAAGCCGAGTTCGACAGTGATGTCGATATCAGTGCCCGACAGATCGACCTGACGCGCGCCGGGCACCCCGACGCCGTCGACACACACCGCAGATCCGTTGAACGACACGGTGATCCGATTCGGATCGATGCGCACCGGGGCCATGCCGACCGCGGCCAGCACCCGGCCCCAGTTGGGGTCAGAACCGAACAGGGCGGTCTTGACCAGGCTGTCCCGCGCGATCACTCGAGCGACGGCAACGGCGTCGTCGTCGCGGGGGGCCCCGGTCACGGTGATCCTGATGCGCTTGGTGACCCCCTCCGCGTCGGCCTGCAGCTGCGCGCACAGGTCGTCGCACACCCGCAGCACAGCGTCGTCGAGATCGGCTTGGTCCGGGGTGATCCCACTGGCGCCGGAGGACAGCAGCAGCACCGTGTCGTTGGTTGAGCAGCTGCCGTCAATGTCGAGCCGGTCGAACGTGAGGGCACTGGCGCGGCGCAGCGCATGGTCGAGCGCGGTCGCGTCCGCGACGGCGTCGGTGGTCAGCACGCCCAGCATGGTGGCCAGCGACGGTGCCACCATGCCGGCGCCCTTGGCCATGGCGCCGACGGTCCAGTTGCGGGGATGGTGCAGCGCAACCTGTTTGGGCACGGTATCGGTGGTCATGATCGCCCGCGCCGCGTTCTCGCCGCCGGCGAGGCCACCGGCCATCTCGTGGACCACCTCGCGTACCCCAGCGAGCACCTTGTCCATCGGCAACCGGTCCCCGATCAGTCCCGTGGAGCAGACGGCGACCTCGATCGCGCCGGTCTCGGTGCCCCACTCCGAGAGTGCGGCGGCGACGGCTTCCGCGGTGGCGTGCGTGTCGTGGAAGCCGCCCGGTCCGGTGCAGGCGTTGGCGCCGCCGGAATTGAGGATCACCGCGCGCAGCCGGCCGGTGCTCAGCACCTGCTGGCTCCACAGCACCGGCGCGGCTTTGACCTGGTTGCGGGTGAACACGCCGGCGGCGGCGTAATCCGGGCCCTCGTTGAAGACCAGTGCGAGATCCAGTGCGCCCGACCCCTTGATCCCGGCGGCAATACCGGCCGCCCGGAAACCGGCAGGAGCGGTGACGCCTTGCGAGCGCACCAGCCGCGCCGAGCTGGCCACGCCGGTCACGGCGCCACCCCCACCACCGGTAACCCTGCGGTTTCCGGCCAGCCCAAGGCCAGGTTCATCGATTGCACGGCCGCGCCCGCGGCGCCCTTGACCAGGTTGTCGATCGCCACGATCGCGACGAACATCGCGGCCGTCTCGTCGACTGCGACGGCGATGTGTGCGGCGTTGCTGCCGATGACCGCGCCGGTTCGGGGCAAACGACCCTCGGGCAGAAGCTGTACAAAAGGTTCGCTCTGGTATGCCTTCTCGTAGGCCGCGCGCAGCTGTGACACCGACGAGCGGGTGCGCGCCGTGCACGTGGCCAGGATGCCCCGCGAAGCCGGGATAAGCACCGGCGTGAACGACACGGTGACCTCGCGGTCGGTGAGCGTCTTCAGGCCCTGCACGATCTCAGGAGTGTGCCGGTGGGCACCGGCGATGGTGTAGGCGCGCGCTGACCCGATGACCTCCGAGCCGAGCAGGTCGGTCTGTGCTGTGCGACCGGCCCCGGAGGTGCCGCTCACCGCGACCACGGTGACCACGGGGTCGATGAGGTCCTCGGCCACGGCCGGCGCCAGCCCGAGTAGGGCCGCCGTCGGGTAACAGCCCGGCACCGCAATGCGGCGGGCAGCGTGCAGGTGTTTTCGGGATCCGGGTAGCTCGGGCAATCCGTACGGCCAACTGCCGGCGTGCGGCGTCTGGTAAAACCGCTCCCACACAGCAGCGTCGGTGAGACGGAAATCCGCCCCGCAGTCCACGATCACCGTCTGGGCGCTGAGTTGGTTCGCCAATCCCGCCGAATGGCCGTGGGGAAGGGCCAGGAAAACGACGTCGTGGCCGCTGAGCTCATCGGCCGTGGTGGGTGCGAGGACCCGCTGGGCCAGCGGAGTCAGGTGCGGGTGGTGCTCACCGAGAAGGCTGCCGGTGGCCGTCGCGGCAGTGACCGCACCGATGGTCAGCCGCGTGTCGAGGTACCCCGGGTGGCCGAGCAGCAGCCGCAGTATTTCACCCCCGACATAGCCGCTGGCCCCGGCTACCGCCGCTCGGATCATCGTCGCCATCCCGGCAAGTATGAATGACTATGCAATTAGTTGCAAATCCATTCTCAACCGGCTGTCCGTCGTGCGGTCTGATATCGGCGCTGGTGTGCCCAACAATCTGCCGGTCAGGTGCGCTGTACCGCACCGGTGCGCTCAGCGGCACACCGCACGGCTGCGTCTCGGGCCGCGCTGGCCTCATCTTCGGTGAGAGTGCGATCCGGCGCGCGAAACCGCAACGCGAAGGTGAGCGACTTATGGCGCTCACCGATCTGCGGGCCGGTGTAGACATCGAATAATCGCACGTCCTCCAACAGCTCACCGGCTCCCTCCCGGATGGCGTCGGCGACCTGCTGCGCCGGGACATCGTTGTGCACGACGAGGCTGACGTCCTGGAACACCGCCGGAAACGGCGACACCTTCGGCGCGGGCAAGTTGGTGACGATGGGGATAGCGTCGAGATCGATCTCCACCGCGCAGGTGCGCTTCGGCAGCCCCGACCGCTCGATCACCGCCGGATGGAGTTCTCCGGCATAGCCGATCGCTCGATCGCCGATGAGCACCTCCGCGCACCGACCCGGGTGCCACGGCAGCTGCTGGGCGGCTCGCAAAGCGATGTCAATTCCGCTCGCGCGCGCAATGATCCGAACCGCTTCGAACGCGTCGGCGGCTTCCGCCCGCCGGCCGGGCCCCCACGGGCCGCGTTGTTCACGCAGACCGGTCACCACCGCTGCGACGTGCTGCGGTTGGCGCGGCAGTGCCGCGTTGAGCGTTGCCAGCTCGGCGTCGGTCGGCCGGCGGTCCACCGGCACGGGAGCGACACGACGCGGTTGTCCCGCGGGCAGGACCACTGCGGCGATGGCGAATAGCGCGACGTCGACAAGGCCTCGAGATACGTTGCGTTCCAGCGCTTCCAGCAGCGCCGGCAGCAGTGTGGTGGCCAGGTGCGGGCGATCGGCCTCCAGCGGGTTGAGCACTTGTGTGGTGCTGCGGCGCGGGTCGTCGGACGGCAATCCCCACAGGTCGAATACGCGGGCGGGCAGAAACGGCGTCGGCAGGATCTCGACATAGCCGGACAGCGCGAGCGATTTCGCGATCGCGCGGCGCCGCTTCTGCGCCGCGGTCAGGCCCCGGCCGGCCGGTGCCGACGGCAACACCGACGGAATGAGGTCATAGCCCTCCAGCCGGGCGACCTCCTCGACGAGATCGGCAGGCTGCACCAGGTCGGGGCGCCAACTCGGCGGGATCACGGTCAGGATGCCGCCCTCATCGTTGACCGCCGCGCCGATCTGGGTCAGGCGACGGACGGCGGTGCCGCGCCGATACTCAGCGCCCACCAGCCGGTCCGGCATGTCGGGCGCCATCCGGATCGGCGGCAGCGCCCAGTCGTCGCAGGGCGGGTCGCCGCGCCAATCGGTCAGACAGGGGGACACCGTTCCGCCAGCGATGTCGGCCAGCAGCGCGGCGCACCGGTCCAGGGCGGCCACCGAGATGGCCGGGTCGACCGACCGCTCATAGCGGCGGGCCGCCTCGCTGGGCAGGTGCAGCCGGCGCTGGGTGCGCGACACCGCCGCCGGATCCCACACCGCGGCTTCCAGCAACACGTCGGTGGAGTCCGCGCGCACCTCGGTGCTGGCCGCTCCCATGACACCGCCGATCGCGGCTGCGGCGACCTCGTCGACGATCAGGACATCTGCCGGAGCGAGCCGCCGTTCGACATCATCAAGGGTGATCACCGTCTCGCCGGGGCGGGCGAACCGCACCGCCAACCCGCCTGTGATGCGACGACGGTCGTGTGCGTGCATCGGGTGACCCAGTTCGAGCATGACGTAGTTGGTGACGTCGACCGCCGGTGACGCCGGCCGGATACCCGATAACAGCAGCCGCCGCTGCAGCCACCACGGCGACACCGCGCCGGGGTCGATTCCGGTGACCGCGCGCAGCGCGAATCGGCGCACCCCCGTCCGCGGATCCACGCTCAACGGCCATGCCGGTCCCTCAACGGGTAAGGGTGTCACCTCGGCAGGGTCGACGAACGTCAAGTCGTAGGCGCATGCGATTTCGCGAGCCAAACCGCGCACCGACATGCAGTAACCGCGGTCCGGGGTGATTGCAAGGTGCAACAGCACATCGTCGAATCCGAGCACATCGACCGCGTCGCGACCAGGTTCGGCGGTTCCGGCCGGCAGCACCAAAATCCCGGAATGATCACTACCCAAACCGAGTTCGGCTGCCGAGCAGATCATTCCCGCAGAGTTGCGACCATAAACCCGGCGGGCCGAAATAGTGAAATCACCCGGTAGCGTGACACCCGGAAGCGCAACCACCACCAGATCGTCGACAGCAAAATTAGTTGCACCACAAATGATCTCATGAACCCTGCCATCCCCGACGTCGACAAGGCAGGCCCGGACGGGTTTTTTGAAACCGCTCAGTTCCTCGATGCCGGTGACCCGGCCCACCTTCAACGGACCGCTGACTGGCCCGAGCGCGAGCACAGCTTCGACTTCGTGACCGATGCGCAGCAGGGTCTGCTCAACATCAGCCGGAGCAGCGTCCCATCCGGGTGCCCCGGCTGCGACGACTTCGCGCAGCCAGCTGTAGGGGATCCGCATCAGTCCCCCACCCCGAACGGTAACGAAAAGCGGATATCTCCTTCGACCATGTCACGCATGTCGGGGATACCGTTGCGGAATTGCAGGGTCCGTTCCAGCCCCATGCCGAAGGCGAACCCTGAGTACATCTCGGGGTCAATACCCGCGGCGCGCAACACATTGGGGTGGACCATTCCGCAGCCACCCCATTCCACCCAGCCGGCGCCGCCCTTTTTGTTCGCGAACCACACATCGACCTCAGCCGACGGCTCGGTGAACGGGAAGAAGTGCGGCCGGATGCGGGTCCGCGCCGACGGTCCGAACTGCGCGCGCGCGAACGCGTCGAGCGTTCCCCGCAGGTGTGCCATCGTAAGACCCCGGTCCACCGCCAGCCCTTCGACTTGATGGAACACCGGTGTATGGGTGGCATCGATCTCGTCGGTGCGAAAGGAGCGCCCGATCGAAATCACGTACACAGGCGGTGTGCGTTCGAGCAGGGTCCGCACCTGCACTGGCGACGTGTGCGTGCGCAACACCAGCCGCGACTCCTCCGGCGCGACGTAAAACGTGTCCTGCTCGCTGCGCGCGGGGTGGTCAGGGGGAAAGTTCAGGGCATCGAAGTTGAACTGTTCGGTTTCGACCTCGGGCCCCTCCACCAGTTCCCATCCCATCGCGACAAAGGTGTCGGCGATATGCTCAGCCAAGATCGTGATCGGGTGCCGGGCGCCGATGGGCTGGCGGGTCGACGGCAATGTCACATCGATACGTTCGGCGACCAATACCGCCGCGTCCCGCTCCGCACGCAGCACCGCCAATCGCTGCTCGTAGCTGCGCTGGACCTCGCGGCGGGCGGCGTTGACGCGCCGGCCGGCGTCGGCGCGGTCGCCTGCGGGCAAAAAGCCCAGCGCCTGCCGCGCCAGGGCCAGTGGTGAGCGGTCACCGAAATGTTCGATCTTGGCCCGGGCCAGCGCGTCGAGGTCGGCCGCGAGCGCAAATGCCTGCCGGGCGGCGCTGACCGCTTTGGCCAGCGCGTCCTCCGACAAATCGACGGGTTGATCACCCACGCTGCGACACTCTCCTCGCTGGTGGCTCGTTCGATTCCCCGCTGTCGCCGGCCTGGACCGTCACCGCGGCGGTTCGATCGGCCAGCTCCTCATTCTCCCCATCAGGCCGCGTCACGGCCCGCATCGTCACCGAGCTGCCTTGGCCGTCACGTCACGGGTGTGACGCAAGTGCTGATCATAGATGCCGGCGGCCCGGCACCGAATGTGCGCCGACGACCGCCGCTGCGGGTCGCTTAGGCGGTCAACCGCGAGGCGCAGCCGCCCAGTGTCGACTGCCCGGCCGTCAGCGCGACCGATGACATGCGTATCACGCGGAAGCGGTCGATCCTGTCGACGGCCAGGGCAGTCAGCGCACCGGCGGCCAGTGCGATCACAATCGCCCACCCGCTGTGGGCCAGCACCACAAAGCCGAACGCCACAGACACCGTCAGCAGCCCATACCGCGTCACCGTCCAGCGAGCGGGCCGGCCGAACCGGGTGGCCAGCAGCATGCCGAGAATCAGTGCGACGGTGTGTCCGGCGTCCGTAAAATCCGCGCCCACAATCGCGCCGACCAGCCCCACCGAAATCCACCACCCGACCCAGCCAGGCCGCCAGCGGCGCGGGATCGCCGCTGTTAACGCCCCCAGGACCGCCACAGCACCGTAGCTCATCCCGACATCGGTCGCACGAGTGATGGACAACGGCAGCCAGCCGAACTCGACCGCCGCGGTGAGCCCGGCCGCGACCAGCAGTGTCGCGCCGATATGGCCGACCAGGAACGCGGCAATCAGCCGAGTGCTGTGCCAGAGCAGTTCAGCCAGGGCCAGCAAACACGCTAAGCCCGGGAGCCAGATGTAGATCGGCCCCGGTTCGGCGACGAAGGCACTGCCGAACAGTGTTCCCAGGTTGCCGTGCGCCAAGTTGTGGAGGTTGGTGCTGGCGCGCTGGGCGACCTGCGCCTGCACTTGGGGACCAAGAATCAGTAGAGCGGTGCTGACCGCCACCAGAGCCGCCACGTAACTCACCGTGAAGCGCACACGTGCCAGCCCGCACAGGATGCGGTAAACCATCAGCGTCTACTATGCCTCCGAATTCGTTTGACGAGCCTGGTCGGTAGCTGTCAACTCCCTACCAGTTTCCGACGATATCTGGCCGGTGGAACCCCCGTGGGTTTGCCCGCGGACACCGGTCGATGAATCCACCAGGCGACGACACCCGATGCGGCCAACTCCGGAATCTCGCCGCGCGCGGAGCCGGACACCATGATGCCACTCCCGGTGGTGTGGTCCATCACCCACAGATCGTGACATCGACACCGGCGGCATGCGTCGCCGGAACCAGCGCAGAGCCTGGTCACAGGGGTGCGGCAGGGATGTTGACACCCGGTAACACCGCGCTCCGGCGCGACCCGAAATCGTAGACAACGTATGTTGTCAAGGTTATTGTGGGGCGCATCAGTCCCAGGAGGCCGTGATGACTGCCACATCGACCACGTCCGCCCAGCCCTCGCCCGTCACCCCGGAGGACCCATCGTCGGGGAAGGCCACACCGCTCGGACCGGATTCACTGACGTGGAAGTATTTCGGCGACCTGCGCACCGGGATGATGGGTGTGTGGATCGGTGCGCTCCAGAACATGTACCCGGAGCTGGGCGCGGGTGTCGAGCAACATTCGATTCTGCTGCGCGAACCGCTGCAGCGGGTTACCCGCTCGGTGTACCCGATCATGGGCGTTGTCTATGACGGTGAGCGGGCTGCGCAGACCGGCGAGCAGATCAAAAACTACCACCGCACCATCAAGGGCGCCGATGCGTCAGGCCGTCGCTACCACGCGCTCAATCCGGAAACGTTCTATTGGGCGCACGCCACATTTTTCATGCTGGTGATCAAGGTCGCCGAATATTTCTGCGGTGGTTTGACGGAGGCGGAGAAGCGGCAGCTCTTCGACGAGCACGTCCAGTGGTACCGGATGTACGGGATGAGCATGCGTCCGGTGCCGAAATCCTGGGAAGAATTCCAGCACTATTGGGACCGGGTATGCCGGGAGCGCTTGGAGATCAACCAAGCCACCCTGGACATTCTCCAGATGCGCATCCCTAAGCCGAAATTCGTTCTCATCCCGACGCCGCTGTGGGACCAGTTCTTCAAGCCGCTGCTGGCCGGCCAGCGCTGGATCGCCGCGGGACTTTTCGATCCGCCCGTCCGCGAGAAGGCGGGTATGCGCTGGACACCCGGTGACGAAATACTGCTGCGGTTATTCGGCAAACTTGTTGAGCTGGTGTTCGTGGCGGTGCCTGACGAAATCCGTTTACATCCGCGCGCACTGGCCGCCTACCGGCGGGCGCAGGGACGCATCCCCGCCGACGCGCCGCTGGTCGAAGCGCCGCGATTTGTGGCGCCGCCCCCGGATCGGCGCAGCCTGCCGATGCACTACGTCCCCCCGCGCCGGACCATCCTGGAACGCGCCGGCTCACTGGTGCATACCACGCTTTCGCTGGCCGGTCTGCGGCCCGTGCGCAACCGGGGCAGGGCCGCGTAACGATCAGCACCGGCGCCGGAGCCTCCGGGCACTCTGGTACAGGCAAATAGCCGCGGCCGCGGCCACGTTCAGACTCTCCGCCGCTCCGGGCATCGGGATCCGCACCCGATGGTGGGCCAGGGCGGCAAGCTGCGGCGACAGTCCGTGCGATTCCGGCCCGAACAGCCACGCCGTCGGCCTCGCCAGCAATGGCTCGGCGTCGTCGAGAGACAGCTCACCATCGGTCATGGTCGCCAATACCTGCAACCCGGCCGAGCGCAGGTCCGCGACCGCCGAGGCGGCATCCGGCGCGTGGACAACCGGGATCGAGAAAATGCTGCCGGCGGAGGCACGCAGACACTTGCCGTTGTACGGATCCACGGTGTGCCCGCAAAGAACCACGGCTGCAGCGCCCATCGCGTCGGCGAGGCGGATCACGGTGCCCGCGTTGCCCGGCTCACGGATTTCGGCCGCGGCCGCGATCAGCTGCGGTGCGCGCGCCAGCACATCATCGAGACGGGCATTCGGCATCTCGCACACAGCGATCAAACCTGCGGGCGTGGCCGTATCGGATAGCGCTTTGGCGGCACGTTCGCTGACCAGATGAACCGGGGCCCCCGCCATGGCCAGCAGCGCAGTGTGCCGCTGCGCGGCCACCTCGGTGACAAAAACCTCCTTGACCAGGCGACGGGCCGCCGCAGCCTGCACCAGATTGGGGCCTTCCGCAAGGAAGCGCCCCGACCGGGCGCGGCCGACGCGGCGATGCAGTTTGACAGCCCCGGCCACCCGGGCCGAGCGTTCGGTGAGCACCCGCAGGTCTGCAGCTCCCCCGCGTCGCGGCGGCATCGTCGCCGGTTACGCGGCCTCTCCCGAGGGGGCGTTGACGTCGTCGGGCAACGCGGTGCGGGCGACGCCGACAAGTGCGGTGAACGCCGCCGGATCACTGACCGCGATCTCGGCCAGGTTCTTGCGGTCCACCTCGACACCCGCGCACTTCAGACCCTGGATCAACCGGTTGTAGGTGATATCGTTGGCCCGCGCCGCCGCGTTGATCCGCGAAATCCAGAGCTTGCGGAACTCCCCCTTGCGAGCGCGACGGTCACGATAGGCGTAATTCAGGGAACGCAGCTGCTGCTCTTTCGCCTTGCGGTACAGCCGAGACCGCTGGCCACGGTAGCCACGCGAAGCCTTCAGGATCGTGCGCCGCTTCTTCTGGGCGTTGACCGCCCTTTTCACGCGTGCCATGAGTTTCCCTATCCTCGTGCAGAAATCGTCGTGTCGGCGTGCCGGGGTCAGGTCAGCCGTTCAGCATCTTGTTGACTCGTTTGGCGTCGTTGCGCGAGACCGCGGTGCGGCCTTCCAGACGCCGGGTGCGGGTGCTCGGCTTGTGCTCGAACAGATGCCGCCGATTTGCGTGCTGACGCACCAGTTTTCCGGTTCCGGTGCGCCGAAACCGCTTCGACGCCCCACTGTGGGTCTTGACTTTCGGCATGTGTCCTCGTTCCTCACGGTCAATTCGCTGATGGTCCGGTGCCGCCGTCGTGTCCGACCGCGCGGGCTTGCTGAGCCGCCCGGGCACGGGTCTTGGCGCCACGGTGCGGTGCCAGCACCATCGTCATGTTGCGTCCGTCCAGCTTCGGTGTGGTCTCGATGAACCCGTAGTCGGCGACATCCGCGCCCAGCCGCTGCAGCAGCCGGTAGCCCAGCTCCGGGCGTGATTGTTCGCGTCCGCGGAACATGATGGTGACCTTGACCTTCGACCCCGCCTCCAAAAACCGGATGACATGGCCCTTCTTGGTCTCGTAGTCGTGGTCGTCGATCTTGGGCCGCAGCTTTTGCTCTTTGACGACGGTCTGTTGCTGGTTCCTGCGAGACTCGCGCGCCTTCTGCGCCGCCTCGTACTTGAATTTGCCGTAGTCCATGATCTTGCAGACCGGTGGTCTGGCATTGGGGGCGACTTCGACAAGGTCGAGATCGGCGTCCGCGGCGACGCGGAGCGCATCTTCGATCCGCACGATGCCTACCTGCTCACCTCCCGGGCCGATCAACCGGACTTCAGGTACGCGGATGCGCTCGTTGACGCGCGTCTCAGTGCTGATGGGGCCTCCCTGGGTTGTCGTCGTGGTTGCGGCCGGTGCCCTCCGGATACAGCAATCGAAATACCACGCCATCAGCAAAAAAGCCCTGCAGAAGCAGGGCCCTGTACCGACCGATCGCGGCTTGAAACTGCTCAGGCCGCCTGCGACATGCGCAGACCAGGCATCGGGTGACGCCTGTGACCGGACCGCTGAGCCGGTGTGGCCAACGGTGGGAGTGGCACTCCACTTGCTGTACCCGGCATCGCCGGGACGGTCGCACCGGCCAGTCTAGCAGCTGCGCAGGCTCACCGTGACACCAGCGAGCCCCGAAAGTCACCGGGTACTGAAGGTTCACCGACGGTTCATGCAGAAACTCCGGGAACACCGGTGTGGAGTACCCCGCGCCGCGGCCCCGAGTCGCCGCGACGATTCCCAGCCTGAACGAATATCCTCGCCGTCTGTGACACCCACCACGAGCCGGTCGAGATCCCGTTATCACTGGGTTCCCGCAGCCGCCGGCTGGACCGTCGGCGTCATAGCCACGGTCTCACTGCTGGCGAGCGTGTCACTGCCGATCCGGTGGATGATCAAGGTCCCACGGGAGTTCATCAACGACTACGTGTTCAATTTCCCGGACACCAGCGTCGCGTGGTCGTTCGTGCTCGCGTTGCTGGCCGCTGCGCTGACCGCGCGCAAGCGCATCGCGTGGTGGCTGTTGACCGGAAACCTCGCCCTTGCCGCCGCTTTAAATATCGCCGGCCTGGCAGCAGCCCACGGCACGGCCTTGCACACGATCGGCGAGAGTTTCGGGCTCACCGTGCACACCGCGGCTCTGGTCGTCCTGGTGCTGGGCTACCGGGAGTTCTGGGCCAAGGTGCGCCGCGGTGCGCTTGTCAAAGCGGCCGTGGTGCTGATGGCGGGCTGGGTCATCGGGATTGCGCTGTCCTGGGCACTTGTCGAGGTGTTCCCCGGCTCGTTGGCGCGAGAAGACCGGTTGCCCTACGTGGTGAACCGGGTCATCGGATTCGCCCTGGCCGACCCGGATTTATTCAAGGGCAAACCCGACGTCGTCCTCAACGCACTGTTCGGGTTGTGCGGCGCCTTAGCGCTCATCGCGGCGGCGATCGTGCTGTTTCAGTCCCAACGCGCCGAGAACGCGCTCACCGGTGAAGACGAATCGGCGATCCGCGGACTGCTGGAGTTATACGGGAAAAACGACTCGTTGGGCTACTTCGCGACCCGCCGCGATAAATCGGTGGTGTTCGCGCCCAGCGGGCGCGCCGCCATCACTTACCGCGTCGAAATAGGCGTCTGCCTGGCCAGCGGTGACCCGGTCGGAGATCCCAGGGCCTGGCCGCAGGCCATCGACGCCTGGTTGCAGCTCTGCCAGGCATATGGGTGGGCACCGGGCGTGATGGGCGCGAGTTCACAAGCGGCGCAAGCGTTTCGCAGCGCCGGCTTGAACGCGCTGGAGCTGGGCGACGAAGCCATCCTGCACACCGCGGATTTCAAGCTGTCCGGCCCGGATATGCGCGCGGTGCGCCAGGCGGTGACCCGTGCCCGCAGAGCCGGGCTGACAGTGCGCATCCGTCGCCATCACGATGTCCCCCCTGATGAAATGGCCCAGGTCATCGCACGCGCCGACGCCTGGCGGGACAGCCAGTCCGAGCGCGGCTTTTCGATGGCGCTGGGCCGGCTCGGCGATCCCGCGGACGGCGAGTGCCTGCTGGTCGAGGCGGTCGACCGCGACGACCTGGTCGTCGCCATGCTGTCGCTGGTGCCGTGGGGCCATAACGGCGTTTCGCTGGACCTGATGCGGCGTTCGCCGCAGTCACCCAACGGCACCATCGAGCTGATGGTCAGCGAACTGGCCCTGCATGCTGAACGTCTGGGCATCAGCCGTATTTCCCTGAATTTCGCCATGTTCCGGTCCGCGTTCGAACAGGGCGCCCAACTGGGAGCCGGTCCGGTAGCACGGCTGTGGCGGGGTCTGCTGCTGTTCTTTTCGCGATGGTGGCAGCTGGAAACCCTGTACCGGTCCAATATGAAATACCAGCCCGAATGGGTGCCCCGGTACGCCTGCTACGAGGATGCCCGGATGATTCCGCGGGTGGGTGTCGCCTCGGTGATCGCCGAAGGGTTCCTGGTGTTGCCGTTTTCTCGGCGCAACAAACAGCACACCGGCCATCATCCGGCTGTCCCGCCGACGCTGACCGCAACCGGGATCCTGCACCAGGATGGCAGTGCGCCGGACCTGCGCGGTTTGCCACCGGATGCCCTGGAACGCCGGACCCGCCTGCCCGAGCAGGTCCGGGTTCGGCTGACCAAGCTGAAAGCGCTGCAGCGCAGCGGCGTTGATCCCTATCCCGTCGGATCCCCGCCGACGCACACCGTCGCCCAGGCTCTCGACGCCGGCGATCAGGCCGATGTCTCGGTGTCCGGACGTGTGCTGCGCATCCGCGACTTCGGCGGCGTGCTGTTCGCCCAGTTACGCGACTGGTCTGGCGAACTGCAGTTGCTGCTGGACAACTCGGTGCTGGAGCAGCGCCGCACCACCGATTTCACCAGGTCAATCGACCTCGGTGATCTGGTCGAAGTCGCCGGAAAGATGGGGTATAGCAAATCCGGAACCCGCTCGCTGATCGTGGCCGGTTGGCGGCTCATCGGCAAGTGTCTGCGTCCGCTGCCCAATAAGTGGAAGGGACTCACCGACCCGGAAGCCCGCGTCCGGTCCCGCTATCTCGATCTGGCGGTCAACACCGAGTCCCGCGAACTGATCACTGCACGCAGCGCTGTCTTGCGTGCCATCAGGCAGACGCTGTTCGACAAGGGATTCATCGAAGTCGAGACGCCGGTCCTGCAGCAGGTGCACGGCGGAGCGACGGCGCGCCCGTTCGTCACGCACATCAACACCTATGACATGGACCTGTACCTGCGGATCGCACCGGAGCTGTATCTCAAGCGGTTGTGTGTGGGCGGCGTCGAGCGGGTTTTCGAGCTGGGCCGGGCTTTTCGCAATGAGGGGGTTGACTTCAGCCATAATCCCGAGTTCACCTTGCTGGAGGCCTATCAGGCACATGCCGACTACCTGACGTGGATGGACGGCTGCCGGGAGCTGATCCAGAACGCCGCCAAAGCCGTCAACGGCGCGCCGGTGGTAATGCGGCCGCGGTCGGGCAGCACCGACGGAAGCCTCGAGCCGGTCGACATCTCCGGTGTCTGGGCGGTGAAGACGGTCCATGACGCGGTATCGGAGGCACTGGGTGAACACATCGACGCCGACACCGATTTAGCTAAACTTCGCAAACTCTGTGATGCTGTGGGCATTCCCTATCTGGCCCGGTGGGACACCGGCTCGGTTGTGCTGGAGCTTTACGAGCACCTCGTCGAAGGCCGGACCGCACAACCAACCTTCTACATCGACTTTCCCGCATCGGTGTCGCCGCTGACGCGGCCGCATCGCAGCAAGCGCGGGCTCGCCGAGCGGTGGGATTTGGTGGCCTGGGGCATCGAGTTGGGCACCGCCTACAGCGAGCTCACCGATCCGGTCGAACAACGGCGCCGGCTGCAGGAGCAGTCGCTGCGGGCCGCGGGAGGCGATCCGGAGGCGATGGAGCTCGACGAGGAGTTCTTGCAGGCGATGGAGTATGCGATGCCGCCCACCGGCGGGTTGGGGATGGGTGTCGACCGGGTGGTCATGTTGATCACGGGCCGCAGCATCCGGGAAACGCTGCCGTTCCCGCTGGCAAAACCCCGCTGAGGCGATACCGGGTGATCGGGAAGCTGACCGTGGCCGGCGGTGGCCAGGGCACGCCGGGCGTGTCGGGGTCGCGGTTGCCGGCGTTAGGCGCTGACCTGCCGTCGGCTCGCCGCCCGTGATGGGCCGGCCGGCACGCCCAGGACCTCGGCGAGGAACTTGCCGGTGTAGCTTTCCGGTACGGCTGCGACCTGCTCGGGAGTGCCTTCCGCGACGACTGTCCCGCCTTCGGCGCCACCCTCGGGCCCCAGGTCGATGATCCAGTCCGACGTTTTGATCACATCCAGGTTGTGCTCGATGACGATCACTGTATTACCTTTGTCCACAAGACCATTGAGCACGTTGAGCAGCTTGCGGATATCGTCGAAGTGCAACCCCGTGGTCGGCTCGTCGAGGATATAGACGGTGCGCCCGGTGGAACGCTTCTGCAGCTCCGAGGCCAGCTTCACCCGCTGTGCTTCACCACCGGACAGCGTGGGGGCCGGCTGCCCGAGCCGCACGTAGCCGAGTCCGACGTCGACCAGCGTCTTCAGGTAGCGATGGATACCCGTGACGGGCTCGAAGAATTGTGCCGCATCGTCGATCGACATGTCGAGCACTTCGGCGATCGTCTTGCCCTTATAGTGCACTTCGAGCGTCTCGCGGTTGTAGCGTGCGCCGTGGCACACCTCGCATGTGACGTACACATCGGGCAGAAAGTTCATCTCGATTTTGATCGTGCCGTCACCCGAACAGGCTTCGCAGCGGCCGCCTTTGACGTTGAACGAGAACCGGCCCGGCTGATACCCGCGCACCTTGGCCTCGGTGGTGGCCGCGAATAACGCGCGGATCTTGTCGAATACCCCGGTGTAGGTGGCGGGGTTGGACCGCGGCGTGCGACCGATCGGTGACTGGTCGACCTGCACCAGCTTATCGACCAAATCCAGTCCGGTGACCCGGGTGTGCCGGCCCGGGACCTGCCGGGCACCGTTGAGCTTGTTGGCCAGCACCGCGGCCAAGATATCGTTCACCAGCGTCGACTTGCCGGAACCGGACACCCCGGTCACTGAAACGAGTACCCCGAGCGGAAACGACACGTCGATCTCGCGCAGGTTGTGCTCGCGGGCACCCACAACCGTGAGACGGCGCCGGCGGTCCACGGGCCGGCGGATTGCCGGGATCTCGATACGCTGTTTGCCCGACAGGTACGCTCCGGTGATGGAGTTGGGGTTGCGCAGCAGCTCGTCGTAGGGGCCACTGTGCACGATCTGGCCACCCTGCTCGCCGGCACCAGGGCCGATGTCGACAACCCAGTCGGCGTGCGCGATCGTGTCCAGGTCGTGTTCGACGACGATCAGCGTGTTCCCCAAATCCCTTAGTCGCGTGAGGGTTTCGATGAGTCGGCGGTTGTCGCGCTGATGCAGCCCGATCGAGGGCTCGTCGAGCACGTAGAGCACACCCACCAGCCCGGACCCGATCTGCGTGGCCAGCCGGATCCGTTGCGCCTCACCACCTGAGAGAGTGGCGGCGGCCCGCGACAACGACAGATAGTCCAGCCCGACATCCAGCAGGAACCCGAGCCGGGTCTGAATTTCTTTGAGCACCTGCCCGGCGATGGCCTGCTCGCGCGGCCCGAGGATGAGCGCGCTGAGAAAGTCTGAGCAATCCGCGATCGACAGATCGCACACCTCGGCGATCGATTTGGTTCCGCGTTGTTCGGCTGACAGCGTCACCGCCAGGATCTCCGGTTTTAGCCGGGTGCCGTGACATACCGGGCACGGCACATCGCGCATGAAACCCTCGTAGCGTTCCTTCATCTGTTCCGACTCGGTCTGGGCCATCTTGCGGTGCAGGAACGCAATCACGCCTTCGAAATCGGCGTAATACGAGCGGATGCGGCCATACCGGTTGCGGTAGCGGACGTGGACCTGTTCGTCGCAGCCTTCCAGGATCGCCTTGCGCGCCCTCGACGGCAGTTTGCGCCACGGCGTGTCGATATCGAAGCCCATCACCTCGCCGAGACCCGCCATCATCCGGGTGAAGTAGTCCGCGGCGTGGCCCATCGACCACGGTGCCACCGCGCCCTGCGCCAGCGTGAGATCCGGGTCGGGCACCACCAAATCGGGGTCGACCTCCTTGCGGATCCCCAGTCCGGTGCACTCCGGGCAAGCACCGTAGGGCGAGTTGAACGAGAACGACCGCGGTTCCAGGTCGTCGACGGCCAGTGCGTGGCCGTTAGGGCAGGCAAGTTTTTCGGAGAACCGCTGCTCGCGGGGACGGTCGTGGTCGTGGGCCCGGTCATCGGGGAACTCCAACACCACGATCCCGTCGGCCAAACTCAGCGCTGTCTCGACGGATTCAGTGAGCCGTTGTTTGGCAGTGGGTTTGACGGTCAGCCGGTCCACCACCACCTCGATATCGTGTTTTTCCTGTTTTTTCAGCTTCGGCGGATTCGTCAGGGAATGCACCACACCGTCGACCCGGATCCGGCTGTAGCCCTGGGTGTTGAGTTTCTCGAACAGGTCGGCGAACTCGCCCTTGCGGGTGCGCACCACCGGGGCGAGCACCTGGAAGCGGGTGCCCTCGGGCATCGCCAGCACCTGGTCGACGATTTGCTGCGGAGTCTGGCGGGCGATCCGCTCACCGCAGACCGGGCAGTGCGGCGTGCCCGCGCGGGCGTACAGCAACCGCAGATAGTCGTACACCTCGGTGATGGTCCCCACGGTGGAGCGCGGGTTACGGTTGGTCGCCTTCTGGTCGATGGACACCGCCGGGGACAGGCCTTCGATGAAGTCCACGTCAGGCTTGTCCATCTGCCCCAGGAATTGACGGGCATAGGCGGACAGGGATTCCACGTAGCGGCGCTGCCCTTCGGCGAAGATGGTGTCGAATGCCAGTGACGATTTGCCCGACCCGGATAACCCGGTGAAGACGATCAGAGTGTCGCGGGGCAAATCCAAGTCGACGCTGCGCAGGTTATGCTCACGCGCGCCCTTGATAATCAGGCGGTCAGCCACTCCGTCCCTTCCATCGGGCCCGTGGTGCGGACCCGTTCCCGCAGTCGGTACCCACGTGGTTCTTATGCTAGGTGGCGGTACCGGCAACCCACCGCCGGCCACTAACGTGGCCGCTATGACTGTTGTCGACGACACCTACACGGGACATGTGGAACCGGGCACCGCGGCACGCCGCATTCTGCCGGGTGCCACCATCATCAAAGCGTCGGTGGGGCCGATGGACAACAACACCTATCTGGTGACGTGTGCACAGACCGGCGAAACTTTGCTGATCGACGCCGCAAATGACGCCGACCTGCTCATCGACCTGGCACGGCGCTACGCCCCCAAAGTTTCGCTGATCGTCACGACCCATCAGCACTGGGATCACTGGCAGGCCCTGGACGCGCTGGCCCAAGCCACCGGCGCGCCCACCGCGGCGCACAGCATCGATGCCGGGCCCTTACCGGTGAAACCCGACCGGTTGCTCGAGGGCGGTGACGCCGTGCAGATCGGCGCCTTGAGCTTCGATGTGATTCACTTGCGCGGCCACACACCCGGATCGATCGCGCTGGCGCTGGACGGACCGGCGACCGGCGCGGTCACCCAGTTGTTCACCGGCGACTGCCTGTTCCCCGGCGGCGTCGGCAAGACATGGAGCCCGGGCGACTTCACCCAACTGCTCAACGATGTCACCAGCCGCGTCTTCGACGTCTACCCGGATTCCACCGTGGTCTATCCGGGTCATGGCGATGACACCACGCTCGGCGCGGAGCGCCCCAAACTGGGCGAGTGGCGTGAGCGGGGCTGGTAAGCGTCCCGGCCGATCCCCTTTTCTCGCGTGGCTATGTCGGTGCTCGCACGCCACGTCGGGTCCGCGGGGTGGCCGCGGACGCGGCCGGCGGACGCCTAGGGCGTGGTGTGCACAATCAGCACATCGGTTTTGGCCCGGCGGGCCACGTTGGCCGGAACGGAGCCCAGCAAGCGACCGGCGATCGTGCTCAACCCGACATTGCCCACCACCAAAAGGTCGGCTTTAACCTCCTCGGCCAGGTCGACCAAAGCATCGACCGGGGCACCGGCTATCGGCCGCTCTTCAATGTCCGTGGCACCGGCGGCCTTCGCCCGATCCCGCGCTTCGCGCAGGATCGCGTAGATCGGAGCGGTGCCCGACACCTTGTAGCTTTCGTCTTTGAGGACGTCAGCGGCCCGTGAATCCTCAGGCTGGGGCAGGTACGCCGTCGCGATGACCAGTTTCGCGTTCGCCCCGGCGATGTTGCCTGCCCGGTCCACCGCGCGCAGCGATGAATCCGAGCCGTCGGTTCCGACCACCACGGTCCGATAGGCGTCCATGTACCCTCCCAAGTGTCGGTTGCTACGCCAACCCAAGACAGTATCGCTTCGCCCAATCCGGGTGGTGCGATTTACGCCACCCCGATTCGCCACCCGCGGGTGCCGCGCCGGGATCGACGTGTCGGACAGCGTCCGCGCTGAAACGTTCTGCGCCCTCAATGTTATGTGAAAAGCATTGCAGCTGAAGCAATTTCGTGTGCCACGCCGGTGACAACCGAATGGGCCGGAGTGGTGATCTTTTGCAGCCGGCCAGGTCGGACGCCGGTGACGCTGAGCAGGCTCACCCCAGCGCCCTACAGTGACATGCATCATGTCCACCCCGACAGTTGAACAGTCCGCACCCGCGACCGCCGCCACGACAGCTGCTCCGCGCCGTCGCGGCAGCGCGCTCGACGCGGTACTGGTGGCCGTGCTGGCCGCCGTGGTCAGTGGCGCGTGCGCTGGCCGGCCGTCGCTGTGGTTCGACGAAGGCGCCACAATCTCGGCGTCGGCGGGCCGATCACTACCGCAATTGTGGCGATTGCTCGGCCATATCGACGCGGTGCACGGCGTGTATTACTTGCTGATGCACGGGTGGTTCATGCTGTTTCCGCCAACGGAATTCTGGTCGCGTGTTCCCAGCTGTGTGGCGGTCGGGGCAGCCGCTGCGGGTGTTGTGGTTTTCACCAAACAGTTTTCGTCGCGAACAACTGCGCTATGTGCGGGTGTCGTTTTCGCTATCCTGCCCCGAACGACCTGGGCCGGGATCGAAGCCCGCCCCTACGCTGTGGAGGCAACTGCGGCTGTCTGGCTAACGGTACTGTTCATCACGTCGGTGCGGCGCAACAGACCGTGGCTGTGGTTGCTGTACGCACTGGCATTGATGCTGTCAATACTGGTCAGCATCAATCTGGCGCTGCTGGTGCCGGTCTACGCCGCGATGCTGCCGCTGCTCGGCCCCGGCACGTCGACGAAATCCACTGTCAGCTGGTGGACGGTCACCTCGGCCGTCGGGCTCGGGCTCATGACACCGTTCGCCGTGTTCGCCCATGGTCAGGTGTGGCAGGTTCGCTGGATCTCGGGACTCCACAGAAACCTGCTCCTCGACGTGGTGCACCGGCAGTATTTCGATCACAGCGTGCCGTTCAGCGTTCTCACCGGGCTGACGATGGTCGCGGCTCTCGTCGTCGCGATCACCCGGCGCCGATCCGGGCCGCCCAACCCTGCTACGCGCCGGCTCATGCTCGCGGGCGTAGCGTGGGTGCTCATTCCCACGGCGATAGTGTTGCTCTACTCGGCGCTCGCCGAACCGATCTACTACCCGCGCTACCTGATTCTCACCGCGCCCGCGGCGGCCGTCGTGCTTGCCGTCTGCATCGTCACCATCGCCCGCACGCGCTGGCGCATTGCCGCTGTCGTCATGCTTTTTGCCGTCGCCGCCTTTCCGAATTACCTTTTCACGCAACGCGGGCCATACGCCAAAGAAGGCTGGGACTACAGTCAGGTGGCCGATGTGATCAGCGCTCACGCCAAACCCGGAGATTGTCTACTGGTCGACAACACCGTGGCCTGGAAACCCGGCCCGATCCGTGCGCTGCTGGCAACACGGCCGGCGGCCTTCCGGGCGCTGGTCGACGTCGGGCGCGGCGCGCGGGGACCGGAGCACGGCACCCTGTGGGACGGTCACGTCGCGGTCTGGCTGGTACTCAACCGGCTCAACAAATGCAGCACCGTGTGGACGATTTCCAGCCGCGACAAGACGCTGCCGGACCATCAGAGCGGACCGTCACTTGCGCCCGGTCCCCTCCTGGGGCACGCTCCTGCCTATCAATTCGCCGGGGAGATCGGATTTCACATTGTCGAGCGCTGGCAATTCCATTTCGCTCAGGTCGTGAAATCAACCCGCTGACGGTCACCCGCTGCGGTCGCGCGGCTATCGGTGCTGGCCGTAGCGGGGCCCGAAAACCTCGGCGGGAAAGAATCCGGACGCTTGCACCGCCTCGCGGATCAACCGGGCCGCGCCGGCCAATTCGTCGGTGTGGTCGGCCGACAGCTTCCGCCACGGCGGGAACCCCAACTCGTCGGTGAGGTCCTCGATTGTTGACCTGATATCCCTGCCGGCGGATGTCAGCTGGCCGTCGCCGCCGAGGATTCCGCGAGCCTTCAAGCGCTCTTCCGCCGCACTCCACTCTTCGCGGCTCCACCCGCGAGATCGCCTGGCGAACTCCACGTTGAAACCGATTCCTGTTGCAGTGTGGGTGATTAACGCATCGAGGCCATTGAGTCCGTTGCTCATCAGCGCCGCAATATGCCCGTCACCGCGATATTCACGCAACAATGTGATCGCATGCCAAAGCCGGGCGTGCGGGGTGTCCGGCCACGCCAGTGCCGCATGCCCGGCATACAGCGGCCTGCCGTCACCGTCTGGTATCGACTCCGCGACCCGCTGCAACAGTTCAGCTGCGCGAGCCAGCTGTGGTGATTGGGTGAGCTGTTCGCCGAGCACGCGGGGCAGCGCCGCCGAAACGATTTCGTAGCGCACCTGGTTCACCATCGCGGGCGGCGCCAAATCCCACGCTGCGGGAATCGCCGATGCGACCAGCCGTGGATTGAAGTTATAGAACGTCGCCGCAACAACATTCGCTGATACTGCGCCCATCGGTGCCGAGCGGCTGGCGAAATAGTGCATGCGCCATTGCATGCCCAGTTCGCCGAATCTCTCGTTGGCCTCGGGCACGAAGTACACCATGGCGTGTAGCGGGTCGAGAGAGCGGGTCAGCTGGCCGGCGGTGAAAGCATCCATGCAGGGGACAGTAGCGTGGTGGCGATGCGCGCCGCGACGCGACTGGCCGGGTGATCGCACAGCGCCGGCGACGCCAACGTAGCGCCCGTTCGCATCCCCGGCGGCGATCGCGCCAGCGGCCCCGAGCATGTGTGAACACCGCGGACAACCACCGCGGCGCTGACAGCGGGTGAGCTTACTTCACGCCGGCGGCGTCCATTGCGCGCAGTTCCTTTTTCAGATCGGCGATCTCGTCGCGATACCGCGCGGCCAGCTCGAACTGCAGGTCCCGGGCCGCCGCCATCATCTGCTCGGTCAGATCCTTGATCAGATCGGCGAGTTCCGCGCGCGGCATATGAGCGGTGTCACGGCCCTCCAAGATTCCGGCGCTGACCGCGCGGCCGGGCTCGCCCTGGGCACGCCGACCGCGGGATATGCTGCGCCCGGAACCGATCTCGACGATCTCGGTGTCGTCGGCTTCGGTGTACACCCGGTCGAGGATGTCGGCGATCTTCTTGCGCAGCGGCTTGGGGTCGATACCGTGTTCTCGGTTGTAGGCGATCTGCTTGGCGCGTCGCCGTTCGGTTTCGTCGATGGCCTCGCGCATCGAATCGGTGATGGTGTCGGCGTACAGGTGCACCTCCCCGGACACATTGCGGGCCGCGCGCCCGATGGTCTGGATCAGGCTGCGCGACGAGCGCAGGAAGCCCTCCTTATCGGCGTCGAGGATCGACACCAGTGACACCTCCGGCAAATCCAGGCCCTCGCGCAGCAGGTTGATCCCGACCAGCACGTCGTACTCACCCAGCCGCAGCTGGCGCAGCAGTTCCACCCGGCGCAGGGTGTCGACCTCGGAGTGCAGGTAACGCACCCGGATGCCCATTTCCAGCAGGTAGTCGGTGAGATCCTCGGCCATCTTCTTGGTCAGTGTGGTCACCAGTACCCGCTCGTCGGCCTCGGCGCGTTTGCGGATCTCACCGATCAGGTCGTCGATCTGGCCCCTGGTGGGCTTGACCACGACTTTCGGGTCGACCAAACCGGTGGGCCGGATCACCTGCTCGACGAACTCACCGCCGGTCTGGCTGAGCTCATAGGGGCCGGGGGTGGCCGACAAATACACCGTCTGCCCGATCCGGGACACGAACTCCTCCCAGGTCAGCGGGCGGTTGTCACACGCTGACGGCAACCGGAAGCCGTATTCCACCAGGTTGCGTTTACGGGAGATGTCACCCTCGTACATGCCGCCGATCTGCGGCACGGTGACATGCGACTCGTCGATGACCAGCAGAAAGTCCTCGGGGAAGTAGTCCAGTAGCGTGGCCGGCGGCGAACCCGGCGGCCTCCCGTCGATGTGGCGCGAGTAGTTCTCGATGCCCGAGCAGAACCCGACCTGCCGCATCATCTCGATGTCGTAGTTGGTGCGCATCCGCAGCCGCTGCGCTTCCAGCAGCTTGCCCTGGCGCTCCAGTTCGGCCAGCCGGTCGGCCAGCTCCTCTTCGATGGTGGTGATCGCGTGCGCCATCCGCTCGGGGCCCGCCACATAGTGGGTGGCGGGAAAGATCCGCAGCGAGTCGACCTGGCGGATCACCTCACCGGTGAGCGGGTGCAGGTAATACAGCGCCTCGATCTCGTCGCCGAAGAACTCGATCCGGACGGCCAGCTCCTCATACGACGGGATGATCTCCACGGTGTCGCCCCGCACCCGAAACGAGCCCCGGGTGAACGACAGGTCGTTGCGGGTGTACTGCACGTCGACCAAAAGCCGCAACAGCGCGTCCCGGGGCACCTCGGTGCCCACCCGCAGCTCCACCGAGCGGTCCAGGTAGGACTGCGGGGTGCCCAGCCCGTAAATACACGACACCGAGGCCACCACCACCACATCGCGGCGGGACAGCAGCGCCGACGTCGCCGAATGCCGCAACCGCTCGACATCGTCGTTGATCGAGCTGTCCTTTTCGATGTAGGTGTCGGTCTGCGCGATATACGCCTCCGGCTGATAGTAGTCGTAGTAGGAGACGAAATATTCAACAGCATTGTGCGGCAACATCTCCCGCAGCTCGTTAGCCATCTGCGCAGCCAGCGTCTTGTTCGGCTCCATCACCAGGGTGGGCCGTTGCAGGCGCTCGATGAGCCACGCGGTGGTGGCCGACTTCCCGGTGCCGGTGGCGCCCAGCAGCACCACATCCTTCTCCCCCGCTTTGAGCCGCCGCTCCAGCTCGTCGATGGCGGCCGGCTGATCTCCGGCCGGTGGGTAGGGGCTGACCACCTCGAACCGGCCGCCGCTACGCACCAACCCCGCCACGGCCTCTCCGGCTGGGCGGTATTCCGAGTGCGCAACCACGTGCTTGGTAGCGAAAGCCATACCATCAGGGTAGGCCTCCGGAGACCGTGTCCCAGCTGTACCGGTCGATGTCGTCGCATCGCATCGTCCCCGGGCGGTTAAGCTGGCGTCATTCACGCGCCCAAGCATGAGACGTTCGACCTGATCGCCCGCACCAACACCGATCCCAAAGGCATCGTGCGGGATGTCGACGAGTACCTCCTGCGTCCATGGGGACTGTATGTGGCCAGGCCTACGCCCGGCCGCGCCGAGTTCCACTACCTCCAATCGTGGCTGTTGCCGTCATTGGGCCTGCGCGCTACCGTGTTCCACTTCAACCCCGGTTATGAGCAGGACCACGACTATTACCTCGACGTTGGCGAATACACCCCTGGTCCGGGTCTCTGGCGTTCCGAGGACCACTACCTGGACCTGAGGGTCCGCACCGGCAGAGGCGTTGACCTCTCCGACGTCGCCGAGTTGCTGGAAGCCGTACGCCACGGCCTGCTCACCCCGGAAGTCGCCGAGCAGGCGCTGCGGCGCGCCGTCGACGCAGTCGACGGCCTGTCCCGGCATCACTACGACCTGCAGGACTGGACGGCCGCCAACGGCATGGAGCTCACATGGCGCGACGCACAGCACCCGGGCACGCCGTGAGCGGTTGTCGTGAGCCACTGTGGCGTCTGTCCGTGGCTCACATCGCCGTTGGCTCGGAAAATATTGTGCCCGAGTAAAATCCGGCGTTATCGCACGAGATCGAA
This sequence comes from Mycobacterium botniense, assembly GCF_010723305.1. NCBI lineage: Bacteria > Bacillati > Actinomycetota > Actinomycetes > Mycobacteriales > Mycobacteriaceae > Mycobacterium > Mycobacterium botniense. The sequence goes on along the minus strand of NZ_BLKW01000004.1, from coordinate 1,086,004 downwards.
CGAGATGGGCAACCCGTTGCGGTTTGGCGGGGTGGCTGCGCACCGGCAGGTTTGGTCATACCCACCTGTGCCCCAGGCGCCTCGGTGGTGGGCCGACGCCCACGGTATGCGCGCGGAGCGGTTCACGATGCGCGATAGTCCCCGGCGCTGGCCGGACAGCCCGGCGGCGGGCGCACCTCGGCACAGCACCCGTGCCGGCAGCCCGAGAGGCGGCAGCTGGCAACCACACAGTCCGCGGCCTGCGCCGGGCGTAAGGTCTTCAGTCATGAACTCCACCATGCGCAGATGGATGTCGATCGCCATCATGGCAGCTGCCCTGGGCGGCGCACAGTTAAGTCCAGGGACCGCGCAGGCACAAAACGAAAAGCACAACATCACCTATATCGCGCGCGTCGACGGGGTGGCTCCCGGTTCGGTTGCCACGTTCATGATCAACGACACCCAAACCAACACCGCGACCTTGAGCTCGCTGCCGGGCAGCACCTTCGAGGCCAATACCGTGCTCGCTGATCCCGCCAAGGCCGGTATGCAGGTGGCGCTCCACTGGCCGTATTCGGCCAATGTGCACTGCGAAATCGATGTCGACGACAAGGTCGCCGCGCAAGTCGACCAATTCGTCAGGCCGATGCCGGGCAGCACCGACCCGATGAACGGCGTGCTCCCGTGCGGGGCGCCGCTGCCCGGCGCCTGAGCCGGTATCGGCATCACGACGGCTCCCAGCTCACCGCATCGGCCCAGTCCCACGCCCGGCCGTACACGTCGGCGAACCATAGTTCCTTGACGGCGACGTAGCGGCCCATCATCCCGCCCGAGGCCTGCACCGCTGTCCGCTTGATGGCCAGATACTCAGCTCGTACTTCGGGATTGGCCCTCAACCAGTCCGTGAACAGCAGGGCGAACTGCTGGTTGGGCCAGCCGTCAACTCGAATATGAACATAGGTTGGACGGCCGGGATCTGCTGACGCGTGAGTTCGCTTGTGCCACAATCTCGGATCGCTATTGTGGTCATAGGCTTCAACGGTGCTGCGGGCATCGGCCTTGGCGGGGTCTTCAGTCATATCTTCGATGCGGACGTACCCGGCGGGCAGCAACTGCGCGGCGAGTTCGTCAGCAACGGCCAGCGACTCGACGGTGACCTGGATGTCGATGGCATCCCTGGCATCCAGCCCCGGCACCGCGGTTGATCCGATGTGGTCGATTCGTAACGCTTTTGCGCCGCACGCTGTCGCTATCCGGGCGATGATACGCTGCGCCTGCTGCAGCCAGGCCGGGTTGGCCGGCGACAGGTGTGTCGCGGGGCGGGCAATACGATGCGCGCTCAGATTGTGCGCAAACGGCAGTATCCGGTGATCCCACACCTTTTGGGCCCGCTGCGCCAAATCGTCCGGGCTGCCCGAGTTGTCCAGCCACACGTCGGCAACGGCGCGCCGCTGTTCGTCGCTGGCCTGCGCGGCGATACGAGCGCGCGCGTCATCTTCGGCCATGCCCCGCTGCTCGACCAGTCGCCGCACACGCAGTTCGGCGTCAGCGTGCACCACAACAACGAGCGGAAACAACGGAGCCATACCCGATTCCACCAGCAGCGGGATGTCTTCGACGACAACCGCGTCGTCGGGCACCGTCGCGATAATTTCCGCGCGACGCTTGGCGACCAACGGATGAATGATCTCGTTGAGAGTGGCGCGGGTTGCGTCGTCACGGAAAGCCTTGGCAGCCAATACTTGACGATCCAGCGTCCCATCTGGCCGTAAAATGTCGGTGCCGAACGCACCGACGAGCGCTGTCAATCCTTCGGTGCCGGGCTCGACAACCTCGCGCGCGATGACGTCTGCGTCGACAACCACCGCGCCGCGTTCGGAGAAGGTAACCGCTACCGCCGACTTTCCGGCTCCGATACCACCAGTCAGCCCGATCCGCAGCATCGGAGCGCGGTTACGCGCTGCCTGCGAGCTTCTCCCGCAGGGCCGCCAGTTGGGCGTCGCTCGCCAGCGCGCCACCCGTATTGTCCTCGGACGGGGAATCTTCGGCCGGCCGCTGACCGGTGTCGGCGGGCGCGGCGGCTTCGGCGGCAGCGAACTTCTGCATCTGTGCGGTGTGCATCTTGTGCCGCCGTTCGGCCTCGGCGTAGCGGGCTTCCCACTCGGCACGCTGCTTTTCGTATCCCTCGAGCCATTCGTTGGTCTCGGGGTCGAAACCCTCCGGGAAGATGTAGTTGCCGTGTTCGTCGTAGCTGTCGGCCATCCCGTACTTCGCCGGGTCGAACTCCTCGGTGTAGTCCTCGTTGGCCTGCTTGAGCGACAGCGAAATCCGGCGCCGATCCAGGTCGATGTCGATGACCTTGACCATCACGTCGTCGCCGACGCCGACCACCTGGTCGGCCACCTCGATGTGGCGCTCGGACAATTCGGAGATGTGCACCAGGCCCTCGATACCCTCTTCGACACGGACGAACGCGCCGAACGGCACCAGCTTGGTGACCTTGCCCGGCACGATCTGGCCGATCGCGTGGGTGCGGGCGAAATGCCGCCACGGGTCTTCTTGGGTGGCCTTCAGTGACAACGACACTCGCTCACGGTCCATGTCCACGTCGAGCACCTCGACGGTGACCTCATCGCCGACCTGCACCACCTCGGAGGGATGGTCGATGTGCTTCCAGGACAGCTCAGAGACATGCACCAGACCGTCCACACCGCCCAGATCGACAAACGCACCGAAGTTGACGATCGATGACACCACACCCTTGCGGATGGCGCCTTTTTGCAGCTGGTTGAGGAATTCGCTGCGTACCTCCGACTGGGTTTGCTCCAGCCACGCGCGGCGGCTCAGCACGACGTTATTGCGGTTTTTGTCCAGCTCGATGATCTTGGCTTCCAGTTCGCGGCCGATGTAGGGCTGCAGGTCGCGCACCCGGCGCATCTCCACCAGCGAGGCCGGTAAAAACCCGCGCAGCCCGATGTCGAGGATCAGGCCGCCTTTGACGACTTCAATCACGGTGCCCTTGACCGCTTCGTCCTTTTCTTTGAGGGCTTCGATGGTGCCCCAGGCACGCTCGTACTGCGCGCGCTTCTTGGACAGGATCAGGCGACCGTCCTTGTCCTCCTTGGTCAGTACCAGAGCCTCGACTCTGTCGCCGACCTTGACCACCTCGTGGGGGTCGACGTCGTGTTTGATGGACAATTCACGAGAAGGGATGACCCCTTCGGTCTTGTAACCGATGTCGAGCAGCACCTCATCCCGGTCAACCTTGACGATGGTCCCTTCCACGATGTCGCCATCGTTGAAGTACTTGATGGTTTTGTCGATGGCGGCGAGAAAATCCTCGCTCGAGCCGATGTCGTTGACGGCTACTTGGGGCGAGGTGACGGCGGGACTCGGCATATTGTTGGGTTGCTCCGGACAGGTTGGGTCGTAGGGACGATATGGTTTACCCGTCGAGGCTACTCGACGGGGCACACGCTGGCCAAACCGCACCCTTCTGCGCCGAACGTGAACTCAGGGCGAAAAACACGCCCAAATTCCGCCGCAGCTGCACGCTCGGCGTCACCACCGTCGGCTAATGCGCGGCTGCGTCCCAGCTGCGGCCGAAACCCACGGACACTTCCAGCGGCACGTCGAGCGGGTAGGCACCCCCCATTTTCGCACGCACCAGGGCTTCGAGTTCATCCCGCTCCCCGGCAGCGACTTCGAACAGCAGTTCGTCGTGGACTTGCAGCAGCATGCGGGAGGCGAGCCCCGCTTGTTTGAGGGCTGTGTCGACGTCGATCATGGCGACCTTGATGATGTCGGCCGCGCTGCCCTGGATCGGGGCGTTGAGCGCGGCCCGCTCGGCCGCCTCCCGCACCTGGCGGTTGCTGCTGTCCAGCTCGGGCAGGTAGCGTCGCCGGCCCAGCACGGTGGAGGTGTAGCCGTCCTTGCGGGCCTGTTCGACCACCGCCTGCAGGTAGTCGCGCACCCCGCCGAAGCGTGCGAAATAGGCCTCCATCTGGACCTTTGCTTCCTCCGTGGAGATCTTCAGCTGCTGGGCCAGCCCGTAGGCGCTCAGCCCGTAAGCCAGCCCGTAGGACATGGCCTTGACCCGCCGGCGCAGCTCGGGCGTCACCTCCTCGATCGGCACGCCGAAAGCTCGCGACGCGACGAACGAGTGCAGATCCTCGCCGGTGTTGAACGCCTCGATCAGCCCCTCATCGTGGGACAGATGCGCCATGATCCGCATCTCGATCTGGCTGTAGTCGGCGGTCATCAGCTCGGCGTACCCGTCGCCGACGACGAACGCATCGCGGATCTGCCGGCCCGCCTCGGTGCGGATCGGGATGTTCTGCAGGTTGGGATCGGTCGAGGAGAGCCTCCCGGTCGCGGCGATGGTCTGGTTGAAGGTGGTGTGGATGCGCCCGTCGGCAGCCACCGCATTCAGCAGCCCGTCGACGGTGACTTTGAGCCTGGTGGCATCGCGATGTGCAAGCAGATGCTCCAGGAATGGGTGCCCGGTCTTGTCGAACAGCGACTGCAGGGCATCGGCGTCGGTGGTGTATCCGGTCTTGGTCCGCTTGGTCTTCGGCATGCCCAGTTCGTCGAACAGCACGACCTGCAGCTGTTTGGGTGAACCGAGGTTGATCTGCTTGCCGATCACCGCGTAGGCGGCCTCGGCAGCGTCACGGACCTGATCAGCGAACCGGCTTTGCAGCTCGCTCAGCCGCTCCAGGTCGACGGCGATGCCCGCGGCTTCCATGCCCGCCAGTACCGCTTGGACCGGAAGCTCCATCTCCCCCAGCAACGCCGTGGAATCGATGCGGGCCAGCTCGGCGTCGAGGACGTCGGCCAGATCCGCAACCGCGCGGGCCCGCAAGATCGCGGTTTGCACCGCCTGGGCATCCACGCGGTCGGTGTCGTCGAGTAGCGAAAGCTGTTGTTGCTCAGAGCTTTCAGCACGAAGCTCGCGACGCAAATAGCGCAGCGACAGGTCGTCGAGGGTGAAGCTGCGTTGCCCAGGGCGAACCAGATACGCCGCCAGCGCGGTGTCGGAGGTGACGCCGTTCAGTGCCCACCCGCGCCCGGCGAGATCATGGATGGCCGCCTTCGCCTCATGCAATGCCTTGGGTTTGGCGGCGTCGGCCAGCCAGGAGCCCAGCGCCGCCTCGTCCTCAGGGGTCACCGTGGCGGTGTCAACGAAACCGCCCTCACCGTCGGCGGCGGCGATCGCCACCGCGGTGGCGTCCCCCCCGTAGGGCAAGTGGGTGCCGATCACCGCCAACCCGGATCGCCGCCCGTCAGCAGCATGTTCGGCCAGCCATTGTCCGACGGTGCCGGGTTCGAGTGCTCCGCCGCGCACGTCGAACCCTTGCTCGACTTCGGGTTCCACCGCGGCCAGCGTCTCGAACAGCCGGTCCCGCAGCACCCGGAACTCCAACTGGTCGAAGAGCCGATGGATCTGGTCACGGTCCCACGGCCGCAGCCGCAGGGTGTCGGGTGTGTGCGCCAGCGGCACATCGCGGATCAGGTCGGTGAGCTCCCGATTGCGCACCACGCTGGCCAGATGCGCACGCAGGGCGTCGCCGACCTTGCCGCGCACCGTGTCGACGTTGTCGACCAGCGCCTGCAGCGAGCCGTATTCGGCGATCCACTTGGCCGCGGTCTTCTCGCCGACTCCCGGGATACCCGGCAGATTGTCGCTGGGGTCGCCGCGCAGCGCGGCGAAGTCGGGATACTGCGCCGGGGTGAGCCCGTATCTGTCGACGACGGCCTCCGGGGTGAACCGGGTCAGCTCGCTCACACCCTTGCGCGGATAGAGCACCGTCACGTTCTCGCTGACCAGCTGCAGCGCGTCGCGGTCGCCGGTGACGACCAGGACCCGATAACCCTCGTCCTCGGCCCGGGTGGCCAGCGTCGCGATGATGTCGTCGGCCTCGAAGCCCGGCTCGGCGAGCACCGTGATCCCGAGTGCGGCCAGAACGTCCTTGGTGATATCGATCTGCCCGGCGAACTCGTCGGGGGCCGATATCCGGTTGGCCTTGTACGCGGGATAGCGGTCCGAGCGAAAGGTTTGCCGCGATACGTCGAACGCCGCCGCCACATGGGTCGGCGATTCGTCACGCAGCAGGTTGATGAGCATCGCGGTGAACCCATACACCGCATTAGTGGTCAGACCGCCAGCGGTTTTGAAGTTCTCCGCGGGCAGCGCGTAAAACGCCCGGAATGCCAGCGAATTGCCGTCCAGCAGCATCAATGTCGGCTTGCCGGTGCTGGCTGTCGGCCCGTCCGCGTCCGAGACGCCGGTAGCCGACATTTTGGCTGGACTCACCCTCTCAACTCTAGGCACCCGGCCTGATGCCGGTGTTATGCCGGGCAGCCGAGCGGCGCCACCGAACTGCAACACGTTTCAGTTTCGGGGGTGTTCCCGGTACGCTGGCCCAGTGCCAGCAGCAATCCGGCAAGCCCCCGCGATCGACGGGTGGTTCACCACTGACGATGTTCCGCACCTGATCGGCAGCAAGTGTCCCCGGTGCGGCACCTACGTCTTTCCGCCGCGCACCACCACCTGCCCCAACCCGGCGTGCGCCGCCGACAAGCTCACGCGGGTGCCGTTGTCACGGCGCGGCACGCTGTGGAGCTACACCGAAAACCGTTATGCGCCACCTCCGCCCTATCCGGCGGCAGATCCGTTCACGCCCTTCGCGATCGCCGCGGTCGAGTTGGCCGCCGAGGGGCTGATCGTGCTCGGCAAGGTGGCCGACGGGACCCTGGCGGCCGACCTGCGGATCGGCATGGAGATGGAGCTGACCACTATGCCGCTGTTCACCGACGACACCGGGGTTCAGCGGATCGTCTACGGCTGGAGGATCGCGTGAGCGAACCGGTCTACATCCTCGGCGCCGGGATGCACCCGTGGGGCAAGTGGGGCAACGACTTCACCGAGTACGGGCTGGTGGCGGCGCGCGCGGCGCTGGCCGACGCCGGACTGGACTGGCGCCAAGTCCAGCTGGTGGCCGGGGCGGACACCATTCGCCATGGCTATCCGGGCTTCGTCGCCGGTGCGACGTTCGCACAGCAGCTGGGCTGGAACGGGATACCGGTCAGCTCCAGCTACGCCGCGTGCGCCAGCGGGGCGCAGGCGCTGCAGAGCGCCCGCGCGCAGATCCTGGCCGGCTTCTGTGATGTCGCGCTGGTGATCGGTGCGGACACCGCACCCAAGGGCTTCTTCGCGCCGGTCGGCGGCGAACGCAAGAACGATCCGGATTGGCAGCGGTTCCATCTGATCGGGGCCACCAATCCGGTCTATTTCGCGCTGCTGGCCCGCCGGCGGATGGATCTCTATGGCGCCACGCCCGAAGACTTCGCGCTGGTCAAGGTCAAGAACGCACGTCACGGCCTGCAGAATCCGAATGCGCGCTACCGCAAGGAGGTGTCGGTCGAGGAGGTGCTGGCCAGCCCGGTGGTGGCCGATCCACTGCGGCTGCTCGACATCTGCGCCACTTCCGACGGCGCGGCGGCCCTCATTGTGGCCAGCGCCGAATTCACCCGTGCGCACCTGGGTTCGCTGCGAGGCGTGCCGTCGGTCCGCGCGATCAGCACCGTCACACCCCGCTATCCGCAACATCTTCCGGAATTGCCGGATATCGCAACGGATTCCACTGCGGTGGTGCCACCGCCGCAGCGCGTCTTCAAAGACCAGATAGTCGACGCCGCTTACGCGGAAGCAGGTGTCGGGCCGACGGATTTGAGCCTGGCCGAAGTCTACGATTTGTCCACGGCCCTGGAACTCGACTGGTATGAGCACCTCGGCCTGTGTGCCCGGGGTGAGGCCGAAGCGTTGCTGCGCAGCGGGGCGACGACCTGCGGGGGCGACATCCCGGTAAACCCGTCGGGTGGGCTGGCGTGTTTCGGCGAGGCCATCCCCGCACAGGCGATCGCACAGGTCTGCGAACTGACCTGGCAGTTGCGCGGCCAGGCCACCGGCCGCCAGGTCGAGGGCGCGACCGTCGGAATTACTGCAAATCAAGGATTGTTCGGGCACGGTTCATCGGTAATCGTCGCGCGATAAGGGGCCGGGCCGTCGGACGCTTTCATCGAGCGTGCAACCAGGGCGGGTGTCGTCGGCGTGTCGCCGCCGTGGTTGCACGCTCGGCGCGCGACACCAGGCCGGGCTAGCCCGGCGGCGTGTCTTTGGGGGTGTCCAGGGTTTCCAGCACGACTTCGGCTACGCGTTTCATGGTGGTCCGCCGGTCCATGGCCGCGCGCTGGATCCATTTGAATGCTTCAGGCTCGGTCATGCCCTGCTTGCTCTGCAACAGGCCCTTGGCTCGCTCCACCAGCTTGCGCGTTTCCAGCCGATCGGCCAACGTCGCCACTTCGCGTTCCAAGGCGGTGATCTCGGCGAACCGGCTCACCGCCAACTCGATCGCCGGGATGAGATCGCTGACGGTGAACGGTTTCACCAGATACGCCATCGCTCCGGCGTCTCGCGCCCGTTCAACGAGGTCGCGCTGGCTGAACGCGGTCAGCACGACAATCGGGGCGATGCGCTTGCTGGCGATCTCTGATGCGGCGTCGATTCCGTCGCGGCGCGGCATCTTCACGTCCATGATCACCAGGTCGGGTTTGAGGTGTTCGGCCAGTTCGACGGCTTCCTGCCCGTCACCGGCTTCCCCCACGATGTCGTAACCCTCTTCGCGCAGCATTTCGGCTAAGTCCAGCCGGATGAGCGCCTCGTCCTCGGCAATGAGCACCCGGCGCGGGCCGCCGGCCTCGGCGTCGGTGGTGGAGCCGGTCATGACGACATTGTGTCGCGGAACCCCGTGGTCAGCGAGCGGGGGGTTGTGCGCGTCCCACGATCGCACGCATCCTCTATCGTGGGAGGCCGTAGCCAGCGAGACCGGCCCTCGTATCCCAACTGGCAGAGGAAACGGACTCAAAACCCGTACAGTGTGGGTTCGAATCCCACCGAGGGCACCGTCCGGGGCGCCTTTCGGCGGCGCGACGGGCATACAGCGCCAATGTTATTCACCATCGGTCACGGTGCGAAGACCGCCGCGGAACTCATCGCCACCCTGCGCGACCACGACATCGGGCTGCTGGTCGACGTCCGGAGTTTCCCCGGCTCGCGCCGCAACCCCGAGGTGTCGAAACAGGTCATGCCGAATTGGCTGGGAGCCGCCGGGATCGACTACCGGCACGAGCCGGGCCTGGGTGGTCGGCGCAAACCGCCGGCCAGCCTGACGCCAGCCGACCGTTGGTGGGATAACCCGGCGTTCGCCAACTATGCTGCCCACACTCGCACACCTGAGTTCCAGGCCGCATACCGGCGGCTCCTCCAGGACGCGACCACCCGCAACGTCGCCATCATGTGCGGGGAGCCGCTGTGGTGGCGCTGCCACCGGCGCATGATCGCCGACCTGGCCAGCCGTGACGGACACGCGGTGGCGCACCTCATGCCCAACGGCTCGCTCTCACCGCACCGCATGTCGGACTGGCTGACCGGCACCGCGCCGGACCAAACCTGACACCGGCGGCAAACGTCCAGCTCACCGGCTAGGCTGTGTGCCGTGGCGGCGAGGAAATGCCCGGCCACGTCGTTGCGGGCCGACGGTTCGCCGCGCACCCCAGATTGCGTCGCGGCGGTACGGACCCAGCCGTACGCCCGCACCCAGCACTACACGGACAGCGCCGCCCGCCGCTCTCGGGTGTTGAACGTCACCACCTCGATCGCAGCGGTGGTGAGCGGGACCTTCGGGATCGTGTGGATCCTGACCGTTCCGGGCGGATGGCGCACCGGACTGATCAACAGCGTCACCGCGGCGGTCTTCGTGCTGATCCCGTTCCTGCGCCGCTTCGGCGAACTGGTTGCGCCGCTCACTTTTTTCTGCACCGCGTACCTGTCAATCTTCCTCGTCTGCTGGGACGTCGGTACCGACTCGGGCCTGCAGTTCTACTTTCTGGTCGCGGCCTGCCTGGTGGTGTTGCAGCTCGGGATTGAGCGCATCGCGCTGGCTGGGCTGGTGGCGGGTGTCGGCGCCGGGCTGGTGATCGTGCTGGAGTTCTGTGTTCCGCGCAATACCGGCGTTCAGCCGCCCTGGGCGCAGTCGATGGCCTTCGTCGCGACCACCGTTTCTGCGTGCGTGATGGTGGTCGTCACCGTGTGGTTCGCGCTGCGCGAAATCGCCCGCGCCGAAGCGGTGATGGAACGTGAATACGAGCGCTCCGAAGCCCTGCTGGCCAACATCTTGCCGGTCAGCATCGCGCAGCGACTCAAAGAGCCGGCGCACAATGTCATTGCCGACAAATACGGAGACGCCTCGGTACTTTTCGCTGACATTGCCGGTTTCACCGAGCGGGCCAGCGACCTGGCGCCGGATGCGCTGATCCGATTCCTCGACCGCCTCTACGGCGAGTTCGACGCCCTGGTGGACAAACACCGACTGGAAAAGATCAAAGTCAGCGGCGACTCCTACATGGTGGTCAGCGGGGTGCCCGAGCCGCGGCCCGACCACCTCCAGGCGCTGGCCGACTTTGCTCTGGACATGGCCGCCGCGGCAGCCACGCTGAAAGATCCGCACGGGGCGCCCGTCCCGTTGCGAATCGGCCTCGCGTGCGGACCAGTGGTGGCCGGCGTTGTGGGATCCCGCCGGTTCTTCTACGACGTCTGGGGCGACGCGGTCAATGTGGCGTCCCGGATGGAAACCACCGACGCGGTTGGGCGGATCCAGGTGCCCGACGGGGTCTATCAGCGTCTCAAAGACGATTTCGTGCTGCAGGAGCGCGGCATTGTCAATGTCAAGGGCAAAGGTGTCATGCGCACCTGGTATCTCATCAGCCGCAAGCCGGAGGCCGGCCCTGCCGGCCTGCGTGCGGAAAGGCCGCAACCGGCGGGTGTGTGAACCCCGCTTAGCGCACGACGACAGCGGTCCGATTGCCACCCATCAGCTATAGCCGTGTGGGACACTTCGGGCATGCAAAACACCGCTATTCCAAGCTTGTTGCCTCATCTGTGGAAATCCACCCTGGTGTCGGGCCTGGTGGCGCTCGCCCTGGGCATCGTGGTGTTGGTGTGGCCGGGCATATCGATCCTGGTCGCCGCCATCGTGTTCGGCGCCTACCTGCTGATCGCCGGCATCGCACAAGTGATTTTCGCCTTCAGCCTGCACGTGTCCGCCGGCGGGCGGGTGCTGTTGTTCATCAGCGGGGCAGCGTCCCTGGTGCTGGCGGTGCTGTGCTTCCGCAGCCTCTACGATTCGGTTCTTCTGCTGGCCATCTGGATCGGTGTCGGCTTTATCTTTCGCGGTGTGGCGACGTCGGTCTCGGCCATCAGTGACCCTACACTTCCCGGTCGGGGCTGGTCGATTTTCCTGGGTGTGATCAGTCTGGTCGCCGGGATTGTCATGCTGGCCTCCCCATTCGCCTCCCTGGAGATCCTGACACTGGTCGTCGGCATCTGGCTCATCGTCATCGGTGTGTTCGAGGTCGTGTCCTCGTTCGGGATCCGCAGCGCGTCCAAGACCATCGGGCGGGCGCTCCCGGAATGAGCGTCAGCACCGCCGTGGACCGGGGGGTGGCGTCGGCCGCCCCTGTCTACTACACTCTGTCGTACACTCTGTTGTGCCGAGGGTGTGGGAGATGACAATGGATGTCGTCGACGTGTCACGGTGGCAGTTCGGGATCACCACCGTCTACCACTTCATTTTCGTGCCGCTCACCATGGGGTTGGCCCCACTGCTGGCGGTGATGCAGACCGTGTGGATGCTCACCGGCAATACCGCGTGGTATCGGCTTACCAAATTCTTCGGCAAGCTGTTTTTGATCAACTTCGCGATCGGGGTGGCGACCGGGATCGTGCAGGAATTCCAGTTCGGGATGAACTGGAGCGAATATTCGCGGTTCGTCGGCGACATCTTCGGTGCTCCCCTGGCCTTTGAAGGGCTGATCGCGTTCTTCTTCGAGTCGACGTTCATCGGGCTGTGGATCTTCGGGTGGGGCCGGCTGCCGCGGTGGCTGCATTTGGCGACGATCTGGATCGTCGCGGTCGGGGTGGAAACGTCGGCGTTTTTCATCATCGCCGCGAACGCGTTCATGCAGCACCCGGTCGGCACCCGGTTCAACCCGCGCACCGGCCGTGCTGAGCTGACCGACTTCGGCGCCTTGCTGACCAACAACACCGCGATCTGGGCGTTTTTGCACACCCTCACCGCGTCGTTGCTCACCGCGGGCGTGTTCGTCGCCGGGATCTCGGCCTGGCTGATGGTCCGCGCGCATCGGCACACCGGTGCTGCTGACGCCGCCGAACAGGCCCGCACGATGTTTCGCCCCGCCACCATCGCCAGCTGCGTCCTCGTGCTCCCGACGGCAGTGGTGTTGCTGTTCCCCACCGGCGACACCCAAGGCAAACTGATGTTCCGCCAGCAGCCGATGAAGATGGCGTCGGCAGAGACGTTGTGCCACACCGAAACCGATCCAAGCTTTTCGATCCTGACCATCGGCACCCACAACAACTGCGACAGTGTCACTCGTGTGGTCACGGCTTTATACGTATTGCCGTTTCTGGCTGAAGGCAAGTTCAGCGGTGTCACTCTGCAGGGAGTGGAAGATCTGCAGCGGGAGTATCAAACCCGTTATGGCCCTGGCGATTACCGGCCCAACCTTTTCGTCACCTATTGGTCGTTCCGGATCATGATCGGTTTGCTGGCGATCCCGGTGTTGTTCGCGCTGACGGCGCTGTGGCTGACCCGCCGCGGCCGGGTTCCCGATCAGCGGTGGCTGGGCCGGTTCGGTGTGATCACCATTCCCACACCGTTTCTCGCCTGTTCGGCGGGCTGGGTGTTCACCGAGATGGGTCGCCAGCCCTGGGTCGTCGCACCCAACCCGACCGGCGATCAAGCCGTGCGCCTGACCGTGCAGGCCGGGGTATCCGACCACACGGCAGGCACTGTGGTGCTCTCCCTGGTGGTCTTCACGCTGGTGTACGGCGTGCTAGCGGTCATCTGGTTCTGGCTGATGCACCGTTATGTCGTCGAAGGACCCCAGGAGCACGATGCCGAGCCGGCACCGCCCAAGCCCCCTGCCGGCGATGAGGTGGCACCGCTCTCGTTCGCATACTAAAAGGGGTTGAGGCGCAGTGAGTTTGCAGCAACTGTGGTTCGTGATCATCGGGGCGCTGTTTCTGGGGTTTTTGATCCTCGAAGGTTTCGACTTCGGAGTCGGCATGCTGATGGTGCCGTTCGGGATGGCCCATGGCGGCGATCCCGAGGCGCGTCGCCGCGCCGCGCTCAACACCATCGGCCCGGTGTGGGACGGCAACGAGGTGTGGGTGATCACCGCCGGTGCCGCCATGTTCGCCGCATTTCCGAACTGGTATGCGGCGCTGTTCTCGGCGCTGTATGTACCGCTGCTGGCGATCCTGTTCGGGATGATCGTGCGCGCGGTTGCGATCGAATGGCGCGGAAAGATCGACGACCCGAAATGGCGGGCGTGGGCCGATTTCGGCATCGCTGCCGGATCCTGGCTGCCCGCGGTGCTGTGGGGCGTGGCGTTCGCGATCCTGCTGCGCGGGCTTCCGATCGACGCAGCGCACCGGGTACACCTGGCGGTCGGCGATGTGCTCAACGCCTACACGCTGCTCGGCGGGTTGGCGACCGCAGCGCTGTTCCTGTTCTACGGCGCGGTGTTCGCCGCCCTGAAAACCCGGGGGTCGATGCGCGAGACGGCGTTTGGGTTCGCGCGGTGGCTCTCCGCACCGGCCGTGGTGCTGGCGGGCGGTTTCGGGTTGTGGACCCAGCTGGCCCACGGAAAGCCCTGGACGTGGCCGGCGGTGGGCATCGCGGTGGCCGCGCTGCTGGCCGCGGTGGCACTGATGCGGGCCCGCCGCCGGGAGGGCTGGGCGTTCTTCGCGATGACGGTGGCGATCGCCGGGGTGGCAGTGCTACTGTTCGGCTCCCTATACCCGAATCTGTTGCCGTCCACGCTCAACCCGGACTGGAGCGTGACGATCTACAACGGTTCGTCGACCGGCTACACACTGAGGATCATGACGTGGGCGTCGCTCACCTTGGTTCCTCTCGTGGTCGTTTATCAAGCATGGACGTACTGGGTGTTCCGGCAGCGGATTTCGGCTGAGCAGATACCACCGTCGGCAGGTTTGGCGAGGCGCACACCCTGACTAGCAGCGGTCGGGCGCCCCTGGACCCGCGGCTGTGGCGGGCGTCAAAAGCATCGCACCGGTTCCTGGCGGCCACGGTGGGCTGTGGTGTGGTGATTTCGGGCTGCGCGATCGCCTCGGCGATTGTGACGGCCCGCATTGTCGCAGGCGTCATCACCGTTCCCTCCGCACGCAGCCTGCAACACTGGTCCTCATCGCTGCTGCTGTTGTCGGGATTGTGGATGGTTCGCACCCTCACACAGGGGCTCCAGGCACGGCTGAGCCAGCGCGGCGCCAGCGCCGTGATCGCCGATCTTAGCGCTGACGTGCTGCGCGCGGTGACCGCTCGCGACCCTCGGGACCTGGCAGCTCAGCGCGATGCTGCCGCAACGGTGGTGACCCACGGTCTGGACCGCCTGCGCCCGTATTTCACTTCCTACCTGCCCGCTGTGCTTCTTGCTGCCATCCTCACCCCGGCCACCGCCGCCGTGATCACGGCCTACGACCTGAAATCGGCGGCCATTGTTGCGATCACGCTGCCGCTGATACCGGTCTTTATGGTGTTGATCGGTGTAGCGACCGCAAACCGGTCAGCAGCCGCACTCGAGGCGATGACGACATTGCAGTCGCGACTACTGGACCTGATGGCCGGCATTCCGACGCTGCGAGCGCTCGGCCGGGTCAGCGGACCCGAACACCGCATCGCCGAATTGTCCGCCGCCCATCATCGTTCGGCGATGGCGACGCTGCGGATCGCATTTTTGTCGGCACTCGTGCTGGAGTTACTGGCTACGCTGGGGGTTGCGCTGATCGCAGTTACCATCGGCCTGCGCCTGGTGTTCGCGCAGATCAGCCTGACAACCGGGTTGACGGTGTTGTTGTTGGCACCGGACGTCTACTGGCCGCTGCGCCGAGTCGGCGTGGAATTCCATGCCGCCCAAGATGGTAAAGCCGCAGCCAACAAGGCCTTCCGGCTCATTGGCGAGCCGGCTTCCGCCGCACCGCATAAAGCACGTGTGGTGTCGGCGCGCGGTGCGCAGATCCGCATCGAGAAGTTGAAAATCGCCGGCCGCGAAGGCTATTCGCCTTGTGATCTGACGGCGGTGATCGAACCCGGTCACGTGACGGTGCTGACCGGCCCGAACGGCGCCGGGAAGAGCACGACCTTGCAGGCCATCGCCGGACTGACCGTGCCGGCCTCCGGGCGTATCACGGTGGCCGGGATCGACATCGCCGAGCTGAACCCGACAGCGTGGTGGCGCCAGCTGTCCTGGCTGCCGCAACGACCGGTGTTGTTACCGGGAACGATCGCTGACAATTTGGCGCTGTTCGGCGATCTTCAGAATATGGAAATGGCCTGCGCAGCATCAGGATTCGATGTCGTGCTACAACAGTTGCCCGACGGGCCGCACACCGTGGTGGGGCGCGGTGGCGTCGGACTGTCGCTGGGCGAGCGGCAACGGCTCGGTTTGGCCCGCGCCCTCGGCTCGCCAGCGCCCGTGCTGCTGCTCGACGAGCCGACCGCGCATCTGGACGCCCGCACCGAGGCCCGGGTACTCCAGGCCATCGTCGCGCGCGCCCGGGAAGGTGCCACCGTGGTGGTGGTCGCTCATCGCCGGGATGTCATGGCGATCGGCGACCGTGTGGTCGAGGTGACCGCCGACCATGATGTCCTGCTCTGACCCGCTGCTGACGGCGTCACTCCTGTTGCGCCCCCGATTGCCCCGCTTGCTGCTGGCCATCACGCTGGGGGTGGTGTCGCTGGGCAGCGCGCTGGCACTGGCCGGTGTTTCGGCGTGGCTGATCACCCGGGCGTGGCAGATGCCGCCCATCCTGGATCTGACGGTCGCGGTGGTCACGGTACGGGCGCTGGCGATTTCCCGGGGCGTGACGCACTACTGCGAGCGGCTGGTCGCCCACGACACCGCGCTGCGCGCCGCCGGGACCGCCCGCGGGCGGATTTATTCCCGGCTGGCCCACGGACCGGCGCACCGCGCGGTCCGGTTGCACAGCGGTGAACTGGTGGCCCGGGTCGGTGCCGATGTGGACATGCTGGCCGACGCGCTGGTTCGGGCCCTGCTGCCGATCGGCGTGGCCGCCGTGCTGGCTGTGGCAGCGGTGGCGATCATTGCCGTCATCTGCTTGCCGGCGGCGGGCGTCGTGGCCGGGTGCTTGCTGATCGCGGGTGTTGTGGCCCCCTGGCTGGCCGCCCGGGCGGCCGCCGCACAGGAAGCGGTCGCCCGGCGTCACCGCGCCGACCGCGATGTGTCCGCGCTGGTCGCGCTCGAGCACGCGCCCGAGTTGCGCGTCAGCGGCAGGCTGCCCGCGGTCATCGCCGAGTCACAACGCCGACAACACGATTGGGCGGAAGCCTCTGATATCGCGGCGAAACCCGCTGCTGTCGCCGAGGCGATCCCGACCGCGGCAATCGGGGTCAGCGCCCTGGCAGCGCTGGTGGCCGGCATCGGGCTGGCGCCCACGGTGGCGCCCACCACCCTGGCGGTCCTGATGTTGCTGCCGCTGTCGGCTTTCGAGGCGACGGTCCCGCTGCCCACCGCCGCGGTGCAGCTGACCCGCTCACGTATCGCAGCGCGGCGCCTGCTCGACGTGGCCCCGCCCGGGCCGGCCTGTCGAGCTGCGCCTGAGGTGGCGACGGCGTGCGCACCGCAAACACCGGTCCCGGGCGCGGGTCACCTCCGCGCTGACATCCGCACCGGGCACCGCACGGCGGTCAACCGCGTCCGCATCGACCTTCCACCGGGCGCCCGGCTGGCGGTCACCGGCGCCAGCGGTTCTGGCAAAACCACCCTGCTGATGACCCTCGCAGGCCTGCAGCCGCCGCTGAGCGGGCAGGTCACCGTGGACGGCGCTCCCATCAACCTGCTCAGCGAGAACGAGTTGCGCAGCAAAGTCACGTTTTTTGCGGAAGATGCACACATCTTCGCCACCACCGTGCGGGACAACCTGTTGGTGGCTCGCGGGGACTGCGACGACGACGAGCTGACCACCGTCTTGGAGCGGGTCGGCCTTGGTCAGTGGCTGGACGATCTGCCACACGGTCTGGCGACAGTGCTCACCGGCGGGGCGCAGGCGGTGTCGGGTGGTGAGCGCAGACGGCTATTGCTGGCCCGGGCCGTGCTCTCACCGGCCGCGATAGTGCTGCTCGACGAACCCACCGAACACCTCGATGCGGCCAGCGCCGCGCTCATCCTGCGTGATCTGCTCGACCACGACGGCGTGCTGATGGGCCCCCAACGATCAGTCGTGCTCGCGACCCACCACCTGCCCGGCGACTTACACTGCCGAGAACTGCGCCTGCGCCCCGCCGGGTACGCTGACTTGCGACCGTCCCCGTCGCCGACCTGGAGCGCGAGTCATGACAGAACCGGCTGACACGCCCGCGGACAAGACCTCAGAAGTGTCCGCCGACACGCCGCACTCACCCGCGGAGGCGCCGGAAACCCCGTCGCCACCCGGGCAGCCGGCAGCCGCTCCCCCCTTCCCGCCCCCCTTTTACCCCTACGGCCTGTATCCCGGCGGTTATCCGCCCCCGTATCCCGGCTATCACCGGTCGCCCACCGCGCCGAAAAACGACCTGGGCATCGCGGCGCTGGTGCTCGCCATCGTGGCGCTGGTCGTGTTCTGGTCGGTACTGGGCGGTGTGATCCTGGGCATCATCGCTGCGGTGCTCGGATTCGTCGCGCGCGGACGTGTCAAACGGGGTGAAGCCGACAACGGCGGCGTAGCGGTCGCCGGGATCGTGCTGGGCATCGTGGCGATCGCTGTCAGCCTGAGCTTCGTCGCGATCGTGATGAGTGTGTTCTGGAATCAGGGCGGCGGCAACGACTACATCCATTGCTTACAGCGGGCCGGATCCGATCCGGTCAAGCAGCAGCGGTGCGCGGACCAGTTTCGCGAGCATATCCAGGAAAAGTTCAGCGTGACGCTGACACCCTCGCCGTAACCCTGCCGGGCTTTCGCCGGAAACCGGGCGTGGTTCAAAGTCTTCGCCGCCGCGGCAGGAACTCCAGCGACAACAACACGTACAGCAACGGGACCAATTGGGTCAGCGACGCCAGCGCGTAACGCCGCTCACCGGGCGAGTGGAATTTCCGCAGGTACCGGTAGAGCGACTCAAGCGCGATCAAGGGGTCCAGCAGGTGGATTAACACGTAGAACACGCTTTGCATCCGGCTTCGCTGCTTAGCGTCGAAGATTTCCGGAAACGCCGCGAACGCTAGCGACAACCGCTGTGCTCCAGCCTTTTTGGCTGCCATCACCATGTCGACGCTCAGGCGTTCGTCGATCCCGTTGGGGGCCCCGCGCCGCCGCCACGGCGTATCGAGGCTGACATCGCTGCCGCCGCCGGCAACCGCGTAGCGGTGGAAGCCCTGGACTCGCCCCGTTGCGTCTCTGGCGAGGATGAGCACTATCCCCGGGTAGCGCCCTTCCAGCGCACCGTCGACGTTCATGCAGAACCCGCGCTCGGTGTGGGCGCCGCTGGGGGACTCCCGCAGCACCTGGGTGAGCTCCGCCAGCAGCTTCTCGTCGAGTTCTTGTTCGGCGACGATCTCGGTCGTGATACCGAAGTTGTGCGTGCGTTGGACCGCCTGACGCAGGTTGCGGAACTTGCGCCCGACCATCTGGAAGCTGGCCACATCGATCACGACATCACGGCCGATCGGTATCGGCCGCAGCGATTGCCCCAGCACCGCCGGATCACTCCACAGGCCCAGCCTCCGCTCACTGCACGCCAACACCACTATCCGCCATCCGCGGGTGTGACACATCGCGGCGAAATCGGCGACCAACTGCGGGAATTTCGCCTCATCACCGATCGGATCACCGCTGACCACCGCGTAGCCGATCCGTGTCCGATACGCCAAAGCGGCAGAACCGTCCGCGCTGAAGTGGTAGCACTTGCCCGTTTGCATCGCGAACGGGGCCAGCGGATCCCCGCTGGTGACCTCGATCAGTTTCCATACCCGGGCCAAATCGCCGGGTTGCGGGCGGGCCGAGGTGGGCCACATCAACACCAGACCCGAGCCGGCGATCAGCAGATCACCAAGGACATCGAAGGACAGCACGTGCGCGCCGAGCCCCGCGATGACGAAGAGCGCGGCGCCGGCCGCGTGCACCGCCGTCACCGGGCGGCCCAGGAAGATGCCGCGGGCGATCAGGGCCACCGCCGCCAACACGGTCAGCGACCAGCCCAGCCGGCCCGCGGCCTGCCAGTGGGTGTGGCGATGGTCGTGGGCGAGCAGGGCAATCAGCCAGCACGCCGCGCACAACAGCGCCAACGCGCTGATCCAGCGGGCGGCCGGCGAATCCACGTGAACGACGACGCGTTCGCGGGCGCGCAGCCGCGGGGCAACATCAACTGACGGCTGGTTCACACCCACCTCCAGTTGCCCCTGTCTACCACCTCGGCGGCACACCTGGCCGGCTTTTCAGAGAAGCGCCCGCCAGGGGCCACGGCCCTGGTGTTCGGCCACCCGGCCACCCTGGAACGTTACGCTTGATCGCCGCCGTCGTCGCCGGTCAGCGGCGGCCCGCAATCGAATCGTTGCCGCACGGTTACCGTCGACCGTCGCACCGGACTTATCGGCGGGAGTGCGGAAAGTACTTCACGATCCCCTCCTGCACCACTGTCGCGACGAGCCGACCGGAGCGGTCGAAAAAGTGCCCGGTCCCCAGCCCGCGCGAATCCGCCGCGACCGGCGACGAGGTCGAATACAACAGCCAGTCACCGAAATTGACCGGCCGGTGCCACCACACCGAATGGTTGGTGGTCGCGGCGAAGATCCGGTCATAGCCCCAGGACAAACCGTGGGTCGTGATGATCGAATCCAGCACGGTGGTGTCCGACGAATACACCATTGCCGCGGTGTGCAGCACCGGGTCGTCGGGCAGCACACCGCCGGCTTTGACCCAGACCCGGTTATAGGGCAGCCGCCCGCCCTTGTCGCGCATCACCCAGGCCGGGTCGTTGGTGTACCGCCACTCGATCGGTCGCAGTGCGTGGACAAACTGCGGCACCGTCTGCTCATAGCCGCGTAACAGCTCCGTGACCGGCGGCAGCGTTTCCGGCTCGGCCACCTCGGGAGGGTCGATCCCATGCTCGAGGCTGCGGCCGCCCGACAGATACGAGATCATCGCCGAGGCCAACAATGTCCCGCCTTGCACCGCGTCGACCCGACGGTTGGCGAAGCGGCGTTCGTCGCGTAACCGCACGACGCGAAACTCGATGTCCTTGCTGGTGTCGCCGCCGTTGATGAAGTGCACTGACAGCGCGTTGGGCGGTAGGTCGCGCACCAGCGTGCGGCTGGCCGCGACGAACGATTGCGCCATGAGCTGGCCCCCGAACGTCCGCGACGGGTTCTTGCTGGGATGAGACCCCAGGAAAAGGTCGTCGGCGACGCGGTTCAGCGCAAGAATTGCGAGCAGTTCGTCGAAGTCAGACATCGAGCCTTTCTCGGATTCTTTCTCGCGCCGACGGTGTGTCAGTGGCGGACACAGCCCCCCAACTTTCGCTTAGACGTCGTCCTCGCCGATCCGGTGCACGTGGATCAGGTTGGTCGAGCCTACTGTGCCCGGCGGCGCCCCCGCGACGATGACGACCAAATCACCGCGCTTGTAGCGGCCGAGTTCCAGCAGCGCTTTGTCGACCTCACGGATCATGCCGTCAGTCGAGCGTTGATGCGGCACGATGAACGTCTCGGTGCCCCACGTCATGGCCAGCTGGCTGCGGACCTCGGGCAGATCGGTGAAGGCGAGCAACGGCAGCGGGGTATGCAGCCGGGCCAGCCGCCGCACGGTGTCGCCAGATTGTGTGAACGCCACCAAAGCCTTCGCATCGAGCCGCTCGCCGATGTCGCGGGCCGCATAGGAGATCACCCCGCGTTTGGTGCGGGGTATGTGCGTCAGCGGTGGTGCCGCGGTGGAATTCTCTTCGACTGCGCAAATGATCCGCGACATCGTCCGCACCGCCAGGACCGGGTATTTCCCGACGGCGGTCTCCCCCGACAACATCAGCGCATCGGCGCCGTCGAGCACCGCGTTGGCGACGTCGGAAGCCTCCGCCCGGGTCGGACGCGGGTTTTCGATCATCGAATCGAGCATTTGGGTGGCCACGATCACCGGTTTGGCGTTCTCCCGCGCCATCTGGATCGCCCGCTTCTGCACCAGCGGGACCTCCTCCAACGGCAGCTCGACACCCAGGTCGCCGCGCGCCACCATCACGGCGTCGAATGCCAGCACCACGGCTTCCAAATTGTCGACGGCTTCCGGCTTTTCCAGCTTGGCGATCACCGGCACCCGCCGCCCGATGCGGTCCATCACTTCATGAACCAGTTCGATATCGGATGGTGAGCGCACGAACGATAGCGCCACCATGTCGACCCCGAGGTCCAGTGCGAACCTGAGGTCGTCGATGTCCTTGTCCGACAAGGGCGGAGCGGACACATTCATACCGGGCAGCGACATCCCCTTGTTGTCGCTGACCGGGCCTCCCTCGGTGACGGTGCACACCACATCGTCACCGTCGACACCGTCGACGACCAGCTCGATGTTGCCGTCGTCGACCAGGACACGGTCACCGGCCACCGCATCTTTGGCGAGCTGCTTGTAGGTGGTTGACACCCGGTCGTGGCTGCCCTGGCACTCGGCGACCGTGATCCGTATCGTCTCACCTTCGGCCCAGTAGGTGGAGCCCTCCGCGAAGCGGCCCAGCCTGATTTTTGGGCCCTGCAGATCGGCGAATACGCCCACCGCGCGGCCGGTGGCATCCGACGCGGCCCGCACCCGCTCATATGCGAGCTTGTGCTCGTGGTAGTCGCCGTGGCTGAAGTTCAATCGGGCGACGTCCATTCCGGCCTCAACCAGCGCCCTGACCGACTCGTCAGTATTGGTGGCCGGGCCCAGAGTGCAGACGATCTTCCCGCGTCGCGCCACGACGACACAGCATAGTCGCGGTTACGCGACGTTCTCGACACATCCAGCTTGGCTGGCGCTCCGCGCCGCCGGGCCGTTTCCGGCGCGGGTGTGGCTCAGCGCCTCGCTCGATGTGAAATCTTTTGCGGGCGGCTCAAATCGAAGCCGCGCCCGGCCACCTCCGGTGATGCTCGCAATGCTGACACGTGTCGAGCGGGGTGCGCGCCATGCTGACACGACCGTGGCCGCACCGACCAGTTCCCGTTAGGGCAAGACGGTGTGCATCAACATCACGTCGTATGCCGACCACAGCGACAGGTTGAAGTACAAATCCTTGCCTGAGGACCAGGGATGGATCATCGGCGCATAGATGCCTCCGGGCATCTGGAATGACGAGACCAGCAGTTGCTCTGGTCCCCACGGTCCTTGCGGCGCCGGCGCAGTTCTGGCGACCACGTCGTTGGCGCCGTTGGTGTACAGCACCAAATATTGCTTGAGATAGTCGTTATATTGGGCCGACATTTCGCCCACCGGGCCCGGGATAACCGGTGTGGCCGCCTTCGGATTGTTCGGCACCCAGGAGTTCGAGTCGGCGTTCCAATATTGGTATTTGGTGAGATCGGGAACAAAGTTCTGGGGAACTCGCGCCAGATACGCCGAGCCGCCGCGCCCGGACGGGGTCCCAAACGAGTAGATATAACCGTCGCGGGCGCGCAGGAATGCGCCTTGCTGGAAGTTCTCGTTTCCGGGAATGTACCGGACTCCCGGGACGCTGTCCGGGGTGGATGCGCGGATGCTGCCCGGATAGATTCCCCAATTCTGGCCGTTATCGGGGGACATCGCGATCGCTGAGTAGTTGGTCGACCACTCACCGTCGCGGATCCATTGCTTGATCGACATGAAGTTGAGGTATTGGGTTCTGCCAACGGAGACGCCGGCGGTGGGAATCATGCCCTCCTGGCGCGCCCACTTAACGCCGGGAAGGATCTGTTTGGAAAAATTGGGCTGTCGCACAGGTGAGCCGGAGTATTTGTCGTTCGGCACACCGTTGCTCACG
Organism: Mycobacterium botniense; assembly: GCF_010723305.1. NCBI lineage: Bacteria > Bacillati > Actinomycetota > Actinomycetes > Mycobacteriales > Mycobacteriaceae > Mycobacterium > Mycobacterium botniense. The sequence continues at coordinate 1,062,896 of NZ_BLKW01000004.1, read as the reverse complement.
CTGATTCCGTCTGATAGCTCATGGTCTGCGCTGCGGAAGAGTGTGTTATACCGCCACTGCTGACCGTGGAGCTTGCAATAGCCGAATGTGTCACCGAAGGCCATAAGCACCTGATGGTTGACGGGATCACCGTTGTCCCAGAGGATTCCGAGGTCGGTTCCCGAGATGCCGAACCGTTGCAGGGTTTTGTTCGGGCTGTTCGGCCCGGTTACCCATTCGACCAGCGACGTCGGCGCCCCTGCGATAGCGGCCGGCGGCGCCGGCTCCGGCGCCGGGGCCGCGTTCGGTGCCAACTCAGGAGCAGCGGCCGGCTGCTGGTTGGCTGCGCCGGGAGGATTGGGCCCCGGGGGTAGCACCGCCGCCTGCTGCCGCACTGGTGCGGAGTAGCGGTTCGGGTTGAGCAATGCCGAGATCAGCGGGCCCAGCCTGGGCAGCGGCGCCTGCTCATTAGCACCGCGCGGCCGGCGCCCGGTCGGCGGCCGGACCACCGGCGAGGGCGGGGTCACGACCGGCGGGGATGCGGCCGGAGGGTCGACGTTCGCTTCGGGCGCGTTGCAGGTCGCGGCGTTCGCTGGAGGTGCCAGCTGGACGGTCAGGGGCAGTCCGAGAGCCACAGCCAACGCCACCGATACGATTCGAGGAATCGCCGACATGTCACACCTTTCCAGGGCAGACTTCGCGTTGACCGTCCGTGCGTTGCTAATGTGACGATAGTGATCCGTGCGACTTCTGTGACCAGGGATCGATCGATAGGTATCCAACCGTGACCGCACTGCAACCGGGTCTCACCCCGGTGAGTCGTTTGCTGGCGGCCGCCCGGCGAACAGTTGTCCGGCCCGGTCGCGCGCACCGGCGCACCACGTAACGCGCTGCGCAGGCCCCGGCCTGGCCCCTACCGGTCAGGTGGGAGGGGCCGGGATCAACGGAAAGCCCGGCAGATTGCGCAGCAGTGTCCAGACCGCCGCGGCCACCGCGATGGTCACCACCGCCGCGGTCGGCAGCGCTGGTTCCCCCCGGTGGCGCCGGCTGAGCAGCCATCCCGCCAGCACCGGGATGCCGAGCAACAGAAAGCCGTTATCGGCCAGGGCAGCGACTAGTTCGCCGTGCAGCAGGTCATGAACCATCCGAAGCCCACCGCAGCCCGGGCAGTCCCAGCCGGTCAGCAACTTGAACGGGCACCGCGGGTACAGCCAGCGCTGCGCGTGGGGGTCGGCAACCCCGATATAGCCGATCACTCCCGCCAACAGCGCGCCCCCGCTCAGCCCAATCCACCGCCGGCACCGGTCCGCCGAGGTGCCCTTGGGCCCGGCCCGCCCCGGATTGTTCACGCTTGTCAGCATGACAGATCGACTCGGGGGTGCGCGCAGCGTGTGGTCATCCCGTCAGCGTGGCATGTCGCGGTGCTCTGAGCTGTCGGCTGCGCTGCTGTCGTCACCGGCTCCGGGTGACTCGGTTTCGGCGGCCTGGCCCTGGTTGGACTCCCCGACTGACCCGGCCGGGGTCTCGCCGGCCGGGGGCGTGTCCGCGCTGGACGGCGCTTCGGGGTGCCGGGGGGCCGGTCGCGCTGGCGCCTCACCGTCGGAGGTGAAGCGGTCACCTGTCTTCGGGTCGTCCGGTGCAGCGGCCTCACCGCATGCCGCGTCATCGCCGCCGGGCTCAACCGCCCCGGTCGATGTGTGCGGCTCCGCCCCGGCGCTCGCCCCATGCGTGTGCCCCGCTGCCGTTTCGGCCGTTGCCGACGCGGTTTCGGCCCCGTTTTCCGGGGCGCCCGGTTCTGCGCCGGCCTGCTGCGCCAGCTGTTCGGCCCCGCCCGGCTCGGGTGCGGATGCTGTGGTCTGGGCCTGCTGCGGCGTCATCTCCTGCGTCTGGGCGGATTCGCCTGTTGCGGCGTCATCTACCGTGTTGTCACCCCCGGCAGCGGAGGCGTGCGCCGCTGCCCCGTCGCCACCGGAACCATCGCCAGTGGAGGGCGGCGCGGCGGTCACCGGCTCAGGCGCCGGCGCCTCGGCTTCCGTCGCAGCTGCGCCGCGCAGAGTCGCCGGGTCTTCCCGGCCCTTGGGCGCCAGGATGAAATACACCATCGCCCCGATGAACACGAAAGTCGATGTGAACGAGTTGATCCGGATCCCGGCAATATGTGTGGCGGGGTCGGCGCGCAGTAGCTCGATGCCGAACCGCCCGACACAGTAGCCGGCGACGTAGAGGGCGAACAATCGGCCGTGCCCGATCACAACTCGTTTGTCGATAGCGAGCAGGATGAGGAATATCAGCACGTTCCAAAGCAATTCGTAGAGGAACGTGGGTTGCACAACGAACGCCACCTGCCCGGTTGACACCCCGTCGAGGGAATGCACGTCGACGAAACCGCTGGAGTCGCGCCGATAGAAGACCTCCATCCCCCACGGCATCGTCGTCTCGCGGCCGTAAAGCTCTTGGTTGAAGTAATTACCCAGCCGCCCGATGGCCTGGGCGAGGACGATCCCGGGAGCCACCGCGTCGGCGAAAGCCGGCAGGGGAATGCCGCGACGCCGGCAACCAATCCACGCCCCGACACCACCCAGGGCCACGGCACCCCAGATGCCCAAGCCACCGTCCCAAATGCGCAACGCCGCCCCGGGCCCGGCGCCGCCCGCGCCGAAATAGGTCCGCCAATCGGTGGCCAGATGATACAGCCGGCCGCCGACCAATCCGAATGGGACGGCCCACAGGGCGATGTCATAGATCACGCCGCGCTCCCCGCCGCGGCGCTCCCAGCGCCGGTCACCGATCAGCAGCGCGGCGACGATACCGGTGATGATGAATAAGGCGTAGGCGCGGATAGGCAGCGGACCGAGGTGCCACACCCCCCGCGGGGGACTCGGGAAATACGCGAGAAAGGTTGTCATGAGCCGGATATCCTCTGACGCACACCGGCAGCGAGTTCGACGGCCAATGCCCGCAACACGGGCATCCCGTCGGTCAACGCCGACACCAGCGCGGAGCCGACGATAACACCGTCGGCGTAGCTGCCGATCTGGGCGGCTTGCTCTCGGGACCGGACCCCCAAGCCTACGCCCACCGGAATGCCGGACACGGCCTTGACCCTGCGCACCAGCTCGGGTGCGGTCTGCGCCACCGCATCACGGGCACCGGTGACACCCATGAGCGACGCTGCGTAGACGAATCCCCGCGACGCCTCGACGGTCATCGCCAGCCGTTGCGGTGTCGACGACGGTGCGACCACAAAGATGCGATCCAAGTGGTGCTCGTCCGACGCCGCCAGCCACTCGCCGGCCTCGTCAGGTATCAGGTCGGGCGTGATGAGGCCGTCGCCGCCCGCCCCGGCGAGGTCGCGGGCGAACGCGTTAATCCCATAACGCAGCACGGGATTCCAGTACGTCATCACGACGGCGCGACCGCCGGCGGCGCTGATCGCCTCGACCGCGGTCAGGGCGTCGCGGACCCGCACACCGCCGCGAAGTGCCACTTCTGACGCCCGGGCGATGGTCGGACCGTCCATGCTCGGATCCGAATAGGGAACACCGACTTCGACGATGTCGCAACCGGAGTCGATGAGCGCGGTCATCGCCGTCACCGAGGTCGGCACATCGGGGTAGCCGACGGGCAGATAGCCGATCAGAGCCGCGCGGTCATCCTGGCGGCAGGAGTCGAAGAGCGGGGCCAACCTGCTCATTTCGCTGTGACCGATAGTCATGATCCATCGCGGAGCAGGCCGAACCACTTCGCGGCGGTCTCGACGTCCTTGTCGCCGCGGCCGGACAGACTCACCACGATGACAGCATCCCGGCCCATCTCGGCTCCCAGTTTGAGAGCACCGGCCACCGCGTGCGCGGATTCGATGGCGGGGATGATGCCCTCGGTGCGGCACAACAGCCGGAAAGCCTCCATCGCCTCGGCGTCGGTGATCGGCTGATACTCAGCCCGCCCGGTCTGTCTGAGCCACGCATGTTCCGGACCCACTCCCGGATAGTCCAAACCCGCAGAGATCGAATGTGATTCGATGGTTTGGCCGTCTTCGTCCTGCAGCAGATAGGAGAAGGATCCCTGAAATACCCCGGGTGAGCCGCCGGTGAACGTGGCCGCATGCCGGCCCGTGTGGACACCGTCCCCGGCGGCCTCGAACCCCACCAGCCGAACACCGGGGTCATCGAGAAACGCGTGGAAAATCCCGATGGCGTTGGATCCTCCGCCTACGCACGCCACAACGGCGTCGGGTAGCCGTCCCGTCTGCTCCCGGATCTGCGCACGCGTCTCCAACCCGATAATGCGCTGAAAGTCACGGACCATCGTCGGAAAAGGATGCGGTCCGGCCGCGGTGCCGAAGCAGTAGTAGGTGGTCTCAGCGTTGGTGACCCAGTCGCGAAACGCCTCGTTGATGGCGTCTTTCAGTGTTCTCGAACCGGCCTCGACCGAAATCACGTCGGCGCCCAGGAGCCGCATGCGCGCCACGTTGAGCGCCTGCCGGGCGGTGTCGACCGCACCCATGTAGATGACACAGTCGAGGCCGAGCAGCGCGCACGCGGTCGCCGTGGCCACCCCGTGCTGCCCGGCGCCGGTCTCGGCGATCACCCGGGTCTTACCCATCTGCCGGGCGAGCAGCGCCTGCCCGAGCACGTTGTTGATCTTGTGGGAACCGGTGTGGTTGAGGTCTTCTCGCTTGAGGAAGATCCGCGCCCCGGCAGCATGCCGGCTCAGCCGCGCCGCTTCGTACAGCGGCGAGGGCCGGCCCGCGTAATGGGCTTGCAGGTGATCGAGGGTGTCCAGAAACTCGGGGTCGGTGCGTGCTTTCTCGTAGGCGGCGGTGACCTCCTCGATCACCGCCATCAACGCCTCGGCGACATAGCGGCCGCCGTACACCCCGAAATGGCCCCGGGAATCGGGATCGTGGCGGGTGGGTTCGGCGACGGCCGCGCTCGTGCGGGGAAGATCCGGGCCGGACAGATCTGCCATCACGACTGCTTAACGCGCAGGCGGTGTATCGGGTTCAACGTCGTAGCCTATGCCGGTCATTGACCGCTAGCGAGCCGGTTTCGGACAGGACGGATGCGTGCCCGCGGTGACCAGATCAGCGACCGCCGCGCGGGGGTCGGCGCTGGTGACCAGACCTTCACCGACCAGTACCGCGTCGGCGCCGGCGCCGGCATAGGCCAACAAGTCTGCGGTGCCGCGCACTCCCGACTCGGCGACCCTGATCACGTCGGTCGGCAGTCCCGGCGCGATTCGGGCGAAGCAGTCCCGGTCCACTTCCAGCGTCGCCAGGTCGCGCGCGTTGACGCCGATCACCCGCGCCCCGGCCTTCAGCGCCCGGTCGGCTTCCTCTTCGGTATGCACCTCCACCAACGCCGTCATGCCCAGTGACTCGGTGCGGTCCAGCATCGACACCAGGGCAGGCTGATCCAGCGCCGCAACGATGAGCAGCAGCATATCGGCGCCATGTGCGCGGGCCTCATGGATCTGATACGGGTGCACCACAAAGTCTTTCCGCAACACCGGCACCGACACCGCTGCCCGCACCGCGTCCAGGTCGGCCAGACTGCCGTGAAAACGTCGTTGTTCGGTGACGACGCTGACCACCCGCGCGCCGCCGTCTTCGTAGGCGCGGGCCAGTTTGGCAGGGTCCGGGATAGGCGCCAGCGGGCCGGCCGACGGACTGGCGCGCTTGATCTCGGCGATGACGCCGATCCCGGGGGCGCGCAGAGCGGCCATCACGTCCAGCGGCGGAGGAGCCGCCTCAGCGGCCGCCTTGACCTCCGACAGGCTCACCACAGCCTCGCGGGCGGCAACATCGGCGCAGACTCCCTCGATGATGGAGTCGAGCACAGTTGCCGGACTCATGGCCGCCGGTTTCCTTCCCACCCGTGTGTGCGAGGACGCTCATCGAAGGGTAGCCGCCGTCGGCGCGTGGCCCGTCACCGACCCTCGGTGTTCGAATCGTGATCTTGCGGTGCGCCCGGCTCGGATACGTGATCGGTCGGGTCACGGCCCTGGTCGAGCGCGTCCCAGATCATCCGCTCCGACATTTCGGCGTCGTCGCGGCCAGCCATCGACCGGCGCAGCGCGGGCGCCGCGTATTTCGCCGCCGACGCTGACGCCGACCGCATCAACACCGCGGCGGCGGCCACCGTACACACGGCCGCCGCCAGCGCCGCCGCCGCCCCCGCATAGCGGCGCTCGCTGCCCACCAGTGTCAGCAGTGGGACGTGGGCGAGGTCGGCTGCTCGCGCCGCGACGTCGGGAACCGCCCACAGGCTGACCGCCAGATATCCCACAGCCAGGCTGGCGCCGGCCGCCAGCACTGCGAGCATCCGCAGCGGCCAGCCCCGCACCGCCAGCGCGGCCGCCGCGGTGGCCAGCAACAACAGCGCCACCGGGCGCAATGCCGTGGACCACGCCGCCCCGGTGAGAGTGACACTCGCGGGTGGGCCGAGACCGTCGAATGACCGCACGATCACCCAGGGCAGCCGCGCCGCCGCCCACAGCGCCGCGGCCGCTGTCACCAGCAACACCTGGGCGATCCCGATCATCAGCCGGGTTCGGCGATCCGGCCGTGGATCAGCCATGGCACCCCGACTTAGGCGGGGTCAAGGTCTCCGCGGCGGCAATCGCGTTGAGCACTGCGCGTGCCTTATTGGCCGCTTCGGTGTACTCGTAAGGGCCGTTGGAGTCGGCCACCACACCGCCGCCGGCTTGCACATAGGCCGTGCCGCCGCGCATCAGGGCAGTGCGGATGGCGATCGCGAAATCGGCGTTGCCGGCGAAGTCCAAATAGCCGATCACCCCGCCGTAGAGGCCGCGACGGGTCTTTTCCACCTCCTCGATCAGCTCCATGGCCCGCACCTTGGGTGCACCCGACAGCGTGCCGGCCGGAAAACAGGCGATCACCGCGTCCAGGGCGGTACGGCCCTCGGCGAGCATGCCGGTCACGGTGGACACCAGGTGCATGACGTGGCTGTAGCGCTCGATGTGGCTGTAGTCCTCGACGCGAACCGTGCCCGGCACACAGACCCGTCCGAGGTCGTTGCGGCCCAGGTCGACCAGCATCAGATGTTCGGCGCGTTCCTTATCGTCGGCGAGCAGCTCCTTTTCCAGCAGCTGGTCTTCTTCCTCGGTCTGGCCGCGCCACCGGGTTCCGGCGATCGGGTGCGTCGTCGCCCACCGCTCCTGCACGGTGACCAACGCTTCGGGACTGGATCCGACGATCGAAAAGTCGGTTTCCCCAGCATCATTGGGCACGTGCAGCAGATACATGTACGGGCTGGGGTTGGAGACCCGCAGAATCCGGTACACATCGATCGGCGCGACGTCGGTGTCCATCTCGAAACGCTGCGAAGGCACCACCTGAAACGCTTCACCGGCCTCGATCTGACTCACCAGATACTCGACGATCGCGCCGTATTCCTCGATGGTGCGCTGCGCACGGTGCTTCGGCTCGGGCCGGCTGAACGTGGCCACGGTGGACGGCAGCGGCTGGCCCAGCGCCGCGGTCATCACATCCAGCCGCGCCAGTGCGTCGTCGTAGGCCTCATCGATCCGCTCGTCGGTGCCGTTCCAGTTCACCGCATTGGCGATCAGTGTGATGGTGCCCTCGTGGTGGTCGACGGCCGCCAGGTCGGTGGCCAGCAGCAACACCATGTCCGGCAAGTTGAGGTCGTCGACGGCGAGCTCGGGCAGCCGTTCGAGCCGCCGCACCAGGTCGTAGGCGAAAAATCCCACCATGCCGCCGGAGAGCGGGGGCAGGTCCGGCAGCGCCGCAGTGGCCAGCAGCTCCAGGGTCGTGCGCAGCGCGGCCAGCGGGTCCCCGCCGGTAGGAGCGTCCTGGGGCACCGCCCCCAGCCACACCGCCTGCCCGTCACGCACCGTCAACGCCGAGGGGGCCCCGGCGCCGATGAACGACCACCGTGACCAGGAGCGCCCGTTCTCGGCCGACTCCAGCAGAAAGGTCCCCGGCCGGTTGGCGGCCAGCTTGCGGTAGGCCGACAGCGGGGTTTCGGCGTCGGCGAGCACCTTGCGCGTCACCGGCACCACCCGGTGTTCGGCGGCCAGCGCGCGGAAATCCTCCCGTGACGTCGTGGCCGCGATATCGGCGTGCACGCACCCATCTTCCCAGACCCGCCGACCGGCGCGGGGAGTAGCGTGACGGCCATGAAACCCGGTGACACCGTGCCCGACTTCGAGCTTCCCGACCAGACCGGAACACCCCGTAAGCTCAGCGCCCTGCTTGCCGACGGTCCGGTGGTGCTGTTCTTCTACCCCGCCGCGGGAACCCCGGGCTGCACCCGGGAGGCGTGCCATTTTCGCGATCTCGCCGCGGAGTTCGCCGCCATCGGCGCCTCGCGGGTCGGCATCAGCACCGATCCGGTGCCCAAACAGGCCACATTCGCCGACCAGCATGGCTTCGACTACCCGCTGCTTTCCGATGCCGACGGTGCTGTCGCGGGCATGTTCGGCGTCAAACGCGGGCTGCTGGGCAAGCTCATGCCGGTCAAGCGCACCACATTCGTCATCGACACCGACCGCACCGTGCTCGACGTGATCGGCAGCGAGCTCAACATGAACGCCCACGCCGACAGGGCGCTGGCGACGCTGCGGGCCCGCGGCTAGCCCACAGCGCATCCAACGTTTACAAATCACTGCGGAAATGTCACTCTCTTGGTTGTGTCAGTCTCGGCGCCCTGCGGGCCTTCGAGGATGCATTCGACAGCGACGGTCGTCCCCGCCGATGAAGCCGGCGAATGCGATTGGAGCGCGCCGTGACCACCGGACACACACCATGGCCCGGCGACGACGAAAACCCGCCCCGTGCGGTCGTCATCACCGGCGCATCCTCGGGCATAGGTCTGGCCACCGCTGAGCGTCTGGCGCGGGCCGGCCACCTGGTCGTGCTGGGGGCGCGCCGCACCGACATCTGCGAGGACGCCGCCGCCCGGCTGCGGGCGGAGGGTGCATCGGCGTTCGCCGTGCCGCTCGATCTGGCCGACACCCGTTCGATCGGGCAATTCGTTGACGCAGCCCGGTATCTGGTGGGCACGGTGGACGTGCTCGTCTCGAACGCGGACGCTTCCCGGCCGCTGCTGCCCGCCGCGGCAGACCCGACGACGATCCGGTCGATTGTCGATCTCGGCCTGCTGGGCGCCCAGCAGCTTACGGCGCAACTGATTCCGGCGATGATCGACAAGGGTGGCGGCGATCTGGTGTTCGTGAGCGCCGAAACCGTCGGCGAGCGGCCGCGTCCCGGGACCGGTGCCCACCCGGCGTGCCGGCACGCGCTTCAGACCTGGGCCGCGGTGCTGCACACCGAGCTGGAAGGCACCGGCGTTCGAGTTTCGGTGGTACGGCCCGGGCCCGCCGGTTACCCCAGTGGCTGGAATTGGGCGGATGCGGTTGAGATGCCGGGAGTCTGGCAGCGCGAGGGCATCACGCGCCACCGGAACCTGTGGGAGCCCGGTGAGATAGCACGCGTCGTCACAAGCATTCTCGGCTGTCCGCAGCGGATGCCGCTGCGGTTGGTTGAGGTGGTCCCGCCGGGGCCGCGAACCAAGGAGGTGACACATTAACGCCAACCCGCACACCAATGACGTCCTGGCCGGGGTACGGGTGCTGGAGGTCGCCGCCTGGACCTTCGTGCCCGCGGCCGGTGCCGTTCTCGCCGAGTGGGGCGCCGAGGTGATCAAAGTGGAACCCCGCGACGGCGGTGACCCGCAACGGGGCCTGATCACCAGCGGTTTGGTTCCGGCGGGCGCGGGCGGGGTCAACTACATGATCGAGATGCCCAACCGCGGGAAAAAATCGATCGGCGTCGACCTGACCACCCCGGGCGGCCGGGAGGTTGTGGCCGAGCTGGCGAAATCCTGCGACGTGTTTGTGACGAGCTATCTGCCGAGCCGGCGCAAGCGGTTGGGTATCGACGTCGACGATATCCGCGCGGCCAACCCAGAGATCATCTATGTGCGCGGATCAGGTTACGGCCCGCGCGGACAAGACGCCGACCGACCCGGCTACGACGGGGTGTCCTACTGGTGTCGCGGCGGGGTGGGCAGGGCCCTGACTCCTGATGACACCGCGCCCATCCGCCAGCGCCCCGCGTTCGGTGACCTGCTCGGCGGCCTGACCATCGCCGGCGGTGTTGCGGCAGCGCTGTACAAGCGCAAGGCCACCGGGGTGACCTCGATCGTGGACGTGTCGCTGCTGGGGCTTGCCGCCTACAACCTCACACCGGATGTCATGGTCAGCAAACTGTATGGATCCCAACCGCTTCCAAGCTTCGGCCACAGCGACGCGCCCAATCCATTGGTGGGCGACTACCGCACGAAGGACGGCCGGTACATCACGTTGATGATGCTGCAGTCCGATCGTTACTTTCCCGAGGTGATGAACCTGATCGGCCGCCCGGACCTGGTGGCGGATCAGCGTTTCGCCGACGCCGCATCCCGGTTTCACAACCGTGCCGAGCTGATCCGGATCATGGACGACGTGTTCGCGCAACACACCCTCGCCGAATGGCGGGAAATCCTGCGGCCGCTCACAGGAGCGTGGGGAGTGGTCCAGGCCCCCGGCGAGCTGCCGGACGACCCTGCCGTCATCGCCAACGGCTACATCCCGACGGCCACCACCATGAGCGGCGCCCCGTATCAGCTGCCGGTCAACCCGGTGCAGTTCGACGAACAGCAGGTGGTGCCCGCCGGCGCGCCCGAACACGGCCAGCACACCGAACAAGTGCTGCTGGACGCCGGAATCGATTGGGAAAGAATCGAAAAATACAAAAACGAGGGAGCTGTGCTGTGAGTGTGTCGACCCCGGAGGTTTCGCGCGGCCCGGTCGAATTCGACCCCTATTCCGATGATTTCTTTAACTCGCCGTTCGAGACCTACCGCCGTATGCGCGACGAGGCCCCGGTCTACTACAGCGCCAAATACGATTTCTGGGCGCTGACCCGCTACGAAGACGTCGCAGCGGCCTACAAGGATTTCGCGACCTTCTCGTCGGCCAAAGGCGTCACCCTCGACATCATCAAAGCCAAAGATCTGCACATGCCGGCCGGGAAGTTGATCATCATGATGGATCCGCCCGAGCACGAGCGGATGCGCAAACTGGTGAACCGGGTCTTCACCCCGCGGGCGATCGCGGCGCTCGAGCCGATGATCCGCGACAAGATCCACGACGTCGTCAAGACTCTGGATCCGGCCGGATTCGACGCCGTCGCCGACTTCGCAGCGTTGTTCCCGGTGGAGATCATCACCACGATGCTCGGCGTGCCCGCCGAGGACCGTCAGCAACTGCGGATCTGGCTGGACAAGGGCCTGGAACGCGCCCCCGGCTCGATGAGCCCGTCACCGGAAGGTATCGACGCCATGATGCAATCCGGTGCGTACTACTACGACCTGATCCAACAGCGTCGCGCCCATCCGCAAGACGACATGATCAGCCGGCTGATCGAGTCGGAGGTCATCGAGGACGGAGAAGTGCGGCGGCTCGATGACATCGAGATCGCCGGATTCGCCAACATGCTCGGCGGCGCCGGCGCCGAAACGGTCACCAAACTGGTCGGCAACGCGGTGGTCGTGTTCGCCGACAATCCCGACCAATGGCACAAGCTGCGCGAGGACCGCAGCAAGATCGGCGCAGCATTTGAGGAGTTGCTGCGCTACGAAGGCCCGTCGCAGTACAACGTGCGCACCACCACCCGCGACGTGACCCTGCACGGCACCACCATCCCCGCCGATAGCGCCGTCTTGCTCATCAACGGTTCGGCGCTGCGTGATGAGCGGGTCTTTCCCGACCCCGACCGGTTCGACATCGACCGGGAGCGAAAATTCGGCTACAACATCGGTTTCGGCTACGGTATCCACAGCTGTCTGGGGGCGGCGCTGGCACGCATGGAGGGCCGGATCGCCCTGGAGGCGCTGCTGGACCTGATTCCCCGCTATGAGATCGACCGCGCCGGTCTGCGCCGGGTGCATATGACCAACGTGTGCGGTTGGTCCAACGTGCCGGTGCGCGCTCTCGATTAACATGCTCGCATGCCGCCCAGCGAAGGCCTCGTCGAAGGCCTTAACGAAGGCGATGTGTTCGCCGGGTACACCATCGTGCGGCTGCTGGGATCCGGGGGGATGGGCGCGGTATACCTCGCCCAGCACCCGCGGTTGCCCCGTCGCGACGCCCTGAAGATCCTGCCCGCCAATCTGACTGCGGACCGGGAGTTTCGGCAGCGATTCATCCGTGAGGCCGACTTAGCCGCACAGCTCTCGCATCCCAATATCGTCAGCATCCACGATCGCGGCGAATTTGACGGGCAGCTGTGGATTTCGATGGACTATGTGCCGGGCACCGACGCCGCGCAGCTGCTGCGCAGCCACTACCGGTTCGGCATGCCGCCCGCCGGGGTGGTCGAAGTCGTCGCGGCGGTAGCCGATGCGCTCGACTACGCGCATTCGCGCGGATTGCTGCATCGTGACGTCAAACCCGCCAACATCCTGCTGGGTGAGCGCACCGCGCGTGGACAGCGGACCTTGCTCGCTGACTTCGGGATCGCCCGCCAGCTCGGTGATATCAGCGGTTTGACCGCGACCAACATGCTGGTCGGCACCACCGGCTACTGCGCGCCCGAGCAGCTCAGGGGTTCAGACCTCGACGGCCGAGCTGATCAATATGCACTCGGGTGCACCGCTTTTCACCTGCTGACGGGGTCGGCCCCGTTTCAGCATTCCAATCCGGCGGTGGTCATCACCAGCCACCTGTCCGAGCCGCCGCCGCTGATTGGCGCGCGCCGGCCCGAATTAGCCTGGCTCAACACTGTTTTTGCCCGGGTACTGGCCAAAAACCCCGACGACCGGTATCCCAGCTGCTCGGATTTCGCTGCCGCGCTGGCCGCGGTTTCACCCGACGCATGGGCCCCCACCCTGGCCGCCTCCCGTGCCGCTGCGGCACCGGCGCAGACCACGCCACCGCGCCGGCACCGCGTGCGGGCGGCGGCACTGATCCCGGTGGCCGCCGCCGTCGTGCTGATCGCAGCGGCCGCGCTCGCCGGCACGCAACTGCTCCGCGCCCATTCACCCCAGCAGGGCGCGGTAGCCCCGTCCGCGTCTGTGCCGGCGCCCGGCAACGCTGCTCCGCCCGTACCAGCCCCCACGGTGCAGCTCTCCCGCTATATCACCGATCAGTCCGGTGTACTGACCGATTCCGGGCGCGCCGCGGTGCACAGGGCCCTCGACCGGCTCTACGCCGAGCGCAATGTCCACCTGTGGGTGGTCTATGTCAACAATTTCTCCGGGGAGAGACCGCTGCGATGGGCTGAAGAGACCATGCGCACCAATGGATTCCCTGATACCGACGCCCTATTGGCTATCGCCACCGACGAGCGCCATTTCTCGTTCCGGGTGCCCGCTACGGTGATCCCTCCCCTCGACGCCGAGGCGATCCGCAGGGACCGCATCGAACCCGCGGTCCGCCGCGGCGAATGGGCCCGCGCGGCGATAGCCGCAGCCGACGGGTTGGCGGCCGCGGGCGGCTGAAGAGCGATACCCGGTTTCGATCGGCGATCCCGGCAGCGTTGAGTCGGCGTTCGGCGTCGATGTGGCAAGCCGTGGTTCCTTCCCGGGTTGTTACACCGCTGCGGCAGGGGACAATCCGCCGGTGCACAGACACGCGAGCGTAAACGACAGGCGACCGCCGGCTATTTGCGGCAGCCTGGAGCCCAGGGTGTATTGCGCTACTCCTCCGGTTCCAGCAGCACGTCGGCGTCGAAACAGCTGTGATCTCCGGTGTGACAGGCCCCACCGACCTGGTCGACCACCAGCAGCACCGCGTCGCCGTCACAGTCCAGCCGCACCGAGTGCACGTACTGGGTGTGCCCGGAGGTGGCGCCTTTGACCCAGTGCTCACCGCGGGTGCGTGAAAAGTACGTCGCTTCCCGGGTTTTCAGGGTACGCGCCAGCGCTGCGTCGTCCATCCAGGCGACCATCAACACGTCACCGCTGCCGCGCTCCTGCACGACGGCGGTGAACAGTCCCTGAGCGTTTCGCTTGAGCCGCGCCGCGATCGCGGGGTCCAGTGTCATCGCACCGTGATCCCTTCCGCCGCCATCGCCGCCTTGACCTGCCCGATGGTCAGCTGCCGGAAGTGAAAGACGCTCGCCGCCAACACCGCGTCGGCGCCGGCGAACACCGCGGGCGCGAAATGCTGCACCGCACCCGCTCCCCCGCTGGCGATCACCGGCAGGCGCACCGCAGCGCGCACCGCACGCAGCATCGCCACGTCGAAACCGGATTTGGTGCCGTCGGCGTCCATCGAGTTCAGCAGGATCTCGCCCACTCCGAGTTCGGCGCCGCGGGCCGCCCATTCGACCGCGTCAATGCCCGTGCCGCGCCGGCCCCCGTGGGTGGTGACCTCCCAGCCCGACGGTGTGGGCGCCGACCCGGCCGGCACGGCGCGCGCGTCGACCGACAACACAATGCACTGGGAGCCGAACGAGCGGGCCAGCTCGGCGAGCAGGCCGGGCCGCTCGATGGCGGCGGTGTTCACCGCGACCTTGTCGGCCCCGGCGCGCAGCAGCGCGTCGACATCGGCCACGCTGCGCACCCCGCCGCCCACGGTCAGCGGGATGAACACCTGGTCGGCGGTGCGGCGCACCACTTCCAGCATGGTGGCACGTCCCGACGACGACGCGGTCACATCCAGGAAGGTCAGCTCATCGGCGCCCTCTGCGTCATAGGCGGCGGCCAGCTCGACGGGATCACCAGCGTCGCGGAGGTTTTCGAAGTTGACACCCTTGACCACCCGCCCGTTGTCGACGTCCAGACATGGGATCACCCGCACCGCGAGACCGTTACCGGCATACACGCTAGTAATCCTCCGGCTTGCCGGTGCTGCGCACGATCTCGAGCATCTCAGCGTGCACCCCCGGCGCCGCGGCCACGGCCGATCCGGCGTCGGGAGTCCAGGGTTCTCCGGCCAGGTTCGTCACGACTCCGCCGGCGGCCCGCACCAGCGCCACCCCGGCTGCATGATCCCACACGTGATCACCGAAACTTATTGCTCCGCCGAGGATCCCGTCGGCGACATAAGCCAGGTCGATGCCGGTGGCGCCGTGCATACGCAGCCGCGATGAGACCCGGCTCAGGTTTTCCAGCACGGCGAGCCGGTAGCGTCCCGGGAAGCGTCCCCGCCAGTCGGCGTTGAAGGTGCCGATACCGACAATCGAGACGGCCAGGTCGCTGGATTCCAGTGGTGGCTGCGGTGCACCGTTTTTCATCAGCGGACCGCCGGCCACCGCGGTGTAGCGCTGGCCGGTGAACGGCACCCAGGTCAGTCCCGCCACCGGCTCACCGTCGCGCAAGAGTGCCAACAGGATCGCCGCCAGCGGCGACCCGGCCGCGTAGTTGACCGTCCCGTCGATCGGATCGAGCACCCACACCAGTGACGAGTCGATCGCAGGACCGCCGAACTCCTCGCCGTGCACCTCGATTCCGGTGGCCGACACCAGCGCGTCGACGACCTGATGTTCGATAGCGAGATCGACCCGGGTCGCGAAGTCACCACCCTTCTTGGGGACCGCCGAATCAGCTCGGTGCCCAGCGATGAACGGCTCAACAGCGGCGTCGAGGATGGCCGACGCCTCGGCCACCAGCGCATCCAGGTCGGTCGAGTCCACTCTCATCGCACCGCCGCCAGCGCCTGGGGCAGGGTGAATCGCCCGGCGTATAAAGCCTTGCCCACAATGACGCCCTCGACTCCGCATCCCGTCAAGGTCGCGATGGCACGCAGGTCGTCGAGGCACGACACTCCGCCCGAGGCGATAACCGGGGCGTCGGTGCGTTCGGCGACTCCAGCGAGAAGCTCGAGATTCGGACCTTTCAGCGTGCCGTCTTTGGTGACATCGGTGACGACGAACCGCGGACAGCCTTCGCGGTCAAGACGTTCCAGAACTTCCCACAGATCGCCGCCGTCGGTCTCCCAGCCGCGACCACGCAACCGGTGCTGCCCGTTGATGATCCGCACGTCCAGACCGACCGCAATCTTGTCGCCGTGCTCCGCGATCACCCTCGCGCACCAGGACGGGTTCTCCAGCGCCGCGGTTCCCAGATTGATCCGGGCGCAGCCGGTGGCCAGCGCCGCAGACAGCGACTCGTCGTCGCGGATGCCGCCGGACAGCTCCACCTGCACGTCGAGGCGGCGCACGACATCAGCGAGCAGTTCGCGGTTGGAGCCGCGGCCGAAGGCGGCGTCGAGATCGACCAGGTGAATCCACTCGGCGCCGTCACGCTGCCAGCTCAGGGCCGCGTCCAGCGCCGAACCGTACTCGGTTTCGCTGCCGGCCCGGCCCTGCACCAAGCGCACCGCGCGGCCCTGGACCACGTCGACCGCGGGCAGCAGGGTCAGCGCCACGAGTCACCCCTTCGCACGAGCGTGGCACCAGCGACGCGTTGTCCGGGCGTTCGCGTCGCGCACTGCACTGTCGCGGCGATGCTCACAGGCTCTCGACCCAGTTGCTCAGGAGGGCAGCCCCGGCGTCTCCGCTCTTTTCGGGGTGAAACTGCGTGGCGGCCAACGGTCCGTCCTCAACAGCGGCCAGGAACGGCACATGATAACTCGCCCAGGTCAGCAGCGCATCGGGTGCACCGTCCCAGCGTTGCGCAGCATACGAGTGCACGAAATAAAAGCGGGTATCTGAGCTCAGTCCCTTAAACAGTGCGCTGCCCGGTGCGGGGTTCACCACGTTCCAGCCCATATGCGGGATCACCGGCGCCTCCAGCCGGGTCACCGCGCCCGGCCACAATCCGCACCCGGCCGATTCAGCGCCGAACTCCACACCGCGCGCGAACAGGATCTGCATGCCCACACAGACCCCCAGCACCGGGTGTCCGGCCGCGACCCGCTCACCGATGACCCGCTCGCCCCCGATGCCGCGCAGGCCTTTCATACAGGTGTCGAAGGCGCCGACGCCGGGCACCACGAGCCCGTCGGCGGCCAATGCCGCGCCGGGCTCCGCGGTGACGTCCACCGAAGCGCCAACCCGCTGCAGCGCGCGTTGCGCCGAGCGCAGATTGCCCGACCCGTAGTCGAGCACCACGACGGATTTGGTTCTCACAGCACACCTTTGGTGGACGGCACCCCAGTTGCGCGGGGGTCGGGTTCGACGGCTTGACGTAGCGCTCGAGCGATCGCCTTGTACTGCGCCTCGGTGAGGTGATGCGGATCGCGCCCATAGAGCACCCGCACGTGCAACGCGATTCGGGCATTGGCGGCCAGGGTCTCAAACACATGCCGGTTGATGACGGTGTGGTAGGGCACCGTCCCGGCGATCGTGACGTGTCGCAGGTGATCCGGTTCGCCGGTGTGCACGCAGTAAGGTCTGCCGGACACGTCGACGGCGGCGTGCACCAGCGTCTCGTCCATCGGGACGAAGGCGTCGCCGAACCGGCGGATTCCGGTTTTCTCCCCAAGGGCTTCCCGCAGCGCCTGCCCGAGCGCGATCGCGGTGTCCTCGACGGTGTGATGCGGTTCAATGTGCACATCGCCCTTGGCGTGCACTGTGAGATCGAAGCTGGCGTGGCTGCCCAGCGCGGTCAGCATGTGATCGTAAAACGGGATACCGGTGTCCACCCGGACCTGCCCGGTACCGTCGAGGTCAAGCTCGACGACGATTTCGCATTCGCGGGTGCTGCGTTCGACACGTGCGCGCCGGCCGCCGGCCACAAGACTGGTCACGGTGCTCCTAGTGATTGGGCTAATTGGGTGACAGCGACCTGGGCGCTGGCCTGCAAAAACGCGTCGTTCTCCGGGGCCAGTCCGATGGTGGCGCGCAGATATCCGGGGATGCCCACGTCGCGGATCAAAACGCCGGCCTTCAGGTAGTGCTGCCAGGCGGTGGGGGCGTCGGCGAATTCTCCGAACAGCACAAAGTTGGCGTCGCTGGGGATGACCTGAAACCCCATGCGGCTCAGCGCTGCCGTCACCCGCTCGCGTTCAGCGATCAGGGTGGCCACGCTGGCCAGGGTGTCGTCGGCGTGCCGCAGCGCGGCGCGGGCCGCGGCCTGGGTGAGCGACGACAGGTGATACGGCAACCGCACCAGCAGCATCGCCTCGACAACCGCGGGTGCGGCGATCAGGTAACCGACCCGCCCGCCGGCGAAGGCAAAGGCTTTGCTCATGGTGCGGGTGACGACCAGCGTGGTCGGGTACTCGTCGAGCAGTGTCACCGCACTGGGCTGCGACGAGAATTCACCGTAGGCCTCGTCGACAATCAAGATCCCGGGCGCCGCATCCAACAGCCTCCGCAGCTCCGTGAGCGAAACACTTTGCCCAGAAGGGTTGTTGGGACTGGCGATGAACACCACATCGGGCTGGCGGTCGCTGACGGCGGCGACGGCTGCGTCGACATCAAGGCCGAAGTCCGCCGCGCGCACGGCCTGCATCCACGTCGTGTGGGTGCCGTCGGAGATGATCGGATGCATCGAATAGGACGGGACGAAACCGATCGCGCTGCGCCCGGGTCCGCCGAACGCCTGCAGCAGATGTTGCAGGACCTCATTAGAACCATTGGCGGCCCAGATATTTTCGGCACCAAGTTGCACACCGGTTTGCGCCGACAGGTAGGCGGCGAGATCGGCGCGCAGGGCCAGCGCGTCACGATCGGGATAGCGGTGCAAACCGACGGCCGCGTCGCGCACCGACCGCACGAGATCGTCCACCAGCGCTTGCGTGGGCGGGTGCGGATTCTCATTGGTGTTCAACCGCACCGGCACCGCCAATTGTGGTGCACCGTAGGGTGTTTTGTTGCGCAGGTCCGCACGCAGCGGCAGGTCGCCGAGCCCGGGCGTCATCGTTCGAACCTCCGCCGTATCGCCTCCCCGTGCGCAGGCAGGTCTTCAGCCTTGGCCAGCGTGATCACATGGCCGGCGACATCTTTAAGGGCCGCCTCCGTGTACTCGACGACCTGTATGCCGCGCAAGAAGCTCTGCACCGACAACCCGCTGGAATGCCGGGCACCACCGCCCGTCGGCAGCACGTGGTTGGAGCCGGCGCAGTAGTCACCGAGGCTGACCGGGGCGTAGGGCCCAACGAAAATTGCTCCGGCCGAACGGATCCGGGCCGCCACCGCGGCCGGGTCGGCGGTCTGGATCTCCACATGCTCCGCGGCATAGGCATTGACCACCAGCACCGCGGCGTCGAGATCGTCGACCACAATGGTCGCCGACTGGCGTCCGCGCAGCGCCGCGGTCACCCGTTCGCGGTGCGCCGTGGTTCGCAGCTGGGAAGCCAATTCAGCGTCGGTGGCGTCGGCCAGGCCGGTGCTCGGGGTCACCAGCACACTGGCGGCCGCTTCGTCGTGCTCGGCCTGGCTGATCAGATCGGCAGCCACATGGGCCGGATCGGCGGTGTGGTCGGCGAGTATGGCGATCTCCGTCGGCCCCGCCTCGGCGTCGATGCCCACCCGGGAACGGCACAGTCGCTTGGCGGCGGTGACGTAGAGGTTGCCGGGCCCGGTGATCATGTCAACGGGCGCCAGGTCGGCGCCGTCGGTGTCGGTGCCGCCACAGGCCAGCAGCGCCACCGCCTGCGCGCCGCCCACCGCCCAGACCTCGTCAACCCCCAGCAGCCGGGCGGCGGCCAGGATCGTCGGGTGCGGCAAGCCACCGAAGGCCCGCTGCGGCGGGCTGGCGATCACCAGCGACTCAACGCCGGCGATCTGCGCGGGCACCACGTTCATCACCACGCTGGACGGGTACACCGCGGCACCGCCGGGCACATACAGGCCCACCCGCTGGACGGGGACCCACCGCTGGGTGACGACGGCGCCGGGCCCGACCTCGGTGGTGAGGTCGGTGCGGCGCTGGGCGGCGTGCACCGCGCGAACACGCTCGATGGCGACGTGCAGCGCATCGCCCACGCGGCGGTCCAGCGCGGCCAGTGCCGCGTCGAGCTCGGCGGAGGGCACCCGCACCGCCGGGGGCCGCACACCGTCGAACGCTTCGGTGTGATCCAGTGCGGCGTGCGCGCCGCGTTCGGCGACCGCTTCCACGATCGGGCGCACGGTCGGCAGCACAGCGTCCACGTCGCCACCACCGCGCGGCAATTCGGCCCGCAACCGGGCCACAGACAGCGCCACGCCCCGCAAATCGATGCGGGTCATCAGCGGAGACGACGTGTTCACCGGACCATTGTCCCAGAACGGCTCATCCCGATATCGTCGCGCATCGGTGCCGCAACCGATATTCGCCCATACTCGCGCAGACGAACGGAGCCGTCATGTCCGCTAAGGATCATCCCAATCACGCACCGGGTGTCCCGATGCTCTTTCCGCCCTGGTTGGAGCGTTTTCAGATCAGATATATCAACCCGATGCTGAAACCGGTCGCA
Source organism: Mycobacterium botniense (assembly GCF_010723305.1). Classification (NCBI taxonomy): domain Bacteria; kingdom Bacillati; phylum Actinomycetota; class Actinomycetes; order Mycobacteriales; family Mycobacteriaceae; genus Mycobacterium; species Mycobacterium botniense. The sequence continues at coordinate 1,042,541 of NZ_BLKW01000004.1, read as the reverse complement.
CGCTATCTGCCCGGCACCGCGATCATCAAACACCGCGGCCGCAAGTCCGGCACACCGTATGAAACCATCGTCACCGCCTATCGCAAAGGCCCGCTGCTGGCCATCGCGCTGGCACACGGGAAAACCAACTGGGTGAAGAACGTGCTGGCCGCGGGTGAAGCCGAGGTGCAGTTCCTGCGAACCACTGTGCATCTGACCAACCCCCGGGTATTACCCGCGGGCACCGCGAGTGCGGAGCTGCCGCTCATGGCCCGGCTGCAAGCACCCCGGGTCGGGATATTCGTGGCCGACATCAGCTGAGCGCGCTGCGTTGGGCGCGACCGGGGCGTGATCAGCGCGGCCACGCCCGTTATCCTGAATGGGCGGGGCGCAGGCATGACTCGTGATGAACTCGTCGCCTCGATCGTGGCAGCACGCCCCGGTCGCGATGATGTTGTGTACATCGAGCGCCGCGGCGGGGACTATCAGTGGCGGGTGATCGCCGCCCCCGGTGACGATGCCCCGGATTCCGCGCGGCCCGCCCCGTCTGCCGACGTGTGGATGTCGTTGTCGGCGGCGTGGCCGTTTGACGACCCGGCGCGGCTGCCCGCATTCTTCGAGGATCTGCTTGCCGAACTGGAGTCGATGGCCGACACGGCAGACCGGTGCCGCTGGCCGCTCGACCAGCCCTGGCCACACCAGCACTGATCGGCAGGTACGTCATGGACTATCGGATCACCGCCGACGAGCGCACCCGGTTCAAACGCTGCCGGCGGCAGTGGGATTTCGCCTCACCGCACCGACGCAACCTGCAGCCGGCGGGATTCGCCCCGCCTGCGTTGCCCACCGCGCTCAAGGACGCCCTGGCGGTCTACTACTACCCCGGCACCTGGGACTGGCAGCATGAGGTGACGCAGCCCTTGGTGCACAAGGCGCTCAAGCGCTCCCTCGACGATTGCGGCGCCGCCGACCAGTTCGAGCAGGGCGCGGCGGTGCTCGACTGTTATGACGCGTGGGCGAGCACCGTCGATGACTTCGCACCCGTCAAGGTCAACTGTGAGGTGCAGGCGATCGTGCCGGATCCCGCCGAGCCGGAGCGGGGCCTGGTGGTGCACGACGGATCGGCGGTCGTCTACCCGTGCCGGATCGATGTGCTGGCGGTGGACGCCACCGACGAATACTGGGTGGTCCGTCATCAGATCGTCGAGGACTGGCAGGAGCTGCACGTGTTGGTCCGCGACGAGGAGACGGTGGCCGCGTGCTGGGCCTTGGAGCAGGACTATCTCGGCTTGCGGATCGCCGGCACGATCCACAACGAAGTCCGCGTCACCGGCCCGCTGGACCGTCCTCCCGCCGGCTCGGTGACGACGCGCGTGCGCAAGATGGTCGCCCAGCACGAACCCAGCGGTGGCGGCCGGTCCCTGCCGCAGCATCAACGCGTCGCGGCGCAGACCGCCCGCAGCGGCGCGGTGAATCGAACCGAGCAGCGCACCGCGGGCATTCTGCGCCGGACCCGGATCCGCCGCAGCCGCCACGAGATCACCTCCGTCGGAGCGCTGATCGCCGCGGAGGCCCGGGAGATGACTGGCTGGCCCACGATCTATCCGACGCCGGCTAAGCACTGCCTCGACTGCGAATTCGCGGCACCATGCCTTGCTATCACCGAGGGCGCCGATCCAGAACCGGTGCTAGCGGCCAACTTTGAGTCCCCCGCCCCTGCTACGCCGAAACCTCGGCTGGGGCAGTCGACGTGGGGTTTCGGCCGGGGGGCCGCACCACCGCGCTGGTGAACACCGCCGTCGAGTCTGCGCTTCCAGTCGGGCTGATCGTCGCCGGCCTTCGCCGCCACCAATCATGGTGGCGGACCTACATATCCAAGCCGATGTCTAATACCCGCGCCGAATGCGTGAGCGCACCGACAGCGAGGTAGTCCACACCGGTTGCGGCGTAGGCCGCCGCGTTGTCGAGCGTGAGCCCCCCGGAGGACTCCAGCCTGACACGCGGTGCGCGGGTGTTTCGGCGCTGCACGGCCGTCTGAGTGTCCGCCACCGCGAAATTGTCCAGCAGCACCAGCAGGCCCTCCCATCCCGCGGCCTCGGTCAGCACCTCGTCGAGCTGGTCAAGCGAGTCCACCTCCACCTCGCACGGCAGATCCGGTGCGGCGGCGCGCACGGCGTGCAGTGCGGCGGCCACCGAGCCCGCGGCGGCAACGTGGTTATCCTTGATCAACACCGCGTCGCCGAGCCCAAACCGGTGGTTGACCCCCCCGCCGACGCGGACCGCGTATTTCTGCAGCACCCGCAGGCCCGGCAGGGTCTTGCGGGTATCACGGACCTGGGCCCCGGTGCCCCGCACGGTATCCACCCAGGCCGCGGTCACGGTGGCGATCCCCGACAGGTGGCACACCAGGTTGAGCATGGTGCGCTCCGCGGTGAGCAGCTCCCGGGTCTGGGCGTGCACCGTCAACAGCGGCGCACCCGCCGCCAGCCGGGTACCGTCCTCGACGCGGTGCACCAGGCGGTAACCGCCGGCGCCGAGCAGCTCGTCGAGCACCACCAGCGCGATCTCCACGCCGGCGATCACGCCGGGCTCCCGGGTGACGAGTGAGGCGGTTGTTGTCGCACCGGCGGGCACCGTCGCCCGGGTGGTGACATCGGGCCCGTACCGCAGGTCCTCGTCGAGGGCTCGGGTGACGACAGCGCGCGCCTCGGACAGCTCGCCCTCGGACAGTGGCATCAGCGCCGCTCCTTCTCATCGCTTGGCTGGGCAGCGTCGCCGCGGCGCCGGTCAGCACACCGGCACCGGCGTTTCGACGCGCACCGTATCCGGGTCACCGGCCAGTCGCACCACCGTGCTGCGGGCCTGGTCCGGGTCGGCATCCGGGTACTCTGCGCGGCGGTGACATCCCCGGCTTTCCTCGCGGGCCAGGGCCGCGGCCACCACCGCCCGAGCGGTCAGCGTCAGGGCCACATCCTCGAAGTCGGCCCGGCTCGCCGGGGTGCGACTCTGCCCGGCCCGCAGCGTGTCCGCCAGCCGCCGCAACCTGCCGGCCTCGCGGATCGCCGAGGCGTCCCGGCTCATCGCCGACTGCAGCTCGGCCCGCGCGAGCGCGGTCGGGGTGAACGGGTCGGGCACTCTCGCTCGTGCGTACCCCTCCGCCGCTGCGTGTGCGGCCGCCGCGCGTCCGGCTCGGCCCCCGACCACGAGACCTTCCAGCAGGCTGTTGGACGCCAGCCGGTTGGCGCCGTGCATTCCGGTACGCGCCACCTCGCCGGCGGCGAACAGGCCGGGCAGCTCGGTGTGCCCCCACACATCGGTGACGACGCCGCCGCAACTGTAATGTGCTCCGGGAGCCACCGGAATCGGTTGGCGCACAGGGTCGATTCCGGCAGCATGGCAAGCGGCGGTGACCGTGGGAAACCGGGACTCGAATCCTGCGATACTGCGGGCGTCCAGGAAGACACACGGGTCGCCGGTCGCCTTCAGCCGCGCGTCGATGGCCGCCGCGACCACATCACGCGGCGCTAAATCCCCCATCGGATGGATCCCGGCAGTGACTGGATCGCCTTCGGCATCAACTAATTTCGCGCCCTCACCGCGAACAGCCTCGGTGATCAGGGGGCGCCGGCCGCTGGTATGTGCGCTGAAGAGCATGGTCGGATGAAACTGGATGAACTCGATATCACTGATCGCAGCACCGGCCCACAGCGCAAGAGCGATACCGTCACCGGTACAGCCTTCGGGGTTGGTGGTCGTCCCGTACAGATGTCCCAGCCCCCCGGTGGCCAAAACGACTGACGGGGCGTGAATAACGCCGAGCCCATCGGCATTGACCACCACAACCCCCGACACCGCACCACCGTCGTGCAGCACCCGCACGACCACATGGCCGCCCCGGATGTCCAGCGCGGCCGCCGCGCGGTCGAGCACACGCTGGACCTCTGCCCCGGTGGCGTCACCGCCGGCGTGGATGATGCGCCGGCGCGAATGCCCGCCTTCCCGGGTCAGCACAAAGCGGCCCGGTGCCGATTCGTCGAACCGCGCGCCGGCACCGACCAATTCCGTCACGGCGCGATAGCCGTCCGCCACAATTGATTCCACTGCATCCGGGTCGCACAGCCCGGCTCCTGCGGCCAGCGTGTCCGCGATATGGGCTTCCACCGAGTCCTCTGTCTCGGGTAGCACCACCGCGATCCCGCCCTGGGCGTAGCAGGTGGCGGTTGCCCCGCCGGTCTGCTCGGCCTTGCTGAGCACCACGACATGACGGCCCGCCCGGTGGGCGGCCAGCGCGGCGGCAAGCCCGGCGACCCCGGTGCCGACGACGATAACGTCGGCCTGCTGCTGCCAGGCCACCCCACCGGTCATTCGCCGCCGCCCGGGTGCCCGATCTCGACCATCCGCTGGACGCTGCGCCGCGCCAGCCGCGCGGTCTGCGGATCGACATGGACCTCGTCGACGCCCTCGACCAGACAGCGCAACAGCGCCGCCGGCGTGATCATCTTCATGTACCTGCAGGAGGCGCGCTCATTCACGGCCCGGAAGTCGACCCCGGGCGCGGCATGGCGCAACTGGTAGAGCATCCCGACCTCGGTGGCGACCAGCACCTGCCGGGCCTGCGTCGCGCGGGCGGCGGCGAGCATACCGCCGGTCGACAGGATCTTCACCCGGTCCTGTGGGACGGCGCCTTCGTCGGCGAGATACAACGCGGAAGTGGCGCAACCGCATTCGGGGTGCACGAATAGTTCGGCGTCGGGATGGGCGCGGACCTGCTCGGTGAGCTCATCGCCGTTGATCCCGGCGTGCACATGGCATTCGCCGGCCCACACGTGCACATTCGTGCGGCCGGTGACGCGCCGGACATGCGCGCCCAGGAACTGGTCGGGACAGAACAGCACTTCGCGGTCGGGATCGATGGAGTTGACCACGTCGACGGCGTTGGAGGAGGTGCAGCAGATGTCGGTAAGCGCCTTCACCGCCGCGGTGGTGTTGATGTAGGACACCACCACCGCACCCGGGTGCTCGTCCTTCCAGGCTTGCAGCTCCTCGGGGGTGATCGAATCGGCTAATGAACAGCCGGCGCGCTGATCCGGGATCAGCACTGTTTTGTCCGGACTGAGGATTTTGGCGGTTTCAGCCATGAAATGCACACCGCAGAACACGATGGTGTCCTGGGGCGCTTGGGCGGCGATGCGCGAGAGCGCCAGCGAATCACCGACGTGATCGGCAACCTGTTGGATGGCCGGCAGCTGGTAGTTGTGCGCGAGCACGGTGGCATTGCGCTGCTTGGCCAGCCGGCGAATCTCAGCGGCCCACTGCTCGTCGCCAACCACCCCGGTGTAACCGGTGGGCGAATCGATGATGCCGGGAACGACGTCATCTGCCTGGTCATCGGCCCGTGTCCGCGTGCGATTCAGAACCGTCATCCGTGTTCCTTTCGCCCCGAGGAGGTTTTCGACTTACAATCGAAAACATGGCCCATGGTAGCACTGGCCATGAAGTGCTTGCGGTCGTATTCCAGGTTCGGCGCACCGAAACGGCGCCCGGGCCGCAGAAGCCGCAGCTCAACGTCCTGTTGTGGCAACGCGCACGTGAGCCCCAGCGCGGGGCGTGGTCGCTGCCGGGCGGGCGGCTGCGCGACGATGAGGACATCACCACGTCGGTGCGTCGTCAGTTGGCCGAAAAGGTGGATCTGCGAGAACTCGCTCACCTCGAGCAGCTTGCGGTGTTCTCCGATCCCGATCGGGTGCCCGGTCGGCGGGTGATCGCATCCACCTTTTTGGGCCTGGTGCCCTTTCCCGCCACCCCGGAGTTGCCGCCGGACACCCGGTGGCACCCGGTGACCGCGCTGCCGACGATGGCGTTCGACCACGGTCCGATGGTGGCTCACGCCCGCACCAGGCTGATCGCCAAGATGTCCTACACCAACATCGGGTTCGCGCTGGCGCCAAGAGAATTCGTCGTCTCCACCTTGCGCGACATCTACGGTGCCGCCCTGGGTTATCAGGTCGACGCCACCAACCTGCAGCGGGTCTTGGCCCGCCGCGGTGTCATCACCCCAACCGGCACCTTCGCCCAATCCGGGCGCAGCGGTGGACGTCCCGCGGCGCTGTACCGCTTCACCGAGTCGGCGCTGCGCGTCACTGACGAGTTCGCCGCGCTGCGCCCGCCGGGCTGAGCCCACACCGTGTGGACCGCCATCGCCACCCCGACTGGATTCTTAACCCTCTCTTAAGTAAGAATGCCCCGATGGACCTTGGCAGCCTGGCGGGAACCACCGGCGCGGAATGGATCGGCAAACCGCCCCATGAGGACTTGGACCGCGCCGCTCGCCCCCTGCTGCCCTCGGAGGACCCCTTCTACCAACCGCCCCCCGGCTACCAGCACGCCCTGCCGGGAACGGTGCTGCGCTCGCGCGAGGTTGAACTCGCGTATCTGGGCCTGATACCGCAGCAGCTCACCGCCATCCAGTTGCTGTACCGAACAACCGGGGTACACGGCCAACCCGGGGTCGCGGTGACGACGGTGCTCAGCCCCGCCGACGTCGCACCGGGCCGGGCCTGCCCGCTGCTGTCGTATCAGTGCGCGATCGACGCGATCACCTCACGCTGCTTTCCCTCGTACGCGTTGCGGCGGCACGCCAAAGCCCTCGGGGCTTTGTCGCAATGGGAGTTTGTGCTGATCAACGCCGCCCTGGCCGAGGGTTGGGCGGTCGCGGTTCCCGACCACGAAGGTCCCGAGGGACTGTGGGGTGCCCCCTACCAACCCGGCTACTGCATCCTCGACGGTGTCCGGGCCGCGCTGAACTCGGAGCGCACCGGGCTGACCGCGTCTGCGCCGGTCGCGTTGTGGGGCTACTCAGGTGGCGGGCTGGCTACTGCCTGGGCCGCGGAACTGTGCGCCGATTACGCACCCGAACTGGATGTGGTGGGCGCGGTGCTGGGGTCACCGGTCGGCGACTTGGCCCACACTTTTCGCCGGCTCAACGGCACCTTTTTCGCCGGCCTTCCGGCGCTGGTGATCGCCGCGCTGGCACATATCTATCCCGAGCTGGACCGGGTGATCCAGCAGCACACCACCGAGGAGGGCCGTGCGCTGCTGCGCAAGCTGGAGACCATGACCACGGTCGGCGCGGTCATCCGGATGGCCAAAAAAGACGTGGCCCGCTACCTGGACCGCCCCCTCGAGGAGATCCTGGCGATGCCGGAAGTCCAGCACGTCTTCGACGACATCAGACTTGGCACCGCGGTGCCGGCCCCGCCGATATTGATCGTGCAGGCCGTGCACGACTACCTCATCGACGTCGCCGATATCGACGCCCTGGCGAAGACCTACGCGGCCGGCGGGGCCGCCGTCACCTACCATCGGGACGCCTTCTGCGAACACGTGCTGCTGCATCCGCTGTCTGCGCCGATGACGCTGCGGTGGCTGAAGGACCGGTTCGCCCGCCGGCCGCTGACCAAACACCTGGTCAAAACGACATGGCCGACCATCTTCAACCCGGGCACCTATGTCGGCGTGGCGCGGCTGGGTGTGATCGCCGCACGGGTTCTCACCGGTCGGCGCGTGCACCGCCGCCCGCTGTGACCTCAGCCGCGGCTGTCCGCGCTGCTCGGCGCCGCGCTCGCGGCACTACTCGGCTGGGGCTCGGCGGCAGGATGTCCGCCGAGGTCATCGCGCGTGGCCGCGGCGGCGAACCCGGCGTACACCAACGCGGCCGCAGAGGCGGGCAGCAGCAGGGTTGCCGCGATCTGCAGCGGACCGCGACCGAAGAACACCGGTGGCGCCTGGGTGAAGTAGAACACCGGTTTGGCGTCGGTCAGCGGCGCTCGGCCAAAGTCCACCGCACCATAGCGCAGACGTACCAGTGCCGCCCCCACCGCCGCCGCCGCCGCGGCAGCGGCCACCAACCCGATCGTGAGCCCCGCGACCATAGCCGGACCCCGGTGTGCGCTCCACTGCCACACCAGCACCGGGGCCACCACCGCGACCACACTCAACAAGCCGAGCATCAGGACCGCCGCCACGAAAAAATGCTCGGGCTCGCTGCCCGGGTAGTCGTGCAGCAACTCACCAGTGTGATCACGTGCCACCACACCGTGGATCGGTGGAGCAATCCACGCCCACAGGCCGCCGATGAGCACACCCGTGACTAACAGCCCGATCACCACCACCGCGACCGCCCGAGTGCGCGACACGGCGGACACCCCATCGCGGGGGCGCGCCGTCATGACCGGGCCTCCAGATCGGTCGAGTCCACCCGCCCGTGCCGCGAACAGTGCGCCCACCAGCCATCAGGGCGGACCTGAACCACCATCCGGCGCCCGCACGCCGCGCAGAAGCGGGGCGGCTCCAGACCCAGCTGGGCCGCAGTCGGTACCGACGTGCCCGCGGGCGCCCCGGTGTAGACGTTGTAGACGCCCGCGCCGACCGGAGCCGGGAGATCTCGGACCACGGTTGTGAAAGTCCCTACAGGCTTGCGTTGAGCGCTTTGATCGGCATCCGCAGCTCGTCCAGCAGTTCCAGGTCAGCCTGTGCGGGGCGGCCGAGCGTGGTCAGGTAGTTGCCGACGATCACGGCGTTGATGCCGCCCAGGATGCCCCGTTTGGCGCCCAGGTCACCCAGCGTGATCTCGCGGCCGCCGGCGAACCGTAACACCGTGCGCGGCAGCGCCAAACGGAAAGCCGCCACCGCCTTGAGCGCATCGCTGGCCGGCATCAGTTCCCGCTCGCCGAACGGTGTGCCAGGCCGCGGGTTGAGGAAGTTCAACGGCACCTCATCCGGGTCGAGCTCAGCCAGCTCCGCGGCGAATTCAGCGCGCTGCTGCACTGTTTCGCCCATCCCGAGAATGCCGCCGCAGCACACCTCGATGCCGGCGTCGCGCACCAGCGACAACGTCTGCCACCGCTCCTCCCAGGTATGGGTGGTGACGACCTTGGGAAAAAACGAGCGGGCCGTCTCCAGATTGTGGTTGTAGCGGTGCACTCCCATCGCCACCAACTGCTGCACCTGCTCGGCGGTCAGCATGCCCAGCGAGCAGGCGATCTGGATGTCGACCTCCTTGCGGATCGCCTCGATACCCGCCGCAACCTGGGCCATCAACCGGTCATCGGGTCCGCGCACCGCGGCGACGATGCAGAACTCGGTTGCACCGGTTTTGGCGGTCTGCTTGGCGGCCTCGACCAAGCTCGGAATGTCCAGCCACGCGCTACGCACTGGTGATTCGAAAAGCCCCGACTGCGAACAGAAATGGCAATCCTCCGGGCAGCCTCCGGTTTTCAGGCTGATAATGCCCTCGACCTCGACCGCAGGACCGCACCAGCGCATCCGCACCTGGTGAGCCAGGGCCAACAGGTCTTCGAGCCGCTCGTCGGGCAGCTGAAGAACCTGCAACACCTGGTCGCGGGTGAGCCCCTTCCCGAGCTCGAGCACCTGTCGGCGCGCCACCGCGAGGACGTCGGTGTTGCTGTCATCGGCGGCCGGCCGGGTCATCGCCTGCGTCACGGGGCTACTCCCTCAACGTCTGGTGTGTTGTCGCGCGTCGTGAGCCAACCGGCTGGCGGCAGTCTGACGCGGACCGTGCTCAGGTTAGGGTAGCGGCGCGCGGTGGCGCGCAGGCGGCGTGGTCGGGCCGATGGCGGCCGTTTCGGAGGTCGAGCCGCCCATCCGGCCGTGGCGCGACGCCGCCGCTCGCCCATGCACACCCGCCCTTCAGCTGATCAGATTCTCGGTTTTGTTGTTGCCGTCCCAGCGGCGCAAACCGTCGATGCTGCCGCGGATCTCAGCGGGCCGTCCGGCCACCCGCAGGGCCCGCCCGAGTTGGGCGCCCTCGACGCGACGGGCCAGCGTGACGTGCGCTGTCCACTGACCGGGCAGACAGTTGGGCATCGGCGCGGGCGCCAGGTGCGGAAGACACCGCCGATAGACCTCGGCCTGTAACGCCAGCAGCTCGCTGCTGGGCACCACAAGCCGGGCGAGCACGACCTTGGTTCTGCCAAACACCAGCGGCGCGCCGACCACACAGGCCAGTGGCAGCCGCCGGGTGAGCGACGCCAGCAGAACGTCAACGTCGGAGTCGATGTGTTCGGCCACCACCATCGTCGCGTGGGGCCGACTGGCCGGCGCCTGGCTGGGTATGCCAGCCGCGGCAAGGTCGGCCCAGATGCGCCGCACAGCGGCTTCGGTGTCCGGGTCGAAGACCAGCTCGATCGAATGCACCATCAGCCGACCAGCGACGACACCCAGGCCGAGTCAAAGACCCGTGCGCTCATCGCGGCAAACTCGGCAGCCGCCATCGAACCGGCGCCCGCGGGCAGCGCGGCGCGCAGGGGCGCCAGCCGGGCCAGCGCGCACCGGTTGGACAGCTCGATCATTCCCGGCTGCGTTGGCCAGCTGCCGATGACCACTCCGGCGCACCCAACTCTCCGGTTGGCCAGCGCTTCCAGGGTTAACGCGGTGTGGTTGAGGGTGCCGAGTTCGGCGGTGGCCACCACCAGCATCGCGGCACCGAGATCCGCGGCGAGATCCCGCACCGTCACACCGCCGGCCGCCACCTCGACTAACAGCCCGCCCGCGCCTTCGACCAGCGTCAACCGGCCGGGCCCGTCCAGTCCCCGGATGAGCCGCAGGACCTCGGTACGGCCCGGCAATGCCCTCCCGGCCAACTGGGCCGCAGCCGCCGGCGCCATCGGCTGCGGGTACCGCGCCAGCCCGGCCAGCGTGTGCACATCGGACAACCGGGCCACCTCGGCCAGGTCGTCATCACCAACGGCGGTGCCGGTCTGCACCGGTTTGCACACCGCCACGTCGATCCCCGCCTGCAGCGCGTGGCAGGCCAGCGCAGCCGTAGCCACTGTCTTACCTACGCCGGTACCGGTACCGGTGATGAACAGCAGCGTCACCGGCGGGCCGCGGCGAGCACCCGCGTCAGCACGTGTCGGGCCAGGTCGAGATCACCGTCGTTTAGCGAGGCGCGTGCGGTGAGACGCAGCCGCGAGGTGCCCGCCGGCACGCTCGGGGGGCGGAAGCAGCCCACCCGGATGCCGGCGTCCAGGCATGCGGTCGCGGCCCGCAGCGCCGTCTCCGGCTCCCCGAGAATCACCGGCACCACCGCCGATTGCGGTGTCTGGGGCACGTTGCAGATCTCGGCCAGTGTCCGCGCATGGCGCAGCACCGCAGCCGGCCGCCAGGGCTCGGACTCGAGCACCCGCAGTGCGGCCATCGCGGCGCCGACTGCCGCCGGTGCCAAACCGGTGTCGAAGATGAGCGGGCGGGCGGTGTCGATGAAGTGCTCACGGACGGCTGGCGGCCCCAGCACAACACCGCCCTGGCTGCCGAGGGCTTTCGAGAGTGTGGCGGTGATCACCACGTCGGGCGCGCCCACCAGCCCCAGCTCCTGCAGCAGGCCGCGTCCACCCGCGCCGCGGACCCCGAGCCCATGCGCCTCGTCGACAATCAGCACGGCGCGGTGACGGCGGCACACGTCCGACAGCTGGCGCAGCGGCGCCAGCGCACCGTCGGCGGAAAACACCGAATCGGTGACGACGACGGCGCGTTCTTCGGACCGGGACGCCAGCGCGGCTTCCACGGCGTCCACGTCGCGATGCGGCGTCACCACCACCCGCGCCCGCGACAGCCGGCAGGCGTCTACCACAGACGCGTGCGAGCAGGCGTCGGACACCAGCAGCGCGCCCGGACCCGACAGGCCCACAACCGCCCCCAGGTTGGCGGTGTATCCCGAAGAGAACAGCAAACCTGTTGCGGCGCCCACGAACTCGGCCAGCGCCGCCTCGAACTGCTGGTGCAGCTCGGTGTCACCGGTGACCAGCCGCGAGCCGGTGGAGCCGGCCCCCCAGGTGCGCAGCGCCTGAACACCGCCCTCGATCACCTCGGGATGCTGCGACAGGCCCAGGTAGTCATTGGAGGCCAAATCCAGCTCGGTGCCGACAGCGGGGCGGGGCCGCAACGCACGCCGCAGCCCGGCCCGGCGGCGCTGCCGGGCCGCCGCGTCCAGCCAGGCCAGTGGTGAGGTGTCGACCGGTGTTCCCGAGAAAAGCTCCGTCATCGGCGTTCAGCCTACGAGGCGCGCAACCTCGACCATCGCGGAGGTGATCTGCGCGATCTGCTCCGGCGGGCAGATAAACGGCGGCATGGCGTACACCAGGTTGCGAAACGGGCGCAACCACACTCCGCGGTCCAGTGCCGCCGGGGTGGCAACAGCCAGGTCGACCGGCCGGTCGCATTCGATGACGCCGATGGCCCCGCACACCCGGACATCGGTGACATGCGGCACCGTTTGCGCGGGTCGCAGTCCCGCTGCCAGCCCATCGCTGATCTCGGCAACCCGCGACCGCCAGTCCTGCCCGAGCAGCAGCTCGATGCTGGCCACTGACACGGCGCAGGCCAGCGGATTGGCCATGAAGGTGGGACCGTGCATCAGCGCACCGGCGGGACCCGAGCTGATGGTGTGCGCGATCTCGAGGCTGCACAGGGTCGCGGCCAAACTCAGGTACCCGCCGGTGAGCGCCTTGCCGACGCACATGATGTCCGGGCTCACACCGGCATGGTCGGCCGCGAACAACTCCCCGGTGCGGCCGAAGCCGGTGGCGATCTCATCGAACACCAGCAGCACCTCGTGACGGCGGCAGATCTCCCGCAGATCAGCCAGATAACGCGGGTCGTGGAAGCGCATCCCGCCGGCCCCCTGCACGACGGGTTCCACCACCACGGCCGCCAGTTCGCCGGCGTGCCGGGCCAGTTGGGCCTCGAACGCCGCGCTGTAGGCGGGCTCATAACCGGCCGGCACCTGGGGCGCGAAGACCTGCCTGGCCAAGACGTCGGTCCACAGCGAATGCATGCCGCCGTCAGGGTCGCAGATACTCATCGGCGTGAAAGTGTCACCGTGATAGCCCCCCCGCCAGGTCATCAGCCGATGTTTGTCCGGCCGCCCGCGGCTGCGCCAGTACTGCAGCGCCATCTTCACCGCCACCTCCACCGCCACCGATCCCGAGTCGGTGAAGAACACCGTGTCCAGGCCGGCCGGGGTGATCTGCACCAGCAGCTGGGCCAGCCGGGCCGCCGGCTCGTGGGTCAAACCGCCGAACATGACATGGTTCATCGCGGCCAGCTGCCGTGTCAGCGCGGCGTCCAACATGGGGTGCCCATGGCCGTGGATCGCGGTCCACCAGGAGCTCATCGCATCGAGGACCTCGATGGGTGTGCCGTCGCGAACCACGGTCAGCCACGCGCCGCGGGCGCCGAGCGCTACCACCGGGGATACGGGTTCAGCGCCGATCGTGCTATACGGATGCCACAGATGGGCAGCGTCGATCGCCCTGATCTGCTCGGGGGTCAGCGCCGGCACGGAGTTTGAGCGTAATGCAGCCGGTCTCATCGGCCCGGCCGTGACGCTCGCCGGCTCTGCACCCACGGTGGGCTCCAGCGTGCCAGGCGCTCACCCACCCGCATGCCGGTCACCGCGCGTGACGAGGAAATCACGCGTGGGCCTTGCGGCTTGGGTTTTGGCCCCGGTCACCTTTGCGTCACGGTTCCACACCCAACCGACAACTGATCGAGAACTAATCGACAACTAATCGCCGCCCGACTCCCGCGTTGCTAGCAAATCCAGCTCTGTGTTGCCAAAGTGACTGTAGTGGCAGACGTGAATTGGAGGATGGAGTTCGAATGAGGCGCATTTACGCGGTCGCAGCTGGCCTGATCGCGTTGTTACTGGTGGCCGGGCCGGCCCCGGCGACTGCCGACACCACCTACTGGCCGGCTGGTTACCAGCAAGCCGTCGACTATGTGATCGCGCGTGCACTGTCCCAGCGGGGCGTGCCGTACTCCTATGGCGGCGGCAACGCCTTCGGCCCCACTCGCGGTATCGGCCCGGGCGTCACCACCGTCGGATTCGACGCGTCGGGCCTGATTCAGTACGCATTTGCCGGCGTGGGAATCAAGCTGCCGCGGTCGTCGGGCGAACAGTACAAGGTCGGTCGCAAGGTGCTGCCCGCGCAGGCGCGCCGCGGGGATCTGATCTTCTACGGCCCCGGCGGCAGCCAAAGTGTCGCGCTGTATCTGGGAAACGGGCAGATGATCGAAGCCACCGAACCCGCGGTCATGGTCTCAGCGGCACGCACCGCGGGCATGACGCCCTACCTGAGCCGAATCCTCGAGTCGTGACCGGAGGCGGCGAGCCGCACCGGCTGGTAGGCGGCCAGCGGCTCCGGTGACCCGCGCCGGGTTGGGTACATTGTCTGTCGATGCTGACCCTGTCCCCGACCAGTCCACCGGCGGCCACTGTGGAGCAGGCCGCGACGGGGAGCCGGAAGACGGGTTTTTATCGTCACGATCTTGACGGCCTGCGCGGTGTCGCGATCGCGCTCGTGGCGATGTTTCACGTCTGGTTCGGCCGTGTTTCCGGCGGCGTGGACGTGTTTTTGGCGCTCTCGGGTTTCTTCTTCGGCGGCAAGATCCTGCGCGCGACACTTAGTCCCGACTCGTCGCTGGCGCCGCTGCCGGAGGTGGTCCGGTTGGTCCGCCGGTTGCTGCCGGCCCTGGTCGTGGTGCTGGCCAGCTGCGCTCTGCTGACCATCCTGATCCAACCGCAAACCCGTTGGGAGACCTTCGCTGACCAGAGTCTGGCCAGCCTGGGCTACTACCAGAACTGGGAGCTGGCCAGCACGGTCGCCGACTATCTGCGCGCCGGGGAAGCGGTCAGCCCGCTGCAGCACATCTGGTCGATGTCGGTGCAGGGCCAGTTCTACATTGCTTTTCTGGCACTGATTTTCGGGTCCGCCTCTCTGGTGCGACGGCGGCTGGGCAGTCGGCTGCGGATCTTTTTCGTGGTTCTGCTCAGCGCTTTGACCGTGGCATCGTTCGGGTACGCGATCTGTGCGCACCAGGCCAACCAGGCGACCGCCTACTACAACAGCTTCGCGCGGGCCTGGGAGTTGCTCGTGGGAGCGCTGGTGGGTGCGCTGGTGCCCTACATCCGCTGGCCGATGTGGCTGCGCACAGTGACGGCGAGCGTGGCACTGGCGGCGATCTTGTCCTGCGGCGCGCTCATCGACGGGGTCAGACAGTTCCCCGGGCCGTGGGCGCTGGTGCCCGTGGGGGCCACCGTGCTGATGATCCTCGCCGCAGCCAACCGGCACGCACATCCCGGCACCCGCGACCGGATGCCGCTGCCCAACCGGCTGCTGGCGACCGCACCGCTGGTGACACTGGGTGCGATGGCCTACTCGCTGTATCTGTGGCACTGGCCGCTGCTGATCTTCTGGCTGTCCTACACCGGCCACCGCCACGCCAACGTCGTCGAGGGCGCGGCCATCCTGCTGCTCTCCGGGGTACTGGCCTATCTCACCCTGCGGCACGTGGAAGATCCGCTGCGGTACCGCGGACCGCACACCGCCGGCCGGCCGGAGCCGACGATACCCTGGCGACGGCGCCTGCGCCGGCCCACGATGGTGTTGGGGTCAGTGGTGGCGCTGCTGGGTGTGACCCTGACCGCCACGTCGTTCACCTGGCGTCAGCACGTCACCGTTCAGCGCGCCAGCGGCAAGGAACTCAGCGGGCTCAGCTCTCGCGACTACCCCGGCGCGCGCGCTTTGGTCACCCCGGTGCGGGTGCCCAAGCTGCGGATGCGGCCCACCGTGCTGGAAGCCAAACGCGATGTCCCGCCGTCGACCCGAGACGGATGCATCAGCGACTTCACCAATACCGCGTTGATCAACTGCACCTACGGCGATCACGACGCGCGGCGCACCATCGCGCTGGCCGGCGGGTCGCACGCCGAACACTGGCTGACCGCACTGGACCTGCTGGGCCGCATGCACCACTTCAAAGTGGTGACCTACCTCAAGATGGGCTGCCCGTTGTCCACCGAGGAAGTTCCGCTGATCATGGGCAATAACGCCGCCTATCCCCAGTGCCATGACTGGGTGCAAAAGACGATGGCCAAACTCATCGCCGATCGCCCCGACTACGTGTTCACCACCTCCACTCGGCCCTGGAACATCAAACCCGGCGATGTGATGCCGGGAACCTACATCGGGATCTGGCAGGCGTTCTCCGACAACAACATTCCGGTCCTGGCCATGCGGGACACGCCGTGGCTGGTCAAAGACGGCAAACCGTTCGAGCCCGCGGACTGCCTGGCCAAAGGCGGTAACGCCTCCTCATGCGGGATCAAACGCTCCGAGGTGCTCTCTGAGCGCAATCCCACCCTGGACTTCGTCGACCAGTTCCCGTTGCTCAAACCCCTCGACATGAGTGACGCGATCTGTCGCGCAGACATTTGCCGCGCAGTCGAAGGAAACGTGCTGATCTATCACGATGCTCATCACATCTCCGCCACCTACATGCGCACCATGGCCGGCGAGTTGGGCCGTCAGATCGGCGCGGCCACCGGCTGGTGGTGACCGGATGCGGATAAGGTCACACTAATGCCGTCGAATAAAGCCGTTTCCGCACCGGGTTATGCGCGCGACACTCCCACGCGGCCCACCGTGTGGCCGGGCAACGCCTATCCGCTCGGCGCCACCTACGACGGCGGTGGCACCAACTTCGCGCTGTTTTCCGAGGTCGCCGAGTCCGTCGAGTTATGCCTGATCGACGAGGACGGCACCGAGTCGCGGATCGCCCTGGACGAAGTCGACGGCTATGTGTGGCATGCCTACCTGCCGAGTGTCCACCCGGGTCAGCGCTACGGGTTCCGGGTGCACGGGCCGTTCGACCCGGCCGCCGGACACCGCTGCGACCCCAGCAAGCTGTTGCTGGACCCGTACGGGAAAGCCTTCGACGGTGATTTCGACTTCGGGCCGGCGCTGTTCTCCTACGACATGGCGGCTCCCGACTCCGATACCCTGCCGATGATCGACTCGCTGGGCCACACCATGACCAGCGTGGTGATCAACCCGTACTTCGACTGGCAGTCCGACCGCGCACCGCGAACGCCGTACCACGAAACGGTGATCTATGAGGCCCATGTCAAGGGCATGACCCAGACCCATCCCGGTGTGCCTGAGGAGCTGCGCGGCACCTATGCCGGGTTGGCGCATCCGGCGATCATCGACCACCTCAAGTCGCTGAACGTCACCGCGATCGAGCTGATGCCGGTGCACCAGTTCATGCACGACCAGCGACTGCTGGAGATGGGACTGCGAAACTACTGGGGGTATAACACGTTCGGGTTCTTTGCCCCGCACAACCAATACGCGTCGCAGCGCCAACCCGGTGGTGCCGTCGCCGAATTCAAGACCATGGTGCGGACCTTCCACGAAGAAGGTATCGAGGTCATCCTCGACGTGGTCTACAACCACACCGCCGAAGGCAATCACCTCGGGCCGACGATCAACTTCCGCGGTATCGACAACGCCGCCTACTACCGGCTCGACGACAACGACCCGCGGTTCTACAAGGATTTCACCGGAACCGGCAACAGCCTCAACGCCCGCCACCCGCACACCCTGCAGCTGATCATGGACTCGCTGCGCTATTGGGTGACCGAGATGCACGTCGACGGGTTCCGTTTCGACCTGGCCGCTACCCTGGCCCGCGAACTGCACGACGTCGACCGGCTGAGCGCGTTTTTCGACCTGGTGCAACAAGACCCGATCGTCAGCCAGGTCAAGTTGATCGCCGAGCCGTGGGATGTCGGCGAGGGCGGCTACCAGGTCGGCAACTTTCCAGGTTTGTGGACCGAATGGAACGGGAAATACCGCGACACCGTGCGCGATTACTGGCGGGGAGAACCCGCAACCCTGGGCGAGTTCGCGTCCCGGCTGACCGGGTCGTCGGACCTGTACGAGGCGACCGGGCGGCGTCCCAGCGCCAGCATCAACTTCGTCACCTGCCACGACGGCTTCACCCTCAACGACCTGGTGTCCTACAACGAGAAACACAACGAAGCCAACGGCGAGGACAACCGCGATGGGGAGAGCTA
Source organism: Mycobacterium botniense (assembly GCF_010723305.1). Lineage (NCBI taxonomy): Bacteria > Bacillati > Actinomycetota > Actinomycetes > Mycobacteriales > Mycobacteriaceae > Mycobacterium > Mycobacterium botniense. The sequence goes on along the minus strand of NZ_BLKW01000004.1, from coordinate 1,024,621 downwards.
CAACCGCTCATGGAACTGCGGTGTCGAAGGGCCCACCGACGACCCGGACATTCTCGCGCTGCGCGCCCGGCAGATGCGCAACATCCTCGCTACGCTGATGCTGTCTCAGGGCACCCCGATGATCGCGCATGGCGACGAGATGGGGCGCACTCAGCAGGGCAACAACAACGTCTACTGCCAGGACTCTGAATTATCCTGGATGGACTGGTCTTTGGCAGACAAGAACGCCGACCTGCTGACGTTCACCCGCAAAGCGACCCGGTTGCGCCGGGATCATCCGGTTTTCCGCCGGCGGCGGTTCTTCGAAGGCGAACCGATCCGCAGCAGAGAGCAGGTCTGTGACATCGCCTGGCTGACACCGAGCGGCCGGGAGATGACCCATGAGGACTGGGGGACGGAGTTCGGCAAGAGTATCGCCGTCTTTCTCAACGGGGACGCCATCCCCGAGCCGGATGCACGCGGAGAACGGGTAGTCGACGATTCGTTCCTGTTGTGTTTCAACGCCCATGATGATGTGGTGGAGTTCATCGCGCCGCACAGCCGCTACGCGGCGGAGTGGACGGCCGAATTGGACACCACCCACCCGACCGGCGACGGCGGGCTGGTCGTCGGAGCCGGGCAGAAAATCTCGTTGCCGGCCCGCTCGCTGCTCGTGCTACGCAAGACCGCCTGATATATGCCGTTACCGGTGCTGTCCACCTACCGGTTGCAACTGCGCGGGCAGTCGAGCGGGTTCGGGTTCACCCTCGCCGACGCCGAGAGTCTTCTGGACTACCTCGGCGCGCTGGGGATTACCCACCTCTACCTGTCCCCGGTCATGACCGCCGTCCGCGGATCCACGCACGGCTACGACGTCACCGACCCCACAACGGTCGCTGCGGAACTCGGTGGCGCTGATGGTCTGGCCCGCCTGTCGGCGGCGGCGCGGGCACGCGGTATGGGCCTTGTGGTCGACATCGTTCCCAATCACCTCGGGGTGGGAGCACCCGAGCAGAACCCATGGTGGTGGGATGTGTTGACCCATGGGCGGTCGTCTCGCTACGCGAACTTCTTCGACATCGACTGGGATCTCGGTGACGGTCGAATCCTATTGCCGCTGTTAGGTTCCGACGCGGATGTGGCGAATCTTGCGGTCGACGGCGACGTGCTTCGGCTCGGTGAGCTGATCTTGCCGATCGCCCCGGGCACCGGGCACGGTTCAGGGCCGGAGGTGCACGAACGCCAGCATTACCGGCTGGTGGGCTGGCGACATGGGCTGTGCGGCTATCGCCGGTTTTTTTCGATCACCTCCCTGGCCGGGCTACGCCAGGAAGAGCGTGCGGTGTTCGAGGCCACCCATGCCGAGATCGCTCGCTGGTTTTCCGAAGGGCTTATCGACGGTGTGCGGGTCGACCACCCCGACGGGCTGGCCAATCCGGGCGGGTATCTGGCCTGGCTGCGCGCACTGCTCGGGCCGAACGCCTGGATCGTGGTCGAGAAGATCCTGGCCGTCGACGAGGCGTTGGAGCCCACCGTGCCGGTCGCCGGCACCACCGGCTATGACGTGCTGCGCGAAGTCGGCGGCGTCTTCATCGACCCCGCCGGCGCACCGGCCCTGACGAGGCTGGCCGAATCCGCGGGTGCCGACCACGCCGGCATGCCGGCGCTGCTGCGTGAACTGAAGACCCGCGTGACCACCGATACCCTGGCCAGCGAACTGCACAGGCTGCGACGCTGTATCGCGGCCGCCGCGGGCGCCGATCACCCGCAGCTGCCCGAGGCGCTGGCTGCGCTGCTGGCGCATATCGGTGTCTACCGCTGCGACTATCCCGGCCTGAGCGCCGTCCTGCCCACGGCATTAGCCGAAACACAAGCGGCGGCGCCGCAATTAGGGCCGCCGCTGCAAATCGTCGCCGCTGCCCTGGCCGCCGGGGGTGAGCCGTCGGTCCGGTTGCAGCAGCTGTGCGGTGCGGTGACTGCCAAGGCGGTCGAGGACTGCCTGTTCTACCGGGATCCCCGCCTGGTGTCGCTCAACGAGGTGGGGGGCGACCCGCAGCGGTTCGGGGTCGGCGCCGCCGAATTCCACCACCGCGCCGCTGCCCGGGCCCGGCTGTGGCCGCACACGATGACCACACTGACCACCCATGACACCAAACGCGGTGAAGACGTACGAGCCCGCATCGGTGTGCTTTCACAGGTTCCCTCGTTGTGGATCGAATTCGTCAGGCGGGGGGAGGCTTTGGCGCCCTCCCCTGACCCGGCCACCGGGCTGTTTCTGTGGCAGAACATTTTCGGTGTGTGGCCGGTGGACGGCGTAGTCACCGCCGAGCTGCGCGAGCGGCTGCACGGGTACGCGCACAAGGCGGTGCGGGAAGCGGCTACGCACACATCCTGGACCGATCCGGACCCCGATTTCGAAAACGCCGTGCACCGCTGGCTGGACGCTGTACTCGACGGCCCGGTGGCACGCGAGCTGACCGGTCTTGTCCGCGAGCTCAATCCGCATGCCGAAAACGACGCGTTGGGTCAGAAACTGCTGGCGCTGACCTGCCCCGGCGTGCCCGACGTCTACCAGGGCACCGAACTGTGGGACGACAGCCTGGTCGACCCGGACAACCGGCGCCCGGTGGACTATGCGACCCGCCGTGCGGCGCTGGCAGCCTTCCGGCACCCCAAGATCCGTGTTGTGGCTGCGGCATTGCGGCTGCGCCGGGCTCGCCCGAATACCTTCCTGCACGGCGGCTATTACCCGGTGCTCGCCGAAGGGCCGGCCGCTGATCATGTGGTGGCGTACCGCCGCGGAGACGATGTGCTGGTGGCCGTCACCCGCTGGACGGTCCGGCTGCGGAATTCCGGCTGGGGCGCCACCGCACTGCCCCTGCCCGACGGATCGTGGGCCGACACGCTCACCGGCGCGGTGTTCAGCGGGACTGCCCCGGCCGCCGCGCTGTTCGCGGAGTTGCCGGTGACGTTGCTGGAGCGCGCCGATGCGTGAATTCGCGGTCTGGGCACCCAAACCCGCGGTGGTACGCCTCGACGTCGAGGGCACGATACATGCGATGACCCGCGGCGATGACGGATGGTGGCGCGCCACCGTCGAGGCCGCGCCGGATGCCCGCTACGGCTATCTGCTCGACGACGACCCGCAGGTGCTGCCCGACCCGCGCTCACCCCGCCAGCCCGAGGGCGTACACGCGCGCTCACAGTTGTGGGAACCCGCCGCCACGGCCCGGACCGATGAGCACTGGGATGGCCGGTCGGTCGAAGGCGGGGTCATCTACGAACTGCACATCGGCACCTTCACCCCTGAGGGCACCTTCGACTCCGCGGTGGAAAAGCTGGACTACCTGGTCGATCTCGGGATCGACTTTGTCGAACTGATGCCCGTGAACGCGTTTTCGGGGACCCACGGCTGGGGATACGACGGCGTGCTGTGGTATGCGGTGCATGAACCCTACGGCGGCCCCGACGGGCTTGCCCGGTTCGTCGATTCGTGTCATGACCGCGGACTGGGGGTGCTGATCGACGCGGTGTTCAATCATCTCGGCCCGTCGGGCAATTATCTGCCGCGGTACGGACCGTATCTGTCTCGGGGCAGCAACCCGTGGGGCGAAAGTATCAACATCGCCGGCCCCGACTCCGATGAGGTGCGCCGCTACATCATCGACTGCGCGCTGCGCTGGATGCGGGATTTCCGCGCCGACGGGTTACGGCTGGACGCGGTACACGCCTTGGTGGACACCACCGCGATCCACATCCTGGAAGAACTGGCACGCGAGACAGAGGCCCTCGCTCAGCAACTCGGCCGCCCGCTGTCGCTGATCGCCGAAAGCGACCTCAATGACCCACGGCTGATCACTCCCCGCGACAAGGGGGGTTACGGGCTGACCGCGCAGTGGAATGACGACATCCACCACGCCATCCACGCTGCCGTCTCCGGGGAACGCCAGGGCTACTATGCCGACTTCGGCTCGCTGGCCACACTGGCGAAAACGTTGCGCCGTGGCTTCTTCCACGCCGGCACCTATTCGTCGTTCCGCCGCCGCCGCCACGGGCGGCCGCTGGACACCGCAGAGATACCGGCCACCCGGCTGTTGGCCTACACCTGCACCCACGACCAGGTCGGCAACCGCGCCCTCGGTGATCGCCCGTCGCAGAACCTGACCTTTGGCCAGCTGGCGATCAAGGCCGCCTTGGTGCTCGGATCTCCTTACACTGCAATGCTTTTCATGGGTGAGGAATGGGCCTCAACGCGCCCGTTCCAGTTCTTCAGCTCACACCCCGAACCCGAGCTGGCCCGCGCCACCGCGGAGGGACGCAAAAAGGAGTTCGCCGACCACGGTTGGGACGCGGACGAGATTCCCGACCCGCAAGACCCCCAGACGTTTTACCGCTCCACGCTGAACTGGGATGAGGCCGACACCGGCGAGCACGCGCGGCTACTCGGTGTCTACCGGGATCTCATCGCATTGCGCCGCAGCGAACCCGATCTGGCTGACCCGTGGCTGGATCACCTCAGCATCGACTACGACGAGCAGCACCGCTGGATCGTCGTGCACCGCGGCCGGCTGGCCATCGCCTGCAACCTCGGCACCGAGGCGGTGGCGGTGCCGGTGCACGGCGAGGTGGTGCTGGCCTGGGACGAGCCGACGGTGACCGCCGGACACACGGTGCTGCCCGGACATTCGTTTACCGTGCTTCGGGCTGCGGATAACTGATGAGCCAGGACGCGCAGGGCCGCGCCAACGACGGTTCGCTCGCGCAGGTACAGCCGCTGTAACCGGTTGGCGCGGCGCCGGTGGCGAATCACCGTCAGCGCCCGACCGGCCAGTGCTCGACCGTGATCTCGGCCATCGGGAAGTCGCCGGGATTGCCCGTCGCCAACCGTGCTTCGATACCAGCGGCCGCGGCGGCAATCAGACAGTCGGCCTGGTGAAGGGTGATCCCTCGGCTGGCGAACTGGCCGCGCCACTGTCCCGCGCGAATTCCTTCGGACGGACCCAGCGGGGCGCACCGTAAGCCCCGCACCAGCCGTTGTGCTGCGACTTCTTCGCCGGGAAGCAGCCCGCGCCAGATCTCCTCAATCGAGATCGCACACGTCCATGGCTCGTCGCCCTGGCGGCGCAGGGCGCGGAGGCGCTCGCCGGCCGGCCGGCCACGCAGGGCGTCGATGAGTACGGTCGAATCGAGCAGCACACGCGCCATGTCAGCCGACGCGACGCTGGTCGGCACGTTGGCGGCGGACCCATTCACCGGGATCGTCGTCCCATTCGTGCCCCTCGTCGGGGATGGCCCCGAGCGCTGCCTCGATATCGTCCCATCGCCGCTCGTCATCGAGTCCGCGGCGAATCAACTCGGCGATGAATGCGCTCCGTCGCCTGCGTCCGGCCCGCTGGTCGAGCTCGGCTACGAGCTCGTCGTCCACGGTAATGTGCAGTCGCATGGGCTGATCATAGCCCACTAACCGACCCCCGTGCCGCCGAGGAAAACGCCGACGCCGCCGATGAGTCATCACCGTCGGCAAGCTCGAGCGGCTACCCGGTCACATGCCGCAGAAACTGTGATACTGTGAAGCTGTGAAAAATATCACGGTCTCCGTTCCCGAAGACGTCTACCGCAATGCACGGATTCGGGCCGCGGAACTCGGCAAATCCCTCAGTGCCCTTGTCGCAGAGTTTTTGAACTCGCTTTCCGAGCGGGAGGCGGAGTTCGCCCGACTCGAGGCGAAGCAGCGCCAGGTCCAGCGTGAAATCCGACGCTTCCGTGCGCGCGACCGCCTGGGCCGCGACGACATCCACGACCGTGCGGTTCATTGACACCAATGTGCTGCTCTACGCGATCTCGCGCGATCCCGACGAGCAGCACAAGGCGAAGCGCGCCAACGAAATCCTGACCGCCCGCGACCTGGCGCTGTCCGTCCAGGTCCTGCAGGAGTTCTATGTCCAGGCGACTCGCACCAGTCGGCCGGACGCGCTCACCCATCAGCAGGCCGTCGACCTGGTGGTCGTTCATGCGGTTTCCCGTCGCCGCCATCACAACCCGGCTGATGCTCGCCGCCCTTGCGGCACATCGGCGCTTCGGCTTGTCGTACTGGGACGCCGCGATCCTGGAAGCCAGCCGCTCGCTGGGGTGTGATGTCGTGCTCTCCGAGGACCTGAGCGACGGCGAAGACTACGCCGGCGTGCGCGTGGAGAATCCGTTCCGCCCCGGCTACAGCAAGTAGCGGTAGGCCGGCGATCCGGGCTCGAGGACTTCGATGTGCAGCCCGGTGCCCCGCATCCGGGCCAACAGGCCGTCGATATCCGCGGCCGACCCCAATTCGATACCGACCAGGGCCTCACCGGTCTCCCGGTTGTTGCGCTTGACGTACTCGAACAGCGTGATGTCGTCGTTGGGTCCCAGCACCTCGTCGAGGAACCGGCGCAGCGCACCGGGCTCCTGCGGGAAATCGACCAGGAAGTAGTGCTTGAGCCCGAGGTGCACCAGCGAGCGCTCCAGCACCTCCCCGTAGCGGGAGACATCGTTGTTGCCGCCGGAGATCAGGCACACCACCGTGGAGCCGGGCTCGATGTCGGCCTCCAGCAGACCGGCGACCGACAGCGCCCCCGCCGGCTCGGCGATGATCCCTTCGTGCTGGTACAGGTCCAGCATCGCGGTGCAGACCGCGCCCTCGTCGACGCTGATGATCGACACCATGTCACCGGCGGCGGCCAGCGCGGCATACGTCAGCGTGCCCGCCCGGTTCACCGCGGCGCCGTCGACGAACTGGTCGACGTGGTCCAGGGTCACCGGCCCGCCCGCGGCCAGCGCGGCCATCATCGCGGCCGCCCCGGCCGGTTCCACCCCCAGCACCGCGGTGTTGGCCGTGCGCTCGGCCAGGTAGGTGGTGACGCCGGCGATGCAGCCGCCGCCGCCCACCGGGACCACCACCAGGTCGGGTTCGGTGTCGAGCTGATCGAGCACTTCCACGGCAATGGTGCCCTGACCGGCGATGGTGCGCACGTCGTCGTACGGGGGAACCAGCGTCGCACCCGTGCGGGCCACGTCCTCCAGCGCAGCCGCAGCCGCCAGGTCATAGGTCGACCCGCCCACGATCAGCTCGATGAACTCCCCGCCGTGGTAACGGATGCGGTCCTTCTTCTGCTTGGGCGTCTTGGCGGGCACGTAGACGCGGCCCTGAATGCCCAGCGAGCGGCATGCGTAGGCGAAGCCCTGCGCGTGGTTGCCCGCCGACGAGCACACCACGCCCGCGGCGACCTCCTCGTCGGAGAGCTGAACCAGCAGGTTGTAGGCGCCGCGCAGCTTGTAGGACCGCACCGTCTGCAGGTCTTCGCGTTTGAGGTACACCCTCGCGCCGGTGGCCGCGGACAACCGCTCGCAGTACTGCAGCGGCGTGGGCGTGACCACCGGTGCGATCCGCTTCGCCGCCGCCTCGACGTCCGCTGCGCACAACGGCCCGGCACCCGGCGCGGCCGGGGTCTGACTCGGTTCAGCGGACACCGGATAATCGTGCCATCCAGCAGGGCGTTCAGTGCACCGGGGTGAGCACGAACACCGGAATCTCCCGCTCGGTGTTGGCCTGATACGTGGCGTAGTCGGGCCAGACCTGCACGGCGCGTTGCCACCAGACGGCCTTCTCGTCGCCGAACACCTCGCGGGCCTCGTACTCGCCGGTGACCGGACCGTCCTGCAACTCCACCCGCGGGTTCTTCTTGACGTTGTGGTACCAGGCCGGGTGCTTCGGGGCGCCGCCCATGGAGGCGACGATCGCGTACTGCCCGTCGTGCTCGACCCGCATCAGTGGGGTTTTACGCAGTTTGCCGGTTTTGGCGCCGACCGTGGTCAACAGGATGACGGGCTTTCCCTGCAGCTCGGTACCCTCGGTTCCGCCGGATGCCATGTACTTCTCGGCCTGTTCGCGGGACCAGTCCAGCGGGCTGGGTGCGTATTCACCTGATAGCGGCATGCGCCCACTGTAAGGGGTCGGGCGCCCGCCGCGCGTCACACGGGTTGTGCCGTCTGCCACCCGGCAGGTTCGTGGACCTCGGGGCCGGGATTGTCGGCGTAAAGCTCCTCGATTTCGGCGGCGTACTTCTCGGCGATGGGCCGGCGCTTGAGTTTCATCGTGAGCGTCATCTCGTCGCCGCCCGGCTCCCATACCGTGGGCAGCACGCGGAAGCGTTTGATCTGCTCCACCCGCGACAGCCTGGTGTTGCCCTTGGCCACCCCGGCCGCGATCTCCGCGATCACCTCCGGGTCAGCGGCCAGTGCCGCGGGGGAGGCTTCGAGTCCGTGCCGGGCGGCGTACGGCCCGACCGAGTCGGCGTCGAACACCAGCAGCGCGGTGTTATACGGCCGGGCGTCGCCGATGGTGACCATCGCGCCGATCATGGGGCAGGCGGCCAGAATAGTGTTCTCAATGTTGGCCGGTGACATGTTTTTTCCAGCCGCGTTGATGATCAGCTCCTTCTTGCGGTCGACCACCCGCAGATAACCGTCGGCGTCCATCTCGAGGATGTCGCCGGTGTGCAGCCAGCCTTCTTCGTCGATGGCCTCCGCGGTCTTCGCCGGTTCCTTGCGGTAGCCCTTCATCACCAGCGGGCCACGCACCAAGAATTCGCCGTCGCCGGCGATCCTGGCCTCCAGCCCGGGCAGCAGTTTGCCGACGGTCCCCAGCAGCGCATCACGGGGATGGCTCACCGAGGCAACGCAACTCAGTTCGGACATGCCCCACACCTCGGCGATCGGAATGCCGATGCCGGCGAAGAACGCCAGCGTCTCCTTGGGAATCGGGGCGGCGCCCGAGACCGCCCAGCGCAGCTGATCCAAGCCGATCCGCTCCCGCAGCGCCGAGAGCACCAGCTCGTCGGCTTTGGCCCACTCGGCGGCCAGCTCATCGGGAACAGGTTCACCGGCCAGCAGCGCGGCGCCGCGTTTGGCGGCAACCGATAGCCCCCACTGCAGCGCCTGCCGCTTGACCTCGTCGGCCTCATGTGCGGCGGCGAATTCGATTGCGGCCTTAAGCTTTTCCCATACCCGCGGCACCGCACCCCAGATGGTGGGCCGAACGTCGGGCAGGGCGGCCGCGATCGCCTTTGCGTCGGACACCACGGTGACCTGGGTGCCGAACACCTCTTGGTTGTAGAGCCCCATCATCCGGTCGGCGATGTGCGCCGAAGGCAGAAACGACGTGATCCGGTCACCGAATCGCACCCCCAGGACGGCGTCGAGGGCAAACGCCTCGAACAGCAGATTGGCGTGCGTCATCTCTACCCCCTTGGGGTTCCCGGTGGTGCCCGAGGTGTAGATGAGGGTGACAACGTCGTCGGATTGCACTGCTCGCCAAGTGGATTCGAAGTCGAAGTCATCGGGGGCGGCGGCGTATAAATCGTCCACTGACAGGGCGCCCGCCGGTGAGCCGTCGATGCAGACGATGTGCTCGATGGCCGCGCCGCTGGCGCGGATACGATCGACGTACTGCTCTTCGCAGATCGCGACCTTGGTGCCGGCGTTGGCGAACAGGTAGGTCAGTTGCTCGGCGGGCAGCGTGTTGTACACCGAGAACGAGGTGGCCCCGACGTGTTGCGCACCCACTTCCAGCGGATAGAACTCGATCCGGTTGGCCATCATCAGCGCAACCGTGTCGCCCCGCCGGACCCCCAGCCCGGCCAGGCCGGCCGCGGCCTGACGTACCTGGGCCGCGTAGTGTCGCCAGGTCAGTGTCTGGGTCGCGCCCGGTGTACGCAGCGCGACCGCGTCGGGATCGATCGCGGCCGTGCGCTGAAACGCCGCGCACAGGGTGGCTGGCTGTTCGTTCATCACCGTTCTCCTTCGCGGCTTGTCTGACCAGGACACCGCCGTGGCAGCGGTTGCGCAAGTTCGCAGATTAGCCGGTGCCCGCGCGCCGGTTCGGCTGAACGATGTGAGCGCCCGGCGATAAGGTGGCGGCAATGGCGATTTTGATCACCGGTGCCAATGTCTGGGACGGGATCTCGGAGACGGTCACGCCGCGGCAGGTGCTCGTCGGCGACGGCCGGATCCAGCGGATCGGCGACTCGCTGGAGGCTCCCCCGGAAGCCCAACTGATCGACCTGTCCGGCCACACGCTCACACCGGGGTTCATGGACTGCCATGTCCATGTCACGGTGCACCCGCCGTTCGGTCCGGGTGCGGCCGCGGACTCCAGCGTCGCGAAAGCGCTGAAGTCACTGCCGGTGCTGCGGGCGTTGCTGATGAACGGGTTCACCACGGTGCGCGATCTGGCGTGCGCAGACGTGGACTACCCCACCATCGACCTGCGCGACGCGGTGGCGGCCGGGATCGTGGTGGGCCCGCGGATGCTGGTCGCGCCGCACATGATCTCCGCGCGCGGCGGTCACGGTGATTTCAGCGGCATGGTCGCCGACGAATACCAGGGCCCCTCGCGGGCGCTGGAACTTGCGGCCGCCGATGGGTGCGACGAGATCCGAACCCGGGTCAGACAAGAGATCCGCGCCGGCGCCGACTGGATCAAATTCGCTGCGACCGGCGGATTCGCCTCCCCGTCAGACGATCCCGGCCAGGCCACCTACAGCCAGGAAGAGATGGACGTCTTGGTCGCGACGGCAACCGACCTCGGGGTTCCGGTCACACCGCACAGCTACGGCGACGAAGGCATCCGGCGTGCAGTGCGGGCTGGAGTCCGCAGTATCGAACACGGAAACCTCGCCTCGGCGGAGACCCTGCGCATGATGGAAGACGCCGGCGTGTTTCTGGTGCCGACACAGTATGCGATCCTCTCCGGTGCCCGCCGCGACGAAGACGACCCCATGTGGGCGGCCATGCCGGAATACGCTCGGCGCAAAGCCCAAAAGTACCGCAACGCCTTGCTGGACGCCGCAGAACGAGTCGCGGCGAGCAACGTCCGGATCGCGTTCGGGACCGATGCGGGCATGTTCCCCCACCACGAGAATTGGCGGGAGTTCCCGACCATGGTGTCAACCGGCATCACCCCGCTGCGCGCCCTGCAAGCCGCCACCAGCGTCGCCGCCGAACTACTCGGGCTTGACGATCTGGGCGTGATCGCTGAAGGCAAGGTCGCGGATCTGATCGCGATGCCCGGTAACCCACTCGCCGATATCGAAGTGACCGGTCAGGTCGACTTCGTCATGAAAGACGGGGTGATCTACCGAAGTCCGGATTCGGGGGTTGTTGTCTCACCCTGATCGACCGGGCCAAAGCGCGGGCGCGGAACCGGCGGGGCGCACCCTGGCCGGCCGGGCATCGCGACGGCCTCATTCGAGCGGGTGATCTGGCTCCTTGTCGGCGCAACGAATACGATCCGGGAGACCGGGACGATTGGAGCCCTGCCGTGAGCCGCCGTGACCGCAAAGCCCGCGTCAGCGGTCGGTGCCGCCGCGCGGGCCCAGGTGCCGTCGGTGCCGCGGCAGCTGTCGGCGCGGTGCTGGCTGGCGCGACGATCGCCGTGGCCAGCGCACCCGAGGCTGGCGCCGATATCGGTGAGCTCATCGACGTCATCATCGACCCCGTCATGGTCGTTGGCGCGATCGGTCATGCTCTGGCCGGGGGTGGTATGCCCGGTGCCGATGCCGCGTTGAGACCGGATTGGGCTGCGGCCATCAACCCCCCGGCTGGCGTGTATCCGGGCGCTGACGGCGCTCTGGCTGTCTGGGACCCGATAGGCGGCCCTACCACCGCCACCCCGGATTTGAGCATCAACGCGGGCTTGGGTAACAGCGGCGCCGTCAACCTCGGCAGCGGAAACACCGGCGATGCCAACCTCGGCAGCGGAAACATCGGTGATCTGAACCTGGGCAGCGGCAACGTTGGCAGCGTCAACCTCGGCAGCGGCAACACCGGGGACGCCAACCTCGGCAGCGGAAACATCGGTGATCTGAACCTGGGCAGCGGCAACGTTGGCAGCGTCAATCTGGGCAGCGGAAACACCGGGGACGCCAACCTCGGCAGCGGCAACACCGGCGATGCCAATTTCGGCAGCGGCAACACCGGCAATCACAACGTCGGCAGCGGAAACACCGGCAATCACAACGTCGGCAGCGGCAACACCGGCGATGCGAACTTCGGCAGCGGCAACACCGGCAATCACAACGTCGGCAGCGGCAACACCGGCAATCTGGACATCGGGTTCGGCAACGCTGGTGATAACGATATCGGCTTCGGGAACAGAGGTGACAACGACATCGGCTTCGGGCTATCGGGCAACGACCAATTCGGATTCGGCAGGTTGAACACGGGTAGCGGAGACATCGGTCTGTTCAACTCCGGTGACGACGATATCGGTTTCTTTAACTCGGGCAACGGAAACATCGGTGGCGCGAACTCGGGCACCGGGGTTGGGCCCGCAAGCATAGAATTCGGCGACTCGGGTTACCTCAACACAGGCATCGGTAACTCCGGTTACCTCAACACGGGTATCGGAAACTCGGGTTACCTCAACACGGGCATCGGAAACTCGGGCGGCACCACCACGGCGGGCGGTATCAACACAGGCTACGGTAATTCGGGCTACCTGGACACGGGTGTCGGAAACTCGGGCCGCATCGACTCAGGCTGGTTCAACGCGGGCAGCGGTAACACCGGGTTTTTCAACTCGGGCGAGACAAATTTTGGCAGCTTCAATGCGGGCAGCACCAACACATTCGACTTCAACTCGGGCAACACCAACACCGGTTTCGCGAACTCGGGCAACACCAACACGGGCGTTTTCAACTCGGGCAGCCTCAACACGGGGCTGGGCAGCTCACGCACCCCGTCGGGAGTTCTGAACTCGGGCTGGGATAACTCGGGCACCGATCAATCCGGCTACGCGAACAACGGCACCGACAATTCGGGTTTCGATAATGACTTCCACGAAGCCGGTGTTACCGGTGACGCGGGCCTTGAAAACGAGGGCAGCCATGATTCGGGCATCATCAACGCGGGCGACGACAGCTCGGGCTTCAGAAACACGGGCACCACGGGCATGCCCAGCTTTAACTCGGGCTTCGCCAATACCGGAAACGACAATTCGGGTCACTTTAACTCGGGTGCCAATATCTCGGGAGCCGGAAACTTCGGCGACCAGATCTCGGGCTACCTCAACGCGGATGACCAATCGTCGGGTTATCTGCACTAGCGTCGCCATATCGAACGGGCCTCGTGCGCCAGGTGAGACCTGCGCTGCGGCTGTGTATGCTGCGCAGGCCCCGTCGTCACCCATGTTCGGGCCCGCGTGCAGCACAACGTCTGGTTTCCGGGTGGCTACGTGCTGCGCTCGGCGCTGTCGCCGGTGCTGATGCTGGTTTGTCGCCCACCGGCGAGCCGGCGCCGCGTCGCGGAGGCTGCGCACGGGCCGCGACACCGCGTCTCCCGCGGGCGTATTCCGGTGCTAGCCGCCCACGCAGCCCGGCCCCAGCAGCGCCTTGAGATCTCCCATCAGCGCCGGCGAGGGTGTCACCCGCAGTGACGGGTCCAGCTCCAGCGTGGTGACTCGGTCCCCGCTGACCAGCCGCAGATGCACCTGCGCCGTGCCGGGATGGCGCGTCAGCACCTGTTTGAGCGCATTCACCTTGTCGATCGTGCACTGGCGCGTAGGTAAATTGACCGCCAGCGGGCGATTCGTCTGGACTTTCGAAAAGTCCGGGACGACAAGCTCGGTGGCGATCAGCACTGTCCGGTCGTCACGAGCCGACACCCTCGCGTTGACCACCACGACCGCATCATCGATGATGTCAGCCCCGTACGCGGAATAGGTCTGTGGGAAAAACATGACCTCGATAGCGCCGGTGAGATCCTCTAATTGCGCTGATGCCCAAGGCATTCCGTTTTTGTTGACTCGCCGGTTCACCGACGCCAGGATCCCGCCCACCGTCACCGGAGTGTCATTGGGTACATCACCGTCGAGAATCGCCGGGATGGCGGTGTCGGTCTGAGTCGCCAGCAGATGTGCGACGCCGTTGAGCGGATGACCGGACACGTACAGGCCCAGCATCTCACGCTCCAGCGCCAGCTTGTGCTTGTCATCCCACTCTTCGTCGGGCACCTTGATGCTAAACACTTTGTCCGTGACGGTATCCGGCCCGCCGAACAAGTCGAACTGGCCCATCGCCTCAGCTTTTTTGGTGCCCAGTACCGAGTCCACTGCGTCGCTGTGCACCAGAAACAAGCCTTTGCGGGGGTGCCCCAGCGAGTCGAAAGCGCCGGCCTTGATCAGCGACTCGGTGACCTTCTTGTTACAGGCCGAGATGTCGATCTTGTTGAGATAGTCGGAGAAGTCGGTGAATTTGCCTTTCTCGGTCCGCGTCTTGATCAGGGACGCAACGACATTGGCACCCACGTTGCGCACGGCGCCGAGGCCGTAGCGGATGTCGGTGCCGACCGAGGCGAACGTCAACCCGGATTCGTTGACATCGGGTGGCAACACTGTGATACCCAACTTGCGGCAGTCCGCCAGATAGACTGCTGCTTTATCCTTGTCGTCGCCGACCGAGGTCAACAGCCCCGCCATGTATTCGGCCGGATAGTTGGCCTTCAGATACGCGGTCCAGTACGAGACCATGGCATACCCGGCGGCGTGCGATTTGTTGAACGCGTAGTCAGCGAACGGCAGAATGGTATCCCACAACACTTTGATCGCACCCGGCGAAAAACCGTTGTCCCGCATGCCCGCCGCGAAGTTCTCGTATTCGGCGGCCAGCACATCGGCTTTTTTCTTGCCCATGGCTTTACGCAGAATGTCGGCTTGGGCCAGTGAATATCCCGCGACCTTCTGCGCGATGCGCATGATCTGTTCTTGGTAGACGATCAGCCCATAGGTCTCGGCGAGGATCTCCTCCAACGGTTCAGCAAGCTCGGGGTGGATGGGGGTAATGGGCTGGCGCCCGTTCTTGCGGTCAGCGTAGTCATTGTGCGCGTTCATCCCCATCGGGCCCGGGCGGTACAACGCGATGACGGCGACGACGTCATCGAACCCATTGGGCTGCATGCGCCGCAGCAGATCACGCATCGGCCCGCCGTCGAGTTGGAAAACACCCAGCGTCTCGCCCCGGGACAGCAACTCGTAGGTGAGCTTATCGTCGAGGGGCACTGATTCCAGGTCGAGGTCGATGCCCCTGTTGGCTTTGATGTTCTCGATCGCGTCGCCGATGATGGTGAGGTTGCGCAGCCCGAGGAAGTCCATCTTCAACAGGCCGATGGCCTCACAGGAGGGGTAATCCCAGCCGGTGATGATGGCGCCGTCCTGGGGACGCTTCCACAGCGGGATGGCTTCGGTCAGCGGCTCACTGCTCATGATGACCGCGCACGCGTGGACACCCGCGTTACGGATCATCCCCTCCAGGCCACGGGCGGTCTGGTAGATGGTGCGCACATCGGGATCGGTTTCGATGAGGCTACGGACTTCAGCGGCTTCCTTGTAGCGCTCATGGGTGGGGTCGGTGATTCCCGACAGCGGAATGTCTTTGGCCATGATTGGCGGGGGCAGCGCCTTGGTGATCCGGTCAGCAATGGCAAAACCCGGCTGCCCGAAGTGAATCCGGGCCGCATCCTTGAGCGCCGCTTTAGTTTTGATGGTGCCGAATGTGATGACTTGGGCGACCCGGTCATGGCCCCACTTTTCTGCGGCGTAACGCACCATTTCACCGCGGCGCCGGTCGTCGAAGTCGATGTCGATATCGGGCATCGAGGTGCGTTCGGGGTTGAGGAAACGCTCGAAAAGCAGACCATGCGGGATCGGATCGATATCGGTGATGCCCAGGGCGTAGGACACCAGCGAACCCGCGGCCGAACCTCGGCCAGGGCCCACCCGGATCCCCACCGACCGGGCGTGGTTGACCAGGTCGGCAACGATCAGGAAATAGGAGGGGAACCCCTTGGCGCAGATGACGTCGATCTCGTAGGCGGCGCGTTCGGCGTAGCCGGGCGGCAGGCCGTTCGGGAACCGTCGGCGCAGGCCGGCGTCCACCTCGTGGCGCAGCCAGGAGGCCTGGTCGTGTCCCGCGGGCACCGGGAACACCGGCATGCGGTCCCGCGGTGTCCACACGTCGGCGTAGGAGCCCACCCGTTCGGCGATCACCAGGGTGGTGTCGCAGGCGCCGGGGACGACATCATCCCAGATCGCCCGCATCTCGGCGGCCGACTTCAAGTAGTAGCCGTCACCGTCGAACTTGAACCGATTCGGGTCCGACAGCGTCTTGCCGGTCTGCACGCACAGCAGTGCTTCGTGGTTGTGTGCGGCGTCCCGGGTCACATAGTGGCAGTCGTTGGTGGCCAGCGGCGGGATACCGAGGGCGCGGCCGATGTCGAGCAGCCCGTCACGCACCCGCCGTTCGATCGTCAGCCCGTGATCCATCAATTCGAGGAAATAGTTGTCGGCCCCGAAGATCTCCCGCCATTTGGCGGCGGACTCGAGCGCCTCGCGGTACTGACCCAGCCGCAGCCGGGTCTGCACCTCCCCGGATGGGCAGCCGGTGGTGGCGATGATGCCCTCGGCGTGCTGGGCGATGAGTTCGGCGTCCATCCGCGACCACTTGCTCAACTGGCCCTCGAAGGAGGCCAGCGAGGACAGCTTGAACAGGTTGCGCAGCCCGGTCGCGTTCTCCGCGATCATCGTCAGGTGGGTGTAGGCGCCGCCGCCGGACACGTCGTCGGCCTTCTGGCTGGGGTCTCCCCAGAAAACCCGACGGGTGTCGAAGCGCGAGCCGGGCGCGACATAGGCCTCGACCCCGATGATCGGCTTGATCCCGGTGCGGGTGGTGGCGCTATAGAACTCGCTGGCGCCGAACAGGTTTCCGTGATCGGTCATCCCGATGGCGGGCATTTCCAGCCGCTGCGCCTCCGCGAGCATCGGGGTGATCTTCGCAGCACCGTCGAGCATCGAGTACTCGGTGTGGTTATGCAGGTGCACGAAGGACCGCGAAGAAGAACCGCTCATCGCAGGCCAGTCTAGGGCCGCCCGCCGACGTGTCTCGGCGTGTCGCCGAATGTGTCTCAACGCCCGGTGCCTTGCTCATCCCGGCGGAGCCAGGCATCACCGATCTTCGGCCGGATCGGTGGCCATGCGGCGATCGAGGTCGTCGTCGAGGACGTCTCCGCGCGGGTACTTGCCGACGAGCAGCTGGCAGGCTTGTTCTCGGATGCGCCCGGCACTTCGGGCTCCTCGGCGCGAGCACCAACAGCACGTGAAGCGCCCCGCGGACGGCGCTTCGATCGCCGCGCCCGCCGGCGGCAGGTGTCTTTTCGGGTTGACGGTGTGACGGCGATGACGATCAACGCGGCACCAAACCGGCATTGGCGTCACAATGCGTGCGTGCCTCGAACGTTTGACGATCTGGTGGCGGAGGCCGACAGCGTACCCGTCGAGGGCTGGGATTTCTCCTGGTTGGACGGCCGCGCGACCGAGGAACGCCCGTCGTGGGGCTACCAACGGCTGCTGAGCCGACGGTTGGCGGGCGTGTCGGCCGCGCTGGATATCCAGACCGGTGGCGGGGAGGTGTTGTCCGGCGCGACGACGTTCCCGCCGACGATGGCGGCCACCGAGTCGTACCCGCCCAACGCCGCGCTGGCCACCAAGCGCTTGCACCCGCGCGGTGTGGTGGTGGTCGCAACCCGGGACGAGCCGCCGTTACCGTTCGCCGACGAGGCGTTCGACCTGGTCACCAGCCGGCACCCGGTCACCGTGTGGTGGAGCGAGATCGCCCGCGTGCTGCGCCCGGGCGGCACCTATTTCGCCCAGCATGTCGGACCCGCCACGGTGCTCGAGCTGGTCGAGTACTTCATGGGACCGCAGCCGCAGCGGCGCACCGAGCATCACCCAGACGTCGAGACAGCGCAGGCAAGAGCCGCCGGGCTGCAGGTCGTGGATCTGCGCATGGAGCGGCTACGCGTGGAATTCTTCGACATCGGCGCGGTGGTCTACTTTCTGCGCAAGGTGATCTGGACGGTGCCGGACTTCACCGTCGACGCCTATCGTGAGCGGCTGCGTGAACTGCATGAGCGCATCACCACCGACGGACCCTTTGTCACCCACTCCACGCGAGTCCTCATCGAAGCCCGCAAGCCGTAGGGCCACGCTCGACACCGGTGATCACCCTTCGGCGCGCAGCACGTCGAGGGCATGCTGGAGGTCAGGCGGGTAGGGACTGACGATTTCCATGCCCCGCCCGTTCACCGGGTGCGTGAACGACAGCGACCGGGCATGCAGCCATTGGCGTTGTAGCCCGAGCTTTTGCGCCAGCTTCGGGTCGGCACCATAGGTCAAGTCGCCGCAGCAGGGGTGACGCAACGCGGCGAAATGGACCCGGATCTGATGGGTGCGGCCGGTTTCCAGGTGCACGTCAAGCAGGCTGGCGGCGACGAAGGCTTCCAGGGTGTCGTAGTGGGTGAGGCTGTGTCTGCCGTGTTTGGTCACCGCGAACTTCCACTCGTGGCCGCGGTGCCGGCCGATCGGGGCGTCGATGGTTCCGCTGGAGGGATCCGGGTGCCCCTGCACCAGCGCGTGGTAGCGCTTATCCACGGTGCGCTGCTTGAACGCCCGCTTGAGCACGGTGTAGGCACGGTCGGAGATCGCCACCACCATCACCCCCGAGGTGCCCACATCGAGACGATGCACGATCCCCTGCCGCTCGTGCACCCCGGACGTGGTGATCCGGTAACCGGCGGCCGCGAGCCCGCCGAGCACCGTCGGGCCGGTCCAGCCGACCGACGCGTGCGCCGCCACGCCGGCGGGTTTGTCGACCGCGACGATGTCGTCATCGGAGTACAGGATCGTCATGCCCTCGATATCGACCGGCTTGTTCTCCGGCGGCGGCGGCGTTTCGGGCAGCCGCACCTGCAACCAGGCGCCGGGTCTTAGCCGATCCGACTTGCCGGCCGGCACTCCATCAAGTTCCACACCCCCGTCCTCGGCCAGCGCGGCGGCCGTGGTTCTCGACACACCCAGCAGGCGCGCCAGGCCCGCATCGACGCGCATCCCCGCCAACCCTTCAGGAACGGGCAGCACACGCTCAGCCATCAGCGCGGCTCGGCCGGTTCCGCCGGGGACCCCTCCCGGCCGCGCGTACGTCGGCCGACGGTGTCAAAGTCGAAGCCCAACAGCGACAACGTGACGAGCAGGATGGCCCCACCCACCACTGACGGGTCGGCGACATTGAACACCGGCCACCACCCGATCGACAGGAAGTCCACGACATGTCCGCGCAGCGGACCGGGTGAGCGGAAGAACCGGTCCACCAGATTGCCCATGGCCCCACCCAGAATCATCCCCAGACCGATCGCCCACCACGGCGACACCAGCCGTCGTCCCATCCAGACGATGCCGAAGACGACGGCGCTGGCGATCAACGTCAGCACCCAGGTGTAACCGGTCGCCATCGAGAACGCGGCCCCGGAATTGCGCACCAACGTCCAGGTGACGGTGTCGCCGATGATTGGCACCGGCTGGCCAGGGGTCAGCAGGGCGACGGCAAGCACCTTGGTGACGATGTCGAGCACCAGCACGACCGCTGCAACCGACAGCAGGAGGCGCAATCGGCGCGGCGGCACAGGGGCGGCGCCATCCCCGGCCTCCTGGGCCTCAGTCACCGATTCAGTCGATCGTGTTGGTTCCTCAGGCACATCTCCATCATCCCTTACCTCGCGCGGGGGCATGATCGCAGCATGGACCGTCTGACCGTGATCAGCACCGGCGGCACGATCGCCAGCAGCACCGATGCTGACGGGATACGACGGCCCACCCGGGGCGGTGCGGAGCTCGCCGCGGGCCTGGATGTCGATGTCGTGGACCTGATGTCGCTGGACAGCTCCCAGCTGACACCCGCCGATTGGGACCGCATCCGCACGGCGATGCAGACCGCGGTCGATAGCGGAGCCGGCGGCGTGGTGATCACCCACGGCACCGACACCCTGGAAGAGACGGCACTGTGGCTGGAGCTGACGTATCGCGGTGCCGCGCCGGTGGTGATCACCGGTGCGCTGCGCAGCGCCGACGCGCCCGACACCGACGGTCCGACCAATCTGCGTGATGCGGTGGCGGTGGCGGGCAACGCCTCCGCGCGCGAGGCGGGGGTCCTGGTGTGTTTCGCAGGCCGGGTCTTGCAGCCGTTAGGGCTGCGGAAGATGGGCACCCGCACCGGTTTCGCGGCCGACGTGCTCGGCACCGTCGACAACGGTGTACTCACCCTGACTCACCCCAAAACCAGACCGTATATGGGCGAGCTGAGCGCTGCCGCGGCACCTCGGGTCGATATCGTCGCGGTCTACCCGGGAAGCGATGCGGTGGCATTGGATGCCTGCGTGGCCGCGGGTGCGCGCGGCATTGTGCTGGAGGCGCTGGGATCGGGTAACGCCGGAGCCGCGGTGATTGAGGGGGTGCGCCGTCATTGCCGCGCGGGGGTGGTGATCGCGGTGTCCACGCGGGTCGTGGGCGCACGGGTCGGCGCCGGGTATGGCCCCGGCCGCGATTTGGTCAATGCGGGCGCGGTGATGGTGCCGCGGCTGGGCCCGCCGCAGGCCCGGGTGCTGCTGATGGCGGCGCTGGCGGCGCAGCTACCGCCCGGCGAGGTCCTCGACCGGTGGGGCTGATGCCGACTGCTCCGCCCGCAGAGCGGTGACATAGTCCGGCCAGTCCAGGCTGTCGACCGGGTTGGCCCTGGTGATCTCGCGGCTGTCGGCGGGAAAGGTGCGCACCGGTCCCGGCCCCGAGCTGCGGGTCTCGAACCGGATGGTGACCACGCCGTGGCCGGCGCCCTGCACCCAGCCGTGCCCGAAGTCGGGGTGGGCGATGTCATCGCCCACCCGCCACCGCGCGGTGTCGCCCACCGCACCGGCCACGGCCTGCGGCGCCCCGACGGTTCGGCGGGCCTCCGGGGTCTCCGGCACCAGCTCCAGGTCGGGGAACAAGGGCTGTTGCCACACCTCGGTCAACCCGGAAAATCCCACCCCGAGCAGCCGGACCGGCCCGATCTGCCGCGGGTCCAACAGCAGCCGCCGGGCCACCCACACCAGTGTGGCCGCATCGACGGTGGCGAACGGCAGCGTCGCCGAGCGGGTCAGGATACCCATATCAGCTTTTTTCACCTTCACGGTGACTGTGCGGGCGCCCCGGCCGTCGCGCAGCAGCCGCTGATGCGCGTGTTCGGCGATCGGGCCGACTGCTTCCCGCAGCTGCTCGATCGTGGTCAGGTCGCTCGCGAAAGTGGACTCCGCGCTGATCTGCTTGGCTTCGGCGCGCTCCACGACCGGGCGGTCGTCGATCCCCTGGGCCAGCCGGTGCAGCGCGGGACCGGTCGTCGCCCCCAGGATGCTGGCCGCCTCGGTGTCGGTGAGCGCGGCCAGCTCTCCGACCGTCTCGATGCCGAGCCGGTGCAGTTTTTCCTCGGCAACCGGGCCGATACCCCAGAGCCGTCGCACCGGCAGCCGGGCGAGCAGTTGCCGCTCCTCGGAGCGCCGGATCACCCGAACACCGTCGGGTTTGGCCAATCCCGACGCGATCTTGGCGATCTGCTTGCCGGAGCCGGCGCCGACCGAGGCCACCAGGCCGGTCTCCTCGCGCACCCGCTGGCGCAGGATCTCACAGAACAGCTCGGCGTCCTCGGCTGACGCGCCGGCCAGCTGGGCCGGTTCCCCGAACGCCTCATCGTAGGAGAGCTGCTCGACGAGGGGCACCAGGCTTCGGACGGTGTCGAACACCCGCCGGCTGGCCACGCCGTACACCACGCCGCGGGGCGGCAGCACGACAGCGTGGATCCCGACCAGCCGGCGCGCCTGGTGCATGGGCATGGCCGATCGGGCGCCGAACGCGCGCGCTTCATAGCTGGCGCCGGCCACCACGCCGCGGCCGCCCAGACCGCCCACCAGCACCGGCCGTCCTTGCAGGGTGGGACGGGTGAGCTGCTCGACGGAGGCGAAAAACGCATCCATGTCCAGGTGCAGCACCCATCGGGCATCCACACGCCAATGCTATTGATATAGCGTCGGAAACTGTGACGATGAACCTCTGTCACCGGTTGTGTTGCAGTTCGGGTTACTGGGCGAGGGTGGTACGCGACCGGCTGGTGCCGTGGGTTCTCGCCGACGTGGACTTGGGCGACAGCACACTGGAGATCGGCCCCGGCTACGGCGCCAACATGGGCGCCCTCCTCGACAAGACACCGCGTCTGACAGCCGTAGAGATCGACGGGCCGATGGCGCGGCAGTTGCAGGCCGCCTACGGGCACCGCGCTCGCGTCATCCACGGCGACGGCACCGACACCGGTCTTCCCGCTGACGAATTCAGCTCGGTGGTGTGCTTTACGATGCTGCACCACGTCCCGACGGCGCGGCTGCAAGACAAACTGTTCGTCGAGGCGTTTCGGGTACTGGCCCCCGGCGGGGTGTTCGCCGGCAGCGACAGCGTCGACTCCCGGTGGTTCCGGATCGCGCATTTTCGCGATACCTGCAACCCGGTCTCGCCTACCACGCTTCCAGAGCGCTTGCGCCAGGCCGGGTTTCACAACGTCCACGTCGATGTGAAAGGCAGCAACCAACGATGGCGCGCGGTGAAACCCTAGTACATGAAAGTACGACGACTGACGAATCGGCCCAGGAAACGCATAGGAAGGCGTCAACGGGTTAAGCCTTAGCGATGCGGACACGGACGCCGTCGCCGATCGCGACGGCGTCCGGCGGCGGCTCCGCGAATTCGAAACTGGTGGCAAGGATTTCGCGAGCAATCATGTCGCGGTGGGTGCGCGCCCAATCTGCTCGCTCAGCGGGCACCGCCATCACCACACTGATCCGGTCCGACACGTCGAGCCCGGCCGACTTGCGCAGTTCCTGCAGTTCGCGGATGCGGTCCTTGGCCCAACCCTCGGCTTCCAGTTCAGGGGTCACCGTGCCGTCCAGCACAACCAAGCCGTCGCCTCCGGGCAGCGCGGCCGTGTATTCCGGATCAGCGGCAACCAGGCGGGAACTGAACTCGTCGGGTTGCAACACAGCCGGACCCGCGGTCAGCGTGCCGTCCGGGTTCACCACACCCTCACCCGCCTTGACCGCCTTGATGGCCGCCTGCACATCTTTACCCAGCCGCGGCCCGGCGACTCGCGCGTTCACAGTGAGCTCGAAGCGGCCGTAGGTGGCGATTGCGTCGGTGAGTTCGACTGTCTTGACGTTAAGTTCATCGGCGATCAACTCCGTGAACGGCTCCAGGCGTCGTGGATTCTCCACCGCCACCGTCAGTTTGGGAAGTGGCAGCCGCACGCGCAGCTTGTGCGCCTTGCGCAGCGATGACGCCACCGAGCACACCTCGCGGACCTGATCCATCGCCGCGGCCAATTCCGTATCGGCGGGCACATCGTCGGCGGCCGGCCAGTCGGTCAGGTGTACCGACCGTTGGCCGGTGATACCACGCCAGATGATCTCGGTGATCAGCGGCAGCAGCGGCGCGGCCAGCCGTGCGGTCACCTCCAGCACGGTGTGCAACGTGTCGATGGCGTCGGCGTCTTCGTCCCAAAACCGCTGGCGGGAGCGTCGCACATACCAATTCGTCAGTGCTTCGGTGAACCGGCGCAGCTGCTCGCAGGCACCCGAGATATCGCACACGTCCAAATCAGCTGTGAGGCCCTGGCGCAGTGCGGCGAGCTTGGCCAGGATATAGCGGTCCAGCACATGCGGGGAGTCAGTCCGCCAAGTACCGACTTGTGGTGCATACAAAACCAAAAAGCTGTAGGTGTTCCACAGCGGCAGCAGCACCTGCCGCACCGCCTCGCGAATACCCTGCTCGGTGACGATCAGGTTCCCGCCGCGCAGGATTGGGGAGGACATCAAAAACCAGCGCATAGCGTCCGATCCGTCCCGGTCGAACACCTCGGTCACGTCGGGATAGTTGCGGCGCGACTTGCTCATCTTTTGTCCGTCGTAACCCAGCACAATCCCGTGGGCCACACAGGTTTTGAATGCCGGACGGTCGAACAACGCGGTGGCCAGCACGTGCAGGGTGTAAAACCAGCCTCGAGTCTGCCCGATGTATTCGACGATGAAGTCCCCCGGGTAGTGGTGGTGGAACCAGTCGCGGTTCTCAAACGGGTAATGCACCTGCGCATAGGGCATCGACCCGGAATCGAACCACACGTCGAACACATCCGGGATGCGCCGCATCGTCGACTGCCCGGTGGGATCGTCGGGGTTGGGCCGGGTGAGTTCGTCGATGTAGGGTCGGTGCAGATTATCGGGACGCACCCCGAAATCACGCTCGAGTTCGTCGAGGCTGCCGTAGACGTCGATGCGCGGATAAGCCGGGTCGTCGGATACCCACACCGGAATGGGAGTGCCCCAGTATCGGTTTCGCGAGATCGACCAGTCGCGTGCACCCTCCAGCCACTTACCGAACTGCCCGTCTTTGACATGCTCGGGATACCAGGTGATCTGCCGGTTCAGCTCGACCATACGGTCCCGGAATGCGCTGACCTTCACAAACCATGAGGACACCGCCCGGTAGATCAGCGGGTTGCGGCACCGCCAGCAGTGCGGGTAGGGGTGCTCGTAGGTTTCCTGGCGCAGCAGCACCGCGCCGTTGGCTGCGGCCGCTCCGCTGCCGTTCTTCAAGTCGCGGATGATATTCGGGTTAGCCTCGAAAACGTGCTGGCCCTGATAGTCGGGCACGGTGGCGTCGAAGCGGCCGGTGCAGTCCACGGGTGTGACCGGAACAATGCCGGCCGCATCGGCGGTCTCCATGTCGTCCTCGCCGTACGCCGGCGCTAAGTGCACGATACCGGTGCCGTCCTCCGTCGTGACGAAACCACCCGCCAGTACCTGAAAGGCGTTGGCAGAGTTCATGAAATACGGAAACGGCGGCAGGTAGCGCAGGCCCACCAGGTCAGCGCCGCGGTAAGTTCCCAAGATCTGGGGATGCTGCCCGAGCTCGCGGGTATAGGCGCTCAGCCGGGCCTGGGCCAGGACGAAACGCCGCTGCCCTGCCCGCAGGTGCACGTAGGTGACGTCAGGGTTGACGGCAACCGCCTGATTCGACGGCAACGTCCAGGGTGTCGTCGTCCACACCAACAGATACGCACCGGCCACTTCGCCGTCGAGCACGCGGAAACCGACCGTGATCGCCGGATCTTGGCGATTTTGGTAGACGTCGTCGTCCATCCGCAGTTCGTGGTTGGACAACGGGGTTTCATCGCGCCAGCAGTACGGCAACACCCGGTAGCCCTCATAGGCAAGACCCTTGTCCCACAATTGTTTGAACGCCCAGATCACCGACTCCATGTAGGAGAGATCCAGCGTCTTGTAGTCGTTGTCGAAGTCGACCCAGCGGGCCTGGCGAGTCACATAAGCGCGCCACTCGTCGGTGTAGCGCAGCACCGCCTCCCGGCACACCGCGTTGAACGCGGCGATGCCCATCGCGTCGATCTGGGATTTGTCGGTAATCCCGAGCTGTTGCTCGGCTTCGATTTCGGCGGGCAGGCCGTGGGTGTCCCAGCCGAAGCGGCGCTCCACCTGGTAGCCGCGCATGGTGCGGTAACGCGGCACGATGTCCTTCACGTAGCCGGTCAGCAGGTGCCCATAGTGCGGCAGGCCGTTGGCGAACGGCGGGCCGTCGTAGAACACATACTCCGGGGCACCGGCACGCCGCCTGATGCTGGCGCGGAAGGTGTCATCGCGGGCCCAGTACTCGAGCACCTCGAGTTCCAGCGCCGGGAAATCGGGTGCCCCGCCGGCCAGCTTCGGGTAGGTGTGCGCGGCCACTGTGTCGTCTCCTGTGCCAACTGCCGGGCCCGGGGACGACGACGCGCCGGTGCGCGAGCGCCGCGGTACCACCCCGCTTGCCGCGCGTGCACGCGGCCGCTCAATTGAGGGCTGTGACGGGCCTACCCGTTCGGGTCTACTGGGCCTGGCTGGCTGTTCTTCCGAAGGCTCCCCGGTGATGGCCGGATCGACGCCGTTGTGCCAATTCTACGGGCAGCCACCGCCCCACGCCCGCCGGCCCGGACCGGTGCGCCGATATCGTCCACACCCCAGCTATGCCCACGGGTTCTGCGGCGATCTCGGTGCGGGGGCTCCGCCGGTGGTCAAGCGCGCACCGACCGGCGATGTTGACACCCGCCTCGGCGAGCACGCAGCCGCCCCCGTCAGCGCGAAGCGCACCGCTCGCCGCGGCGTTTTCCCGGCACGGGTCGCCGTTGGTGAAATCCCCTCAGCGAG
Source organism: Mycobacterium botniense (assembly GCF_010723305.1). Lineage (NCBI taxonomy): Bacteria > Bacillati > Actinomycetota > Actinomycetes > Mycobacteriales > Mycobacteriaceae > Mycobacterium > Mycobacterium botniense. Next base: position 998,464 of record NZ_BLKW01000004.1, on the reverse strand, counting down.
GGTCACCGTCGCCGAGTGCGGTGCGCAGCGTGATCAGCCCAGCCACGCCAAGGGGTTGCCACACGGCAGCACGACGGCTGCCGTGTGGCAACCCCTTGGACGTCTGATCACTCAACGCGCCGGCGGGGAGCGGTGACTCGGCGGTCATCAAGCCAAGACCTCTAGCACGCCCACGCGCAGCAGGGCGGCGTAGAGCTGGCGCAGCGGGATGCACAACAACCACGCGGCACCTTCCACCAGCGGGTCTCCTCCGACACCAAACGGCTGGGTGTCGCGCCGCTTGACCACTTTCTTCGGCGCTGCCGCCGACTCCGGCGCCGGAACGGCCCTGAGCTGCGGTGCACGGGCAGCAGGGGCGGGCACTCTCGTGTCTACGTCGTCCCACAGAACAGCAGTCATGGTTGCCTCCTCTACACGGAAATCAATCGGACACTGACGTGACTGACTGTTCCGCCCCGTAAACGGTTCCCGGCGCCAGGCAGACCGCCTGGCCGTTGAGGCAACTCGCGTGTGTGCTAGCCCCGTCTAGCTGGAAACGCCGTGCCGGAGACCGGATCGGGACGAAACCAGGCCCGGATATCGACCCGGACTAGAACTGGAACTCATTAGTCCCTCACCTCCTCGCAGCACCAGTGCGGCAACCCGCACAACGTCCCAGCACGCAAAGGAGCACAGAATCCGGCAAGAGCCGAAGACCGCACCCCACTCGTCAGAGCTTCGACACCACACGCCGTATCCGGAAACCCGGAAGCCACTTGGGCTCAACCCTTAAGCCGGGAGGAGCTGTCCTGACCCTGGGCGTCTCTCGACGTTCGGGGTCAGTGGCCTATATCCGTGTGGCCGCCTCGCCTAACGAGGTGCTACCTCTCCGATGATGCACGAACAACGTGAGCAGGTCAATTTAGTCCCGGTCGATGTCGCTGATTCTTTACGGATTCATGACCTCTACCCAGGTCGCCACAGGCCCTGTGGTCGACGCGGGACTACGCGGGACTACGCGGGACTAGATGAGTTCGTAGTCGGCCAGGTCTGGGCGAGCCATGGCCTCCTGGAAACGGGTGAAACTCCAGGGCCAGGCCACCGGCACCCCGCGGTCATCGAGGTACCAACTGCGGCACCCGGTCACCCACACCGTTTTGCGAGCTGCTTCCACCCGCTCGGCCTCGAAACGGGACGTGGCGTGGTGGCTGGCGCTGATCTGGGAATACCGGCCGCGCGCCAACAGCTCGATGAGCTGTATGAGATAGCCGAACTGGGCCTCGGCGACATCGATCAGCGAGAAGTTCCCCACCGGGCCGTTGGGCCCGTTGAGCATGAACAGGTTGGGAAAATCGGGCACTGACACCGACAAGTACGCGTAGGGACGCGGCGTCCACATCTCGTCGAGGCAGACACCTGCGCGCCCCCTGACCTGCATCGGCCGCAGGAAGCGATCCACCTGGAAGCCGGTGGCCAGCACCAGCACGTCGAGCCGATGCAGCACGCCGTCGGCGGTGCGCACCCCCTCGGGCTCGACGCGCTCGATGGGCTCGGTGATCAGATGGGCGTTGGGCCGCTGGATGGCCTGGTAGAAGTTCGCCGAGATGATCAACCGCTTGCAGCCGGCCCGGTAGTCCGGACGCAGTTTCTCGCGCAGCCCGGGATCGGTGACACTGTCCTCCAGATTGGCGCGGGCGGCGTTTTCCAGCTTTTTCAACGCTGCCGAATCGGCGTCGACGACCGCGTTGGCGAAGCTTTGGATGAAGCCGGCGTTGAGTTCGGTGCGCAGCGCGGTCAGCGCCGACGGGTCGGCCCGGTAGCGGGCCCGGTCGGCTTCCGGGATGGGGGGGTTGTCCACCGGCAAAATCCACTGCGGAGTGCGTTGAAACAGAAAGAACTCAGCGACGACGTCGGTGACCGCGCCGGTGATCTGCACCGCCGATGACCCGGTGCCGATCACCCCCAGCCGCGCGCCGGCCAGGGGCACACTGTGGTCCCAGCGGGCGCTGTGGAACACGCGGCCGGCGAACTCGTCAAGCCCGTCGATGTCGGGATAACGCGGGTGATGCAGGACACCCGTGGCGGCGATCACCACATCGGCCGCGTCCTGTTCACCGGTCGAGGTCGTCACGCGCCAGCGAGTTCCGTCGTGGTCCAGGCGGCAGACTTCCTGGCCGTAGCGGATCAATCGATCGACACCGTGACGGCGCGCGACGGCCTCGAAGTAGGCCAGAATCTCCGGGCCCGGCGCAAACGTGTGGCTCCACTCCGGGTTGGGGGCGAACGTGTAGGTGTACAGGTGCGACGGTACGTCGCAGGAGATGCCGGGGTAGGTGTTCTCGCGCCAGGTGCCGCCGAGGCGGTCGGCCTTCTCGTAGACGGTGATGTCACTGAAACCCGCCTCGCGCAGCTTGATGGCGCTCAGTATTCCCGCCATCCCGGCCCCGATGACGACGAAACGCACCTCAGTCCCTCCGGGGTCGTAACCCATTGAGCGCCAGCGAGACGACGAAGTCTGCGACTTCGGCGGCCGAGACGCCGTCGTCGGTGTTCAACCGGCGGTGGGCCAGCTGACCGATCAGCGCCGCCAGCGTGTAGGCCACCATCCGCGGCGGAGCGGCCACTACCTCACCGCGTTCCTGGGCGGCGGTGATGAAACTTTCAATATCGTCGATAAAACGCTCATAGATGCCGCCGAGGTGCTTTTCGAAGCGATCGCCGAGCGCATAAGCGTCCCGAAACAGCAGTTTGACGGTCGCCTTGTCCGCTTCGAAGAACTCGAACGTGGCCCGCACCGCGGTGCGAAACAACGCCTCCGCGCTGCCGGCTGGTTCGTCGAGCGCGGCCAGCGCCGCGGCCAGATGAGTGCGCAGCGCCTCTTCTTCGCCGGCCATCAACGCGTGAAACAACTCGTCTTTGGAGTCGAAATACCAGTAAATCAACCCGTAGGCGAGGCCGGCTTCTTTGGCGATGTCGGCGATGGTGGTGGCGTGAAAACCCTTGCGCGCGAACACCTCTTTGGCCGCACCCATAATCTGGTCACGACGCAGAGACTTGTCTTCGTCGCTGACCGCGCGACGCCGCCGGGCCGGCGCGGTCATCGGTCCACCAGGTGTTCGAGACGCCCGACCGCGTCGATGAACTCTTCGACCATGTCCAGCACCACCGATCGGACCGGCCGCACCTTGTCCAGTGAGCCGACAACCTGCCCGACGAAGTAGGTGGCCAGTTCGCGGGCCTTGGCGCCGGGCTGGCTGGCGGCCTGGTTGATGCGCAGCTGCGGTTCGGCCACCAGCGCGCTTTGCAGCGGCATACCCAGCGGGCCGGGACTGTCGGGGCGCTCCCACTCGTCGGTCCAGGCGGTGCGCAGCATCCGGGCCGGCTTGCCGGTCAGGGAGCGCGACCGCACGGTGTCCGACGAGGTGGCGGCCAGGAACTTCTCCTTGACCACCGGGGGGGTCTCGGCTTCCTCGGTGGTCAGCCACACCGACCCGCACCACACGCCTTCGGCGCCCAGCGCCAGGGCCGCCGCGATCTGGCGGCCGCGCGCGATTCCGCCCGCGGCCAGAACCGGTATCGGCGACACCGCATCGACAACCTCGGGAACCAGCACCATCGTCGCCACCTCCCCGGTGTGACCACCGGCCTCGGTGCCTTGCGCGACGATCAAGTCCACGCCGGCGGCGGCGTGCCGCAGCGCATGCTGCCGGGTGCCGGCCAGGGCGGCCACCAGCACGTCGTGGTCATGGGCGCGTTCGACCAGGTCGGGTGGCGGGGGGCCGAGCGCGCTGGCGATCAGCCGGATGTCGTGGGCGAAGGCGACGTCGAGCAGCGGCTCGTACCCCTTCGGGGAAATGTTCAGCCCGGCGGTGGGCGGCAACAACCTCTCGTCGCTGGGCGTTGCGATCCCGTACCGGCCCAGCATGTCCTCGACGAACGCCCGGTGCTCCTGGGGCAACAGCGCCCGCACCTGTTTGGCGTCGATACCCCCCTGCTCGGCACCCACATATTTGGGCGGCAACAGCAGATCGACACCGTAAGGCTTGCCGCCGGTCTGCTGCTCGATCCAGTCCAGTTCGGTCTGCAGGCGCTCGGGACTGTGCGCGACGGCGCCGAGAATCCCGAAGCCGCCGGCATGAGACACCGCGGCCACCACGTCCCGGCAGTGGCTGAAGGCGCAGATCGGGAACTCCACCCCGAGCAGTTCGGCGACTTTTGTTCGCATCGATTCGACGCTACGAGTTATTGATTGACCTGTCAATCGAATCAGGTAGGGTGCGGACCATGGCGCTGACCGAGAAACAGCAGCACGAACGCCGCCAAGCCGTGCGCGACCTGATGCCCACGACGCCGTTTCTCGCCGGTCTCGGCATCGTTTTCGAGCGGTACGAGCCCGACGATGTCACCCTACGGCTGCCGTTTCGCGAAGACCTCACCAACGACGGCACGTATTTTCACGGCGGGGTGATCGCCTCGGTGATGGACACCGCCGGCGCCGCGGCAGCCTGGTCCAACCACGACTTCGACAAGGGCATGCGGGCCTCCACCGTCGCCATGAGCATTCAGTACACCGGCGCCGCCAAACGCTGTGACCTGCTCTGCCACGCCCGCACCGTCCGGCGCCGCAAGGAGCTCACCTTCACCGAGATCACCGCGACCGACGCCGAGGGCACAGTGGTCGCGCATGCCGTGCAGACCTATCGCATCGTGTGAGGGCGCCGCGGGTCACCCGCCGCCGGCTCACGCAGGCCACCGGCCGCCGAAGGCGCAGCGGGGGCCCAACGCAAATGACGTGGTGCCGGGTTGCCGGCAGCTCCGCGACGGTCGCCGCCGAGTCGCTCACACCGGTGCTCGCCCGTCGGGCGGCCAGCTTTCGACGCCGTCCTCCAACGGCACCTCGAGGCTGTGCAGGATCGAGGCGATCATCCGCCAGGCGCCGATGGCGGTCACCAGCTCGATGAGCACCGCTCGGTCGCTGAGTTCGCGTGCGCAGGCCGCCCAGCTCTCGGCGCTCACCGCGCCGTCGCGCACCACATCGTCGGTGGCGGCCAGCACCGCGCGTTCGACCGGGCCGAAACCGCGGTATGCCCGCCAGTCGCGCACGCCGAGCAGATCCTCGGCCGACACACCCAGGCCCAGCGCGACACGCCAATGCTGGGTCCACTCGTAGTCGGAGGCGGTCAGCCAGCCGATGCGCATGATGACCAACTCGCGCAGCCGCGAGTCAAGAGCGCCGTGCCAGAGCATGGTGGCCAGCAGGTCGTTGACGGCACGGGCCAGGCTCGGGTGGTTCAGCAGCACCTGGAAGATGGCCAGCTCGGCCATGTAGTTCGGTACCCCCGCCTCATCGGCGGCGGCCTTGGCCTCGTCGACCGGCAGGCGCGGCACCCGGGCTTGTCTGATCGGTGGGGTCATGGTGTGAGCACTCCGTGGACCGGCGGGACATCGTCGCGCTCACCAGCCATGCTGGCGAGCAGCTCCTCGGCATCGTCAAGCCGAACGCAGCGCCGCGGCAGGCTCTCGAACGGGTAGCGTCCCGATGCCAGCAACTCCAGTGCCGCCCGGTAGGCGGTGACGTCCACACCAAGGGCGCCAAGGATACGCAGCTCCTTGAGCACCACCATGTCGGGCGAGAACCCCGGAGCGCCAACGCCGAAGCCCCGGGTACCCGCGACGACGACGGTCCCGGCGGGACGGGCCAGACCGATTGCCTGCGCGAATGCTGTTGGCGCCTTTGAGGTGACATCGATGACGATGTCAGCCAGCCCGCCGGTCGCAGTCGTCAGCGCGCCAATCGGGTCGTCGTGCGCAACATCGACGACGAGATCGGCGCCGAACTTGCCGGCCAGCGCCAGTCGGTCGGTGTCACGGGGACCCACGCCGGTCACCATCACGAACCCGGCGCCGGCCTCTTTGGCCGCCGCGGCAGCACACAGCCCGCGGATACCCGGCCCGAGCACCGCGACAACGTCTCCTCTGCTGGTACCGGGAACTGTTGCCCCCCAGCGGATCCCGGCACCGAGTGGATTGAACAACGTGGCCACTGTCGCGTCGAGCGCGTCGGGCACCCGCAGCACCATCGAGTCGGGGGCCAGGTACTGGTACTCGGCGTAACCACCCCACAGGCTGGGCGCGCGGTCCACGGGGATGAAACCATACATGTCGGCAAGGCCGTGACGCTCACAGCGCCGGTATTCTCCCGCAAGGCAATTCGCGCATTCGCGACACGACTGGAATACCTCGACCGCCACCCGGTCACCGACGGTCACACCCCACCGCTGCGCTGCGCGGTCGCCGATGGCGTCGATGACCCCGACCGTCTCGTGGCCGGGGACAAACGCGAAACCGCCGGTGAGTTCTCCGGTGTACTGCTCATGGTCGGTCCCGCACAGTCCGCAGGCCGCCACCCGCACCAGCGCATCGTCGTCACCGACCGGCGGCAGCGGAAACTCCCGGACCACCAGCCGCCGTGGCGCCTCCAGCACCAAGGCCCGCGCCACCGCTCGCGACATACCCGCACCCTACGGAGTTGTTGACTGATGAGTCAATCTCGAAAATGGGCGAGCCGGTCCGCCGACAGCCGCCGTGCCCGTTTCACCGTGTCCTTCGCCGCGTGTGGCACAAAGCCCCCCGCAGTGCATAGGCCCGCTGCGCCGATGAGAGCACCATGAGAGCACCGTTGCGCCGACGCCCGAGGTGTAATGCCAGCCCGGGACGCCGGTCATTTCTGTCGCGGCCGGGGCCGCCGGTGTGCGTCAGCGGATGCCCAACACCCACGACCACGTCCGCGTCCGTCTCAGCAAGCGCGGCACGAGTTCGTCGATCGGAGTCTTCCGATCGGGCTTGTACCGCCCCGGGCGGTGCTTTCGCTGCGGCCCGGGGCGGCACCGCGGACCACAGCCACCCGTTGCGCCGGCCCCGGCCGGAGCCGGCGGTGCCGGAGCCGGCGGCCATATCGGCCAGGTTGAAAGCCGTTGTCACGCGGTCGGAAACGAGTCGCCTTACCGGCAGCGTACGGCCCTTGCCACCAAACCGATAGGTTGTTTGACTGATTGATCAGATAGTATCGTGGTGCGCCGGGAGGTGGTGCTCACGACAGTCTCGACGGTTATCGACGGCGAAGATTCCGCGCGTGCTGCCAGCAGCACGCGGGAGCGTATTATGCGCGCGACCGTCGAGTGTTTCCGCGAGTACGGCTATGAAAAGTCGTCGATGAAAAAGATTTCCGCCCGGGCCGGGGTGTCTCAGGCATTGCTGCACTATCACTTCGACACCAAGGCGAAACTGTTCGAATCGACGATGGCGAACCTGGCCCAGACGTTGTTCGCCGCGGCCGCAGCCAAGCTGCCGCACGGAAAATCGCTGCGGGAAAGCCTTTCAGAGGCGGCTGATCTGCTCTACACGCTGTTCATCAACAACCTCGATGCGGTCACATTCATGGTTGAATTCGCCGCGGCGGCCAACCACAACGAGTTTTTGCGCGCCGCATACATAAGCTATCGCGACACCCAGCGTCAGGAACTTGCTAATATGCTGCGCGGTATCGCCGGTGATCGGGCACCGGCCAGCCTGATCAACGAAACCGTTCATTTGGTCGAGACCGGGCTGCTCGGCATGTCGATGCAGCGCCCGTTCGTTTCCGACGAGCCCAGCTTCCGGGCGGATTTCGACGCCTATTTTCAGACGGTCACTTTGCGCTTCATCGACAAACTTGAATCGGCGTCGGGGATGAATGCTGCACCATTGTGACGAGCGTGCCGGGGTCACAGACATCAGATCGGGGTTGGCCACGGCACCCGGTTGCCAGTTCTCCCTAATTTTAAAGGGGCGGCTGTGATTTCATCCTCATGGGCAGGCGCGCGGATGCATTGGCTCTGATCTGGGCCTCAGGCGTCCCGGCTGAAACCGCACTCAGGTCGGTCGGTAAGCGGCTCTGGAAACCGGTATCACCGGCCACGCGATTGTGCGGCACACGTTGCCGCGGGTGGCGCAATCCGGTGCAGGTACTATAAAGCGTTTCTCAGACGTTGAAATACTTGGCTTCTGGGTGGTGCAGAACAAACGCGTCAGTGGACTGTTCGGGGTGTAACTGAAATTCCTCCGAGAGGGTCACACCGATGCGTTCCGGCTGTAACAGCCCGACTATCTTGGCCCGGTCCTCCAGCTCTGGACAGGCGCCGTAGCCGAGCGAGAAGCGGGCACCGCGGTAGCCGAGTGCGAAGTAGTCTTCGACCGCCTCGGGGTCCTCGGCTGACATCGCGCGGTCCCCGGAGAACTTCAGTTCCTCGCGGATACGTCGATGCCAATACTCGGCCAGCGCCTCGGTGAGCTGCACCCCGATACCGTGAACTTCCAGATAGTCGCGGTAGGCATTGGATGCGAACAACTCGTTGGCGACGTCGGCGATGGGCTGGCCCATCGTGACCAGCTGAACCGGCAGCACATCAACCTGGCCCCGGGCGACGGCCAGCGCCCGCGACCGGATGAAATCGGCGATGCACAAAAACCGGCCACGCTGCTGACGCGGGAAAGTAAACCGGAAACGTTCGGGCGCATCGGGTTCGGGGTCGGTGAGCACGACGACGTCATCACCATCGGAAACTGCCGGGAAGTAGCCGTACACCACGGCTGCGTGCGCCAACACGCCGTCGGTGGACAACCGGTCCAGCCAATAGCGCAGCCGCGGGCGTCCCTCGGTCTCAACCAGCTCCTCATATGACGGACCGTCGCCGCCGCGGGCACCCCTCAGTCCCCACTGCCCCAAGAACAGCGCGCGTTCGTCGAGCAGCCTGGCATAATCGGCCACCGCCAGGCCTTTGACCACCCGCGATCCCCAGAACGGGGGCATCGGAACCTCGACATCGGCTGCCACATCGGAACGTTCCGGCACGTGCACCGGCGTCTCAGCGGCTTTGCGTTTTTCGGCAATGCGTTTCGATCGCTCGTGGCGAGCCTTGCGTTCGGCCTGCTTTTGGCGGGCGGCAAGCGCCTCCGGGCTGTCGGTGTCGGGAGCTTCCCCTCGTTTGACACTCATGATGGTGTCCATCAGTTTCAGCCCTTCGAAAGCGTCTCGCGCATAGTGCACTTCGCCTTCGTACAGTTCGGCCAGGTCGTTTTCCACATAGCTGCGGGTCAGTGCCGCACCACCAAGCAGCACCGGAAACCTGTCAGCAACCCCGCGGGTGTTCATCTCCTCGAGGTTTTCCTTCATCACCACGGTGGACTTGACCAGCAGCCCGGACATCCCGACCACATCAGCGTTTTTCTCCTCGGCCGCCTCCAGAATGGTCGATATCGGCTGCTTGATCCCGAGGTTGATGACCTCATATCCGTTGTTGGTCAAGATGATGTCCACCAGATTCTTGCCGATGTCGTGCACATCGCCCTTGACGGTGGCCAGCACGATCCGGCCCTTGCCGGCGTCGTCTTCCGATTTCTCCATATGCGGTTCGAGGTAGGCGACGGCGGCCTTCATGACCTCGGCGGACTGCAGCACAAACGGCAGCTGCATCTGCCCCGACCCGAACAGGTCACCGACGGTCTTCATTCCCGCCAACAGGTTGTCGTTGATGATGTCCAGCGGCGGCTTCAGCATCATGGCTTCGTCGAGGTCGGCTTCCAGGCCGTTGCGTTCACCATCGATGATGCGCTGCGCCAACCGTTCCAGCACCGGCAGTTTGGCCAGCTCGGCAGCGCGTGACTCTTTCGAGGACGCGGCGGAAACCCCCTCGAAGAGACGCATCAGCTCTTGCAGGGGGTCATAGCCGTCGCGGCGGCGGTCATAGACCAAGTCGAGCGCGGCCTGGCGCTGGTCATCGGGAATCCGGTTCATCGGCACGATTTTTGACGCATGCACGATTGCCGAATCCAATCCTGCTTCCCGGCATTCGTTGAGGAACACCGAGTTGAGCACCTGGCGCGCCGCAGGGTTCAGGCCGAACGAGATGTTGGACAGTCCCAGGGTGGTCTGCACGTCCGGGTGACGTTTTTTGAGTTCACGGATCGCCTCGATGGTCTCGATGCCGTCGCGGCGCGACTCTTCCTGCCCGGTAGCGATAGTGAAGGTCAAACAGTCGATCAAGATCGACGATTTCTCCACGCCCCAGTTCGTCGTGATGTCGTCGATGAGCCGCTCGGCGATGGCCACTTTCTTCTCGGCGGTGCGGGCCTGCCCCTCCTCGTCGATGGTCAGCGCTACCACGGCAGCACCGTGTTCTGCCACCAGCTCCATGGTCTGGTGAAAACGGGACTCCGGGCCCGCACCGTCTTCGTAGTTGACCGAGTTGATCGCGCAGCGCCCCCCGAGATGTTCCAGACCGGCCCGCAGCACAGCGGTTTCGGTGGAGTCCAGCATGATCGGCAGGGTTGATGCGGTGGCGAGGCGGCTGGCTAACGCCGTCATGTCGGCGACGCCGTCACGACCCACATAGTCCACGCACAGATCCAGCAGGTGCGCCCCGTCGCGGGTTTGCTCTTTGGCGATATCAAGGCATTTCTGGTAGTCCCCGGCGATCATCGCTTCACGAAAAGCCTTGGAGCCGTTCGCGTTTGTTCGCTCACCAATCATCAGTACCGAGGATTCCTGCGCGAACGGCACCGCGGTGTACAGTGACGAAACCCCCGGCTCATAGGTCACCTGCCGTTCGCCGCGCGGTGCCTCACCCGCGTTGAATCCGGCCACCACAGCCGCGAGCCGGCGGATGTGCTCCGGGGTGGTGCCGCAGCACCCGCCGACCAGTGACAGCCCGAATTCGGCGATGAAACCAGCCAGAGCTTCAGCGAATTCTTCAGGCTGCAAAGGATATTCGGCGCCATTGGCTCCGAGCACCGGAAGTCCGGCGTTGGGCATGACCGACACCGGGATACGGGCATGCTGGGACAGATACCGAAGGTGCTCAGCCATTTCGGCGGGCCCTGTCGCGCAGTTCAGGCCGATCATGTCCACACCGAGCGGCTCGATGGAGGTCAGCGCGGCGCCGATCTCGCTGCCTAGCAGCATCGTTCCAGTGGTCTCCACAGTGACGTGGGTGAAAATCGGAATGCGCCGTCCAGCCTGCGCCATCGCCCGTCGCGACCCCAACACCGCGGCCTTGAGCTGCAGCAGGTCCTGACAGGTCTCCACCAAAATAGCGTCGGCGCCGCCGTCGAGCATGCCGAGCGCAGCCTCGGTGTAGGCGTCACGGATCACCGCATACTCGGTGTGCCCGAGCGTCGGCAGCTTGGTGCCCGGTCCCATCGAGCCCAGCACGTAGCGTTTGCGCCCGGGTGTGCAGAGCTCGTCGGCGACGCGGCGCGCGATCGTGGTGGCCTGCGCTGAGAGATCCCTGATCTTGTCGGCGATGCCGTAGTCGCCGAGGTTTGACGCATTGCACCCGAACGTGTTGGTCTCGACGGCGTCGGCGCCGGCTTCGAAGTAGTCGCGGTGGATGCGGGCGATGATGTCGGGACGAGTCTCGTTGAGGATCTCGTTACAGCCCTCCAGTCCGCGGAAGTCGTCGAGTGTGAGATCCGCAGCCTGCAGCTGGGTACCCATCGCGCCGTCGCCCAGCAGGATCCGCTCAGCGAGAACATCCAACAGGTCGGTGTCGTAGCCGGCATCATTCGCGACGCTCATCCCCACAAGCATAGCTGTTCTATCCAAATGGCTGCGGCCGTCACTGCGCCGACGCGCCACCTCACGCCGTAGGCTGATCCTGTGATCTCCCCGGACGCCGACGCTGCGCTGCCCCGACTGCACAACACCATCGCCGTCGCAGCCTTCGAGGGATGGAACGACGCCGGTGACGCCGCCAGTGACGCGCTGGAGCACCTGGACGCCATCTGGGAAGCCGATCCGATCGTGGAGATCGACGACGAGGCCTACTACGACTACCAGGTGAATCGCCCGGTGATCCGCCAGGTCGACGGGGTCACCCGCGAACTGGTGTGGCCCGCGATGCGGATTTCACACTGTCGCCCACCGGGCAGCGGACGCGACGTCGTACTGATGCGCGGTGTGGAGCCGAATATGCGCTGGCGCACGTTTTGCGCTGAGTTGCTGGCCATCGCCGACAAGCTCAACGTCGAAACCGTGGTGATCCTGGGTGCACTGCTGGCCGACACGCCGCACACCCGGCCGGTGCCGGTCTCGGGCGCGGCCTACTCCCCCGAGTCGGCCCGGCGATTCGGCTTGCAGGAGACCCGCTATGAGGGCCCGACCGGGATCGCCGGGGTGTTCCAGAACGCGTGTGTAGCGGCCGGGATCCCGGCGGTGACGTTCTGGGCGGCGGTACCGCACTACGTGTCGCAGCCGCCGAACCCGAAGGCGACCATAGCCTTGCTGCGCCGTGTCGAGGATGTGCTCGATGTCGAGGTTCCGCTGGCTGACCTGCCGGCGCAGGCCGAAGAGTGGGAGCAGGCTATAAGCGAGATGATCGCCGAAGACGACGACCTGGCCGAATACGTGCAGTCGCTGGAGCAGCGCGGCGATGCCGAGATCGACATGACCGAAGTGCTGGGCAAGATCGACGGTGACGCGCTGGCCGCCGAGTTCGAGCGCTATCTGCGCCGTCGCCGCCCTGGTTTCGGGCGCTGATCCATCGCCGCCGGCGCAGACCCCAGGACCGCCCGCCCAGTGTGCACCCGGTGTCACGCCGCCGCGGCGTGTCGCGGACAACCACGCACCCTCGCGGATCAGCGCCGCTCAAGTGATTCGGTGTGCGCGCTGGTAGAGCGACCCAGCGCGGCAACTTCGGCGTCCATCCGCGGCAAGAGGTCAGGCACAAACCGCAGCACCGGCGCTTCTCCTGCCGGGGTGGACAATAACGGCCGCAGCCAGCGGAACGCGCCCACCCAGCCCGGGCAGTTGATGCGGCGTTTACGCCCTTCGATGCCCTTGAGGAAGGCCCGCCCACAGGCGCGCACCGATGTGGTGCGGTTGAGCGGATAGGGCAGTTTGGCGAGCATCTCGGTGAAGGTGGCCAGGTCGGCCTTGCTGTCTCGCACCATGGCTGTGTCGATCCAGGACATGTGCGCCGAACCGACGTCCACGCCGAAGTGCGCGACCTCCAGGCGCAGCGCGTTGGCGAAGTGCTCGACGGCGGCCTTGGACGCGTGATAGGCCGCCAGCCCCGGCGCGGCAGCGTAGGCGGCCAGCGAGGACACGATCAACACATAGCCGCGACGCTCGATAACCGACGGAAGAGCCGCGCGCACCGTGTAATACACACCGAGCACATTGATATCGATGAGCCGCCGGAACGCCTCCGGGTCAACCTGAAGTACCGAACCGTAGCTGATGATCCCGGCGTTAGCGATCACCGTGTCGATGCCGCCGAACCGTGCGACAGCCTGATCGGCGGCGGCTTGGATGGCCTCCCTGTTGCGCACATCGGCGACCACGGTCAGCACCCGTTCGTCACCAAGCTGGTTGCCCAGCCGTTTGAGCTGCGCCTCGTCGAGGTCGGTCAGCACCAGTTTGGCGCCGCGCTCATGCAGCCGCAATGCCACCTCTGCACCGATCCCGCCGGCAGCGCCGGTGAGGAACACCACTTGAGAGTTGAGTGCTGTCATGGCTGAAACCTCCCGCGCCGAGCCGTTACAGGGCCACCCCGAGCAGGGCGTCGACCGCCTTGGCCACCAATGCCGGTGCGTCCTTGTCATCACCGCCGTATTCCAGTGCATCGGCAGCCCAACCATCAAGAGCGGCAAGTGCTTTAGGGGTGTCGAGGTCGTCGGCCAAATACCGGCGCACTCGGGCGATCACATCCTCAGCGGCCGGGCCGGCGGGCAGGGCGGTCGCGGCGCGCCACCGGTGCAGCCGGCCGCGGGCTTCGTCGAGCAGCTGGGTGCTCCACGACCGGTCCGCGCGGTAATGCCCGGCCAAAAGTCCCAGCCGGATCGCTGACGGCTCGACACCCTGTGTGCGCAACGTCGAGACCAGCACCAGGTTGCCGCGGCTTTTGGACATCTTGTGACCGTCCCAGCCGATCATCCCGGCGTGCACGTAGTGACGGGCGAATCGCCGTTCACCGCTGATGGATTCGGCAAGCGCGGCAGTGAACTCATGATGCGGGAAAATCAGGTCGGTGCCGCCGCCCTGGATGTCGAGACCGGTGCCGATACGGCTGAGCGCTATCGCCGCGCACTCGATGTGCCAGCCCGGCCGGCCGGGGCCGACAGGCGACGGCCAGCTCGGTTCGCCGGGCCGCGCTGCGCGCCACAACAGGGCGTCGAGTTCATGGTGCTTGCCTGGCCGCTGCGGATCCCCGCCGCGCTGCGCCGACAGCCGCCGCATGGTGTCGAGGTCATACCCTGACTCGTAGCCGAATTGCGGCGTGGCATCCGCCCGGAAGTACACATCGGGGTAGTCACCGTCGAGGATGTACGCTGCCCCGGAGGCCAGCATTTTTTCCACGGCCTCGACCACTTCGTCGATGGCTTCGGTGGCGGCGACGTACTCATGCGGCGGCAGCACCCGCAGCGCCGCCATGTCCTCGCCGAACCCGGCCACTTCGCGTGCCGCTAGCTCGCGCCAGTTGACACCGTCGCGCTCGGCGCGCTCGAACAGCGGGTCGTCGACGTCGGTGATGTTCTGCACGTAGTGCACCTCTTGACCACTGTCCAGCCACAGCCGGTGCACCAGGTCGAACGCCAGATAGGTGGCGGCATGCCCCAGATGAGTGGCGTCATAGGGCGTGATCCCGCAGACGTACATGGTGGCGGTGCGACCGGGCGCCACCGGGCGCAGCTGCCGATCGGCCGTGTCGTAGAGCCGTAACCCGGGGCCCCGTCCCGGTAACGCCGGGATGGGGGCGGCCGACCACGAGTGCATACCGTCGACTGTAGGTGCGCTGCCCGCTCGGCGAGGACGCAGGCCACGCGTCGGTTCTCACCCGCCGGCCGGACGGCGCCCACCAGCGCCGCTGCACGCGCTAAAACGCCGGCCAGGGAATGGGGCGGTGCCGGTTGGGGCCGGGCATCACCGGGTGGTCCAGCAGCGCGTGGGCGCGTCGGCGTAACGCCGCGATCTCCCGGCCGGTGATCTGTTCGGCCAGCGCGTCGCCCAGCGGGCCGCCCAGCGCGTCGGCCAGCCCGGCAACCGCCTCCAGCGTCTGCGCGTCCACGGGTTTACCGGCCCAACCCCACAGCACAGTGCGCAACTTGTCCTCCACATGCAGACACACCCCGTGGTCGACCCCGTAGATGTGCCCGTCGACCCCCTGCAGGATGTGACCGCCTTTGCGATCAGCGTTGTTGATCAGCACGTCGAACACCGCCATGCGGCGCAACCGGATGTCATCGGCGTGGCTCAGCATGACCTCCTCGCCGGCATAGTCGTAGGCCCGCAAAACCGGCAAATAGCCTGGCGGCACCTTGCCCGCGGGGAAGACGTCGACGAGGTCAGGGCCGGGCCCGGGGTCGGTATCGGCGGCGTCGCCGGGTTGGTCCACCCACAGCTGCAGCATCCCGGTCCCTGCAGGCCCGTCACGAATGATGGTGTAGGGCACGATATTCCAACCCAGCTGCGTCGACACCAGATAGGCGCCCAGCTCCCGGCCGGCCAGGGTGCCGTCGGGGAAATCCCACAGCGGCTGCTCCCCGGCGATTGGTTTGTAGACGCAGTGCACCCGGCGCTCGCCCAGCGTCGACTCACACAAAAATGTGGCGTTACTCGCCGAGCGGATGCGCCCGAGCACCGTCAGCTCGCCACACCGCAATACCTCACGCTCGTCAGGCCTCGAGGTCATCGTCAGACCCGAGCAACGCGCTGCGCCGGTAACCGTTGGTGCGCGCGCAGATGTGTCCCTCGGGGTCCAGCGGTTCGTCGCACAGCGGACAGGGCGGACGCCCTGCCGAGATGACCCGGTAGGAGCGGTTGGCGAACTGCCGGGCCGACTCGGGGGTCAAGAACACCCGGACCGCGTCGGGGCCTTCCTCGGTGTCGTCGAGCACCACCGACGCGTCGAACTCGTCGTCGGTGGCGGCGAGCAGTTCGACCACGACCGTCTGGGCCTCCGCATCCCAGCCCAGGCCCATGGTCCCGACCCGAAACTCTGCGTCGATCGGGGTGACCAGCGGGCTGAGGTCTTCGACCTCGGTGGTCTCAGGCGGTATCGGGGTGCCAAATCTGCGGTGCACTTCATACAGCAGCGCGCCGATACGCTCGGCGAGCACCGCGACTTGCTGCTTTTCCAGCACCACCGACACCACCCGCGACTCATGGACCGCCTGCAAGTAGAAGGTCCGGTTTCCGGGCTGGCCGACTGTCCCGGCAACGAAGCGGTCGGGTGTGCGAAAGACGTGGATTGCACGCGGCATGGCATCTCCAAAATACCGGCAGTTGCTGTCGCTTCGTAGTTCCTCGGCGGGTACCCGCTCACCCGGTGGAGCCACCGACCACCGCGTCGCCGGGGGGTATCTCACTGTCCGGCTCACCGTCGGAGGGCGGCGCCGTCAGCATAGCCGTCAGTCGTGCGCCGGTGTGGTTGACGTGCAACACAAACGGGCGCAGCTGCGTGTAGCGGATCACGCTCAACGACCCCGGATCCACGGTGACGCGCTGGAAGCTGTCCAGATGCATCCCGAGGGCGTCGGCGACCACCGCCTTGATGACGTCACCGTGCGTGCAGGCCAGCCACAGCACATCCGCGCCGTGCTGTTCGGCCAGCCGCCGGTCATGCTCGCGGACGGCGGCCACGGCCCGCGACTGCACCTCTGCCAACCCCTCACCGCCGGGGAACACCGCTGCGCTGGGATGAGCCTGCACCACCGCCCACAACGGCTCCTTGGCCAGGTCGGCGATGGCACGGCCGGTCCATTCGCCATAGTCAACTTCAGAAAGCCGCTCGTCGACGACGGGCTGCAGGCTCAAGGCGCGGGCCAGTGGTTCGACGGTGCGCCGACAACGCAACAGCGGCGAGCAGACCACCGAGCGGATCGGCAGCTCACCGAGCCGAGTGATGAGGTCGGCAGCTTGTTCACGGCCCGCGTCATCGAGGTCGACCCCCTCGGAGCGCCCGGCGAGAACCCGCGCGGTGTTCGACACCGAGCGGCCGTGGCGCACCAAGATCACGGTCATGTGGCGGCCAGCGTGCCCGAGCCGAGCAGAATGAACACCCCGACCCCCACGGCCACCCGGTAGGCGACGAACCAGTACATGGCGTGGCGCACCAAAAATCGCAGCAACCACGCCACCGCGGCGAACCCGACACCAAACGCGATCAGGGTGGCGGTCAGCAGCTGGGCACCGGTCGCGCTCATACCCTCGCGGACCGGGTGAAACGCGTCGGGCAAAGAAAACAATCCGGAGGCGAAAACCGCCGGGATGGCGAGCAGAAAGCCGAACCGGGCGGCCAGCTCACGGTCCAGACCCAAGAACAAACCGGCGCTGATGGTGGCACCGGAGCGGGAGACGCCCGGTACCAGCGCCAGCGTCTGCGCCAGGCCCACGACGAACGCGTCTCGCCACGACAGCTGCCCCGCGTGGCGGTTTTGGCGGCCGAGGTACTCGGCCAAAGCGATCACCCCCGAGAACCCCACCAGCGCCGTTGCCACCACCCACAGGCTGCGGACGCCCGCCCGTATGGCGTCGGTGAACACCAGGCCCGCCACACAGATCGGTATGGTCCCGACGATGACGTACCAGCCCAGGCGGTAGTCGGCGGTGCGCCGACGGGGCCGGAATACACCCGCTAACCAGGCTGTGACGATGCGGGTGATGTCCCGGCCGAAGTAGACCACAATGGCAGCCTCGGTGCCTAATTGGGTGACCGCGGTGAACGAGGCGCCGGCGTCACCGCCGAAGAACACCCGCGATGCGATCGCCAGGTGTCCCGAGGACGATACCGGCAAAAACTCGGTGAGCCCTTGCACCACGGCCAAACCGACAACCTGCCACCAAGACATCGCCGGGGCCGCAGTCACGACGACGACCGTACCTGGTGTGCGCGCCGGTTTCGGAGCGGATCTAGCGTGACACCGGCTCCGCTGCGGCTACCGCGTCGCGCACCGCCGCCGCCAGACTGCGCTTATCGCTGACGTCAACGTGGACCAGCGTTCGCCTCGACGTCGCCACCACGTCCTCGGCGCGCGGCACCGGGCCGCTGAGCCGGGGCCGGTAGATCTCCACATGGAGCCAGTGCTGGTCAACACGAAACGCGAAACTGCGGCCGTCGCCGACCTGGCCGAACCCACTGGCGAAGAGCCTGCTGGAAAAGACGCCGGTCCACATGTCTTCAATCGCGAAATTCCGGTCGGCGAGCTGGCGGCCTTCTGCGACGATCATGCGGTGAACATACCCTCTACCCATCCCCGGGTGTCGCTGACAGGGCCGAGGCGCGGCAGACCGCGTTTGTGTGATACCGGCCCGCCACCGGCGCGAGGCGGCTGCGGGTGTGCGGTGTCGACCCGCTGCTGCCGGCCTGCCCGGCCCGTCGGGCAGGCTCCCTACTGTCGTCTCGTCCTGTCTAGCCGGGTCCGCGAGCGAGTATGGGTATCCCGAACCGGGTCGACTATCGTGACGGGTTACCATCGGAGCACCGGGAACCCTGTCGAAAAGGTACATGACCCAACCGTGCGGCAATCCAACTCGCTGGCCTTCGACGATGCATCCGAAACGCTCTCCGTCGCGAGGCCGGGCGCCGAGGTCGAGGTCGTCGAGTGTGCGGCGGGTTCTCGTTGACCGCGGCGCGGTGGAGCAGGCTGCCCGCGGACTGGCACGCCGATCTGTCCGACGACTATGAGTGGGTGCCGTTGCGGCTGCCGCCGGAGATGACCGGGATCAGCGCCTCCACCCGGCTGTCCATCGAGGCGGAGTACCGCGGCTGGGAACTGACCAGGGTACGCCTCTACAACGACGGCAGCAGACGAGTGTTGCTGCGCCGCAAGAAGTCTCCCGTCAACCGGTGCGCTGACCAACCCCAGCTGTGACGGTGAGCGATCCTGCCGGGCACCGGTTCTACGGCGTGCTGCGCCGGCTGTTGTTCATGGTGCCGCCCGAACCCGTCCACACGCTGGTTTTCGCGGCGCTGCGCGCCGCCACCGCGGCAGCCCCGGTACGCCGGCTCCTGCGCCGGTTATTAGCGCCGCGGGATCCGGTGTTGGCCAACACGGTATTCGGGGTGCGCTTCGCCGGGCCGCTGGGGCTGGCGGCCGGCTTCGACAAGAACGGCACCGGGCTAGACACCTGGGGCGCACTGGGTTTCGGTTACGCCGAGGTGGGCACCGTCACCCCAAGCCCCCAGCCGGGCAATCCCCGGCCGCGACTGTTCCGGCTGCCCGCCGACCGTGCCCTGCTCAACCGGATGGGGTTCAACAACGACGGGGCGGGCGCCCTGGCGGTCCGCCTCGCCCGCCACCGCCCCGATGTGCCGGTCGGGGTGAACATCGGCAAGTCCGGCACCACCCCACCCGCACACGCCGTCGACGACTACCGGACCAGCGCCCGGCTGCTCGGCCCGCTGGCGAGCTATCTGGTGGTCAACGTCAGCTCGCCCAACACGCCGGGGCTGCGCGATCTGCAGACAGCCGACGCGCTGCGCCCGATCCTGTCGGCCGTGCTGGCCGAGACCTCTACCCCGGTACTGGTCAAGATCGGGCCGGATCTGCCCGACGCTGATATCGACGACATCGCCGATCTGGCGGTCGAACTAGGGCTGGCCGGCATTGTCGCCACCAACACCACCGTGTCACGCGCCGGGCTGATTACTCCCGGAATCGACCGGTTCGGCGACGGTGGTGTCTCGGGCGTACCGCTGGCCCACCGGGCCAGCGAGGTGCTGCGCCGGCTCTATCACCGCGTCGGCGATCGGATCGTCCTGGTCAGTGTCGGCGGGATCGACACCGCCGACGATGCCTGGGAACGCATCACCGCGGGCGCGTCACTGCTGCAGGGCTACACCGGTTTCGTCTACGGAGGAGGCTTGTGGGCCAAGCACATTCACGACGACATCGCCCGGCGTTTGCGTATGGGCGGTTTCGCTTCGCTTGCCGAGGCGGTCGGCTCGGCCGCGCATCAGAACTAGACACCGGTACCGCGCCCGGCCCGGCTAGCGCTGCTCGTACGTCCCGTAGATGACTGCCCGCGCAATGGCATGCTGGAACAGCTGAAATCCCAGATACGCGGGGCTGGCGTCCTCGTTGAGCTCGAGCTTTTCGACGCCCACCGCATGCACCGTGACGTAGTAGCGGTGCGGACCGTGCCCCGGTGGCGGCGCGGCACCGACATAGCGTCGCATCCCCGCGTCGTTGACCAGTGTCAGTGCCCCGCCGGGCAGCTCACGGCCGTCGCCGACCCCCTCGGGCAACTCGGTGACCGATGCGGGCAGGTTGGCGACCGCCCAATGCCAGAAGCCGGACAGGGTCGGCGCATCAGGGTCATAGACGGTGACCGCGAAGCTGCGGGTCTCCTCCGGAAATCCCGACCACCTCAGGTGCGGGCTGACATCTTGGCCTCCGGCGCCCATGATCCCGCTGATTTGCGGACTGGCCAGGGGCTGACCGTCGGTGATCGAGTCGGAGGTCAGGGTGAACGACGGCAGCTTGGGCAGTCTGGCGTAGGGGTCGGGCGGCGCGATCATGATCAGTCCTCTCGTCTCGATCAGCAGTGTGTCAAGAAGTGTGCCAGCACCTGGGTGCCGAACCTCAGCGCGTCGACGGGTACCCGCTCGTCCACACCATGGAACAGGCTGGCGAAATCCAGCTCCGGAGGCAACCGCAGCGGCACGAAACCGAAGCAGCGAATACCCAGCCGAGCAAAGGCTTTCGCATCCGTGCCCCCGGAAAGCATGTAGGGCACCGTCCGGGCGCCGGGGTCCACGGCCAGCACCGCGGCGTTCATGGCGTCGACCAGATCGCCGTCGAAGCCGGTCTGATACGGCGGCAGGTTCCTGATCCACTCACGGGTCACGTCGGGACCGATCAGCTCGTCGACTTCGGCCTCGAACGCCGCTTGCCGCCCGGGCAGCACGCGGCAGTCCAGCACGGCTTCCGCTGTCGCCGGCACCACGTTGGCTTTGTAGCCTGCACGCAGCATCGTCGGGTTGACGGTATCGCGCAGTGTGGCTTTGACGATGCGCGCGACGGGACCCAATTTGTCGATCTCCCCCTCCACATCGGAGGATCCGCTGTCCAGCCGGTGGCCGGTCTCGTCGCTGACAGCGGCGAGGAACTGGACAACGGTGTCGGTGAGCACCAGCGGAAACCGATGCCGGCCCAGCCGGGCCACCGCCTCGGCGACATCGGTGACCGCGTTGTGATCGTGCACCATCGAACCGTGGCCCGCCGCCCTGCGCGCGGTGAGCCGCATCCACTGCAGCCCCTTCTCAGCCGTCTCGATCAGGTACAGGCGCCGCTCGCCGCCGTCGCGGCACGGCACCGTCAGGGAAAACCCGCCGACTTCTCCGATCGCCTCGGTAACCCCCTCGAACAGGTCCGGCCGGTTGTCGACCAGCCACTGCGACCCGTACTTGCCGCCGTGTTCTTCATCGGCGAGGAACGCGAACAGCAGGTCGCGGGGTGGCACGATACCGGCCCGCCGGAAATGCCGGGCCACCACGATCATCATGCCGACCATGTTTTTCATGTCGACCGCACCACGCCCCCAGACGTAGCCGTTTTCGATCGCGCCGGAGAACGGGTGTACGCTCCACTCGGCCGCCTCGGCCGGCACGACGTCGAGGTGACCATGGACCAGCAGAGCGCCGCGGGATCTGTGTTCGCCCGGCAGCCGGGCGAACACATTGCCGCGCCCGGGAGCGCCGGATTCGACGTATTCGGTCTGGTAGCCGACCTCATCGAGCTGACGGGCCACCCATTGTGCGCACTCGGCTTCGCCTTTGGTGGTCTCGGGTTCGCCGGTGTTGGTGGTGTCAAACCGGATCAACCTGCTGACGACGTCGACCACGTCGTCGTCGGGAGCACCGGCTGGAACGGCCACAGTAGCTTTTCCTACCATTGTGGGGTCTGTGCGGTTGGGGCTGCCCCGGCGATCCGATAGCCTTAGCTGCCAGCCCTGGGTGGGTGGTCTTGTCCGAGTGGCGGAATGGCAGACGCGCTAGCTTGAGGTGCTAGTGCCCTATTACTGGGCGTGGGGGTTCAAGTCCCCCCTCGGACACCGTGGTGAGTCATCTGTCACCGATGTGGTGACCTCACCCACCGTTCGGACCCGGTGATCGTGCCGGTGCGACGGTCAGGTGATTCGCGAAACCCAACCTCTGGCGGGAAAACGGTGACGGTGGCCCCGAAACGCCGCACTGCACACATCGTCGGCGGGCTGGGTCCGTTCAGCACCCAGCCGGCAACCGGTCGGGCTTGCGCCGAACTGTCACCGCAGCGCCGGCTGCGGGGTTTGGATTCCTGGCCATACACCCAGCCGTGCCGTGGTGCCGGCCCGGTGCCGATTGCTTGTGGCGCGGCGAGGGCAGACCGTGGTGTTGAAATCGCGAAACCCATCTCGGTTAACCGGTCTCCGTAGCCCGCCCGCCGGTCGTAGGCTGGGGTGGCCAGCTCGGGAAGAATGGTGAGTACGACCAATGAACCGATCGAGTGGCTTTCTCCGGCGGGCATGGACACGCACCTTCCGTGACCGCCGCGAGGCCGGCCGCGTGCTGGCCCAAGAACTGGCGTCCTACCGCGACACTGCGCAGCTCGTCGTCTTTGGGCTGGCGCGCGGCGGCGTGCCCGTGGGCTGGGAGGTCGCCTCGGCGCTGCACGCTCCGCTGGATGTATTTCTGGTCCGCAAGCTGGGCGTCCCGCACTGGAGCGAACTGGCCATGGGGGCGCTGTCCAGCGGCGGCGGGGTGGTGATCAACGACAACGTGGTGTCGAGCCTTCATATCAGCGACGAACAGCTTCAAGCCGTGATCGACCGGGAAAAAGCCGAGCTCATCCGGCGCGAGCAGGCGTATCGGGGCGGCCGGCCGCTCACCGATCCGCGCGGCAAGACGGTGATCTTGGTCGACGACGGGATCGCGACGGGCGCGAGCATGCTGGCGGCGGTGCGGGCGGTGCGGGCCGCCGGGGCGGAGTCGATCGTGGTCGCGGTACCGGTGGGCCCGCCCTCGGCCTGCCAGCAGCTTGCCCGGGAAGCCGACGACGTGGTGTGCGCAACCATGCCGCCCGGATTCGAGGCGGTGGGGCAGGCTTACGTCGATTTCCACCAAGTCACCGACGACGAGGTGCGCGAGCTGCTGGCCACCCCCACTGACACGAGCGGCCCGAAAGACTGACCCGCGGCGGCCCGGGTTGCGGCCAGTGATTCAGCCCGTGCTGTCGTCGGCGTCGCTGCGGCCGTGGTCCGCGGGCACACCGGAGTGCTCACCGACGTCGGATAGCGATATGCCCTCGGCATCGGCGACGTCCGCATCCGGCGTGTCCTCAGGGTAATCCGCGTCGACGGCCTGCTGAGTGTCACCCTCGACAGCACTGGTCGCCGCCTCCGCGCCCGCATCGTCTGCGTGCGGCGGCGCGGACGGCTGCTGGCCGACCGGGCCGGCCGCCCGCGCCTGTCGCTCCTGCAGCGCGTCAACAATAAGCAGCACTACGCCCAGCACACTGGCGCCGATGCAGAGCCACGCCACGACTTCGTTGCTGGTGACGACCGCGAACACCAACGCGGCGAGACCGATCACCGCTAACACCAGGGCGATAATGAGCATCGGCAATCCTCCAGCCCAACGGGCGACACCGCCGGGACTACATCTTGCCGGCCGGACGGTCCGGCACGGTTGGGCTAGTTATTACCCCGATTGAACTGACTAAATCCACTTGCCTCAGCGCTGGAATCGACGGGTGCAGCCGACCCGCGCTGCCCTAATTCCTCCAGCTGCGATTCCAGGTAGGTCTTGAGCCGGGTGCGATACTCCCGCTCGAAGGTGCGGAGTTGCTCGAGGCGGCCCTCCAGAACGGTGCGCTGCTGGTTGATGGTGCCCATGATCTCGGAGTGCTTGCGTTCGGCGTCGGCCTGAAGTGCGTCGGCCTTCTCCTGGGCCTGGCGCAGCTGGGCCTCCGATCGAGTTTGCGCATCGGCCAGGATCGCGTCGGCGCGCTGCCGGGCTTCGGTGACGGTGGTCTCAGCTTCCCGCCGGGCATCGCCGAGTATCTGGTCGGCGTTGGCACGGGCATCGGCCAGCAGCTTGTCCGCCTCGGCCTTGGCGTTACTGGTCAGCCGATCAGCGGTGTCCTGGGCCAGGCTCAGGACCCTGGCGGCTTTCATGGCCTGGTCCTCACTCATCTCGGTGGCTGCCGGCGCCGCGGCTTCCCGCGGGGGCTCGTAGAGCGGCATGGCCTCGGTGGGCTGGGCGCTGGCGGTCGCGCGCACGCTGGCCAGCTCCTCATCGAGCTCTTTGACCCGTTGGCGCAGATCGGTGTTTTCTTCGATGAGTCGAGTCAGCTCGTTTTCGACCAGGTCGAGGAAGGCGTCGACCTCGTCCTCGTTGTAGCCACGCTTGCCGATAGGCGGCTTGCTGAACGCCACATTGTGGACGTCGGCTGGTGTAAGCGGCATTGTTTGCCCCCTCGAGTCTGGACAGTCAAACCGATTTTGGAAAGTGTAGAACGGCGCGGTAGCCGTACTGCAACTGCGGCCCATCCTGTCACACCAGACCCGCCTGTTGCCGATTAGCCCAATAAATTAAGAACGAATTTCACACTTTACGACCAAAGAAATCCGGTTCCCAAACGTTCCTGAAATCCGCGCGAGCAAACCCAACTGGGGTCTGCGGCCCCGCCTCCGGCCACCCGGCTGCTAAACGGCCGCCTCGAAAGCCAGCCGCATCCCGATAAAGGCCACCAGCAGCAGCACCATGATGGACAGGTCGAGGCGGACAGAACCGATCGTGAGCTGCGGGATAAGCCGGCGCAAAAGCGTCACCGGCGGATCGGTGATCGACATGATGAGCTCCAGCACCACCACGGTGGCACCCCGCGGATGCCAGTCACGGCTGAACGAGCGGACGAACTCAACGACGATCCGAGCGATCAAAAGCAGCCAGAAGACGAACAGCGCGAAGCCGAGGATCTGGAAGAACAGCCCCAACGAAAGCCCGACCTTAACGACGAGGATGTGACAGTGACGGTATCGCCGCCCCGCGTGCGACGAACGTCAGCCTACCGCGCAGCACCGCCGCGATCCGCGCAAGCCCGGCAGCCACACCGACGCGGCGGCATCCGAAGGCCGCACATCCGCGCCGCTACTGGTATGCGTAAAACCCGGTTTCGGCGATGCGGCGTCGATCCTCCGGGGAGACGTCGATGTCGGCGGGTGAGAGCAGAAACACCTTCGTCGCGACCTTGTCGAAGGAACCGCGTAGGGCAAAGGCCAGCCCGGCCGCGAAGTCGACGAGACGTTTGGCGTCGGCGTTGTCCATCGCGACGAGATCCATGATCACCGGGATACCGTCTCGGAACCGCTCGCCGATGGTGCGGGCCTCGCTATAGTCCTTTGGCCGCAGCGTCGTGATCTTCGACAGCGGGCTGCTGTCGTCGAACATCATCGCCATTCGGCGAGGATCCATGGCCAGCGCACCACGAGTGGTGCCCCGAAACAAGCCGAACCGGGGACGGGCGAGCTCTGTGCGGTCGAAATCGCGGTGACGGAACCGGTGCTCCTCACCGTAACCACCGCGGTAGCCGCCGGGCGGGTACTCGTCCGGCTCGCCGCGCGGATGGTCGTAGTCGCGCACCTCGTAGCGGCCGTAGCCGTCATCGAAGCGCGGGCGCGGGTAACCATGCTGGGTCGGAGCACGGTCGTCGTAGTACTCGTCGTCGTAGTCCTCCATCGGCGCCATACCGAAGTAGGCCTTGACCTTGTGGAGTGTGCTCATCGCGGGAACCCTTCTGGGCATCTGGCGGTTGTGGTGTCTGTGATGAAAGTGTGACTACAGTGACTGTTCACGGTGACCGTAGCGGTCGCGGACCCAATAACGCGGTACCGACACGCACACACGTCGAACCATGTTTGACGGCGAACTCCAGGTCGTGCGACATCCCGGCCGACAACCCCACCGCGCCAGGGTGGGACTCGAGCACCCGGCGATGTTCGGCGCGCAGCCGGGCGAACGCTTCGTCCGGGTTCCAGCCCAGCGGCGGTATCCCCATCAGCCCGACCAGGCGCAGGACATCCGACTCGGCGACCTGCGCGCAGACGTCGTCGACCGCGCCGGGCGCGGAGATGTCCACTCCACCGCGAGACACATCACCGTCGAGGCTGATCTGCACATACACCCGCAGCGGGTCGCGGCGCCGACCCTCGGTGAGCGCTGCGGTGACCGCGCGGTCGAGTGCGGTCACCACACGTGAACTGCTCACCGAATGCACCGTGTCCGCCCACCGGGCCACTGACCGGGCTTTGTTGCGCTGGATCTGGCCGACCATATGCCACTGCACCTGCTGCGCCGCGGGGCCCATCAACCGGGCCAGTTCGCCGATCTTCGCCGACGCTTCCTGATCGCGGGATTCGCCGACCGACCGACAACCTAATCGCGACAAAATGGCGACATCGGTTGCTGGAAAGAATTTGGTGACGGGCAGAAGTTCAATTTTGTCAGCCGCACGGCCCGCCGCCTCGGCGGCCGCCGCCAGCCGCGCCCGCACCCGGGTCAATGCGCGGGACAATTCGTGTTCCCGCCGCTGCGCCGCCGGCGCCGCGGCGCTCATTCTATCCACACCACCGACGCCAGCCGCCCGGTCGGCGCCTCGCGGCGATGACTGAACAAAGCTGGGTCCTCCACTGTGCAGCGCGGGTCGATATCGATGGCCGTGACCCCCAAATCTCGAAGCTGGCAAGCGATTCCGGCTCTAAGGTCGAGTCCGGGCGTGCCGGCCGATGTGGTGGTGCGGCTGCCCGGCAGAGCGGCCTCGACCTCGTCGGCCATCGCGGCGGGCACTTCGTAGTTGCGCCCGCTCACCGCGGGGCCCAGCAGGGCCGAAATATCGCCGGGGTGGGCTCCGACGGCCAGCATCACTTCCAGAGCGCGCGCGACGATCCCGCGCGCCGCCCCGACACGCCCGGCGTGTACCGCCGCGACGACACCGGCGCGGGCGTCGGCCAGCAACACCGGCACACAGTCCGCGGAGACGACCGCCAGCGCCAGCCGCGGTGTGCGGGTAACCACCGCGTCGGTGTCGTCGACTGCGCGGTCGGGCGGCGCGTCGATCACCGCGACGTGAGCGCCATGGACCTGGTTCATCCACACCACCCTGCTGGGGGGCAGACCGATGGTGGCGGCCAGCCGGGCCCGGTTGGCCGCCACCGCAGCCGGGTCATCACCGACATGGTCGCCGAGGTTGAACGTGTCGAACGGCGGCGCCGAAACGCCGCCGGCCCGAGTGGTGATCACTCGGCGCACCCGAAAGCTCATGTACCCAGTATCAGGGCCGCCAATCGTGCGCGAACGTGCGCAGATGTCCACCGGCGATCGGTGTGTCATGTACAGACACGCACGCTCGGGCGGATGGTCAGCGGCGCATGAACGGCGGCACGTCGACGTCCTCGTCGTCATCGCCGCCCACGTTGAGCGTCGAACCGTTGGTCTGGAGTGGCACACTGACCGGGTCAGGCGGCTCGAAGACTGTCGAGGTGATCCGGCCGGCCTGACCCGGCGCGATCGTCTGGCCCTGGGCGCTGCCGAGGATAGGCTTGCGGCCCGGTCCGCTGACGTCGAAGCCGGCTGCGATCACGGTAACGCGCACTTCATCGCCGAGCGAGTCGTCGATGACGGTGCCGAAAATGATGTTGGCGTCCGGATGGGCCGCCTCCTGCACCAGCGAGGCTGCTTCGTTGATTTCGAACAGTCCCAGATCGCTGCCGCCGGCGATCGACATCAGCACACCCTGCGCGCCTTCCATGGAGGCTTCCAGCAGCGGGGAGTTGATCGCGATCTCGGCGGCTTTCAGCGCCCGGCCGTCCCCGCGCGCCGAGCCGATGCCCATCAACGCGGTACCGGCCCCGCTCATGATGCCTTTGACGTCGGCGAAGTCCACGTTGATCAGTCCCGGGGTGGTGATCAGATCGGTGATGCCCTGCACCCCGTTGAGCAACACCTCGTCGGCGCTGCGGAAGGCGTCCATCAGCGAGACATGCGCGTCACCCATCTGCAGCAGCCGGTCGTTGGGGATCACGATGAGCGTGTCGCAGCTTTCCCGCAGCGCGGCGATACCGGCTTCGGCCTGTTGACTGCGCCGCTTGCCCTCGAACGAGAACGGCCGGGTAACCACACCCACGGTCAGCGCCCCCAGCTTGCGGGCGACGGTGGCCACGACCGGCGCCCCGCCGGTGCCGGTGCCGCCCCCTTCACCGGCGGTGACGAACACCATGTCAGCGCCGCGCAGCAGCTCTTCGATCTCGTCTTTGGCGTCCTCGGCGGCCTTGCGCCCCACCTCCGGGTCGGCGCCGGCGCCCAGCCCGCGGGTGGAGTCGCGGCCGACGTCGAGCTTGACGTCCGCATCACTCATCAACAGCGCCTGGGCATCGGTGTTGATCGCGATGAACTCCACGCCCTTGAGACCCTGTTCAATCATCCGGTTGACGGCGTTGACGCCGCCGCCGCCGATCCCCACGACTTTGATGACGGCCAGGTAGTTATGCGGGGGGGTCATCATTCGTCTTCCTCCCTGGTGGGACTGTCCGTGGCGGCTTCCGCCTGGCAAACCCTCAACCTCAACCAGAGGCTTAGAGTTATGTCAAGTAGTTGTGCGCAAACAGAACGGTATGGCCACCGCGCGCGCGATCGACGCAGGCGCGCCGACGGGGCGGCGGGCGAATTTCGGTCGATTTCCGTCACCATCGGGTCACCCGCTGAGAAGAGCAGCGACAGCATCATGGTCGGCCCTGGTCAACCCTTGACCGTGGGAAGGTCCGGGCTTGAGACGTCGTACGTCCGCCCGGGTTGGGTCAACAGTGCCGCCAATTTTTCTGCTTTCTCCTCGGTGCGGTCGGTGGTGCCCCAGATCACCACCCGGCCGTCGGTCAGCGTGAGGGTGATCGACGCCACCGACGGGGCCGCGACCCGGCCCACCTGGCCGGCGACCTCGGGACGCAGCGCGCCCAGCACCGCCAGCGCTGCCCTGGTCGCCGGGTCGGCCGGTCCCGGATTCGCGACGTCGAGGTAGGGCAGCGACGGCGGCGGCGGCGCGGTTGCGAAGTCCACCCCATCCCGGTCGTAGAGATGGGGGCCGTCTGGAAAATCCTTGACGGCCATTGGAATCCGTTCGACGATGGTGATACGCACCGCCGACGGATACTGGCGCTGCACCCGCGCCCTGGCCACTCGCCGGATGGCCGCGACCCGGTCGGCGACCTGACCGGTATCGATCTGCAAAAGTGGTGTCCCGCGCCGTATTCGCGCCGCGTCGAGCACCTCTTGACGGGTCACCGTTCCGGTCCCGACGACGATGATGTGGCGGGCGGACATCGCGGGCGTGAAATAGAGCACCAGCCCAAGCACGACCGCCGCAACAGCCAACACCAAAGTCCACAGCAGCATCGTCAGACCCCGGACCGCGCCGCGCGCGACAGGTTTGGGCTCTGCGGCGGCGTGGCTGCCGGCGCGCCGTTTGGCCTCGCGGCGTGCTTGCTCGATCGCTCGGGCGCGGGCCTGCGCGGCGCGGCGCTGCGCGCGTTCGCGCCGGGCCCGTCGTCGCGGACCTTCAAATTCGGCCTGATCAGGATGTCCGGCGTCGTCTCCCGGAGTCTGCCGGGCCTGCCCGGTGTCCCCCGTCTGGGGCGCGTCCTCGCCCGAGCCTGCCGGTGTGTGCTCGCCGGGTGGGGCCGGCGCATTGCCGGCGTCCTCGGCCGCAACCTCGGCGCCCGGCCCCTCCTCCTGCGGTATCACCGCAACGCCTCCGGCTGCCCCGGCGCACCGCGGTGTGCCCGCACCCGCACTGCGGCAACGATCTCAGGCGCGAGCATGGTGACGTCACCGGCACCCATGGTG
Source organism: Mycobacterium botniense (assembly GCF_010723305.1). Classification (NCBI taxonomy): domain Bacteria; kingdom Bacillati; phylum Actinomycetota; class Actinomycetes; order Mycobacteriales; family Mycobacteriaceae; genus Mycobacterium; species Mycobacterium botniense. The sequence continues at coordinate 968,573 of NZ_BLKW01000004.1, read as the reverse complement.
ACCACGACATCGCCGGGGGCGGTGGCTGCTGCCACCGCCTCAGCAACCTCGGAGAGGTCGGGCAGATAGCGCACCGGCACGCTGACGTGTTCGGCGACACGGGCACCGCTCACCCCGGGGAGCGGTTGTTCTCGCGCGCCGTACACGTCCAGCACAAACACCTCGTCGGCGGCATCCAGCGCACGGCCGAATTCAGTAGCGAAAGCTTTTGTCCGCGAATACAAATGGGGTTGGAATACGACCAGAAGGCGACCACCGTCCTGCTCCAGCAGGCTACGGGCGGCGGCCAGCGTCGCGCTGATCTCCGTCGGGTGGTGGGCGTAGTCATCGAACACCCGCACCGACCCGGCGGTGCCGACCAGTTCGAACCGGCGGCGCACCCCGTCGAAACCGGCCAGCCCGTCAAGCACGGTGTCAGCCGGAGCGCCGATCTCGACCGCGGCCAACAGCGCCCCCAGCGCGTTCAGAGCCATGTGCCGTCCGGGCACCGACAGCCGCATCAGCCGCGGGTGGCGTTCGCCGGCCAGCTGGATATGCGCCACCGCACCGCTGCCCTGCTGCTCCCACGACAACAGCGTGCCGGCCGGCCGGCCGGCCTGCGGGCTGCCGTAGCCCAGCACCCGGATGCCCAGTGCCGCCGTACGTTCGGCCAGGGCCGCAGCTCCCGGATCGTCGAGGCAGACCACCAGCGCCCCGCCCGCGGAAAGCCGCTCCACGAAAGCGTCGAACACCGCCGCGTAGGCAGCAGGACTGCCGAAGAAATCCAGGTGATCGCACTCGATATTGGTGACCACGGCGACATCGGGCGTGTACTCCAGCAGTGAGCCGTCGCTCTCGTCGGCCTCGGCGACGAAACAGTCCCCGCTGCCATGGTGGGCGTTGGTGCCGGCCTCGCCCAGCTCGCCGCCGACGGCGAATGACGGATCGCGCCCGCAGCGCTGCAATGCGACGACCAGCATCGATGTCGTCGTCGTCTTGCCGTGGGTGCCGGTGACCATCACCGTGGTGCGCCCGGCCATCAGTTTGGCCAGCACCGCTGGGCGCAGCAGCACCGGGATCCCGCGGCGACGTGCCTCGACCAACTCGGGGTTGGTCTTGGGGATGGCGGCGTGGGTGGTGATGACGGCGGTCACACCCCCGGGCAGCAGATCCAGACACGACGCGTCGTGGCCGATGCGGATCAGCGCGCCGCGGGCGCGCAGCGCGCGCACCCCGCGCGACTCCTTGGCGTCAGAGCCCGAGACCATGCCGCCGCGGTCCAGCAGGATGCGGGCGATAGCCGACATGCCCACTCCCCCGATACCGACCATGTGCACCCGCCGCAGCTCGGGCGGCAGCGCCCCGGCGGTCATGCTCCCCCCCGCCGACGAGCGCCAGGCTGGCCGTTGCCCGCTGTGCGGGCGATGTCGAGCGCGATCTGAGCGACCTGCCGCGCGGCGTCGCGATGTCCCGCCCGTGCCGCCGCCGCCGTCATCGCCGCCAGCCGGGCCGGGTCGCTGAACAACTCACCCACCTGCGTGGCCACCACATCCGGTGTCAGGTCGGCGTCGGCGATGAGCAGCCCACCACCGGCGTTGACCACCGGAAGTGCGTTGAGTCGCTGTTCGCCGTTGCCGATGGGCAGCGGCACATAGATCGCCGGCAGGCCCACCGCTGAGACTTCGGCGACCGTCATCGCTCCGGCACGGCAGATCGCCAGGTCGGCCGCCGCGTAGGCCAGATCCATCCGGTCCAGATAGGGCACCGCCAGGTAGGGCGGATCCCCGTCGCGCGGGGTGCGCAGGTGCAGGCTGTTCTTGGGCCCGTAGGCGTGCAGCACCGCCACACCGGCGGCGGCCAGAGCAGCGGCCGCGGCCGCCACGGCCCGGTTGATCGAGGCTGCGCCCTGTGAACCGCCGAACACCAGTAACACCCGCGCGTCGTCGGGGAAACCGAAATGGGCCCGCGCCGTTGTGCGCAGCGCCGCGCGGTCCAGCCCGGCGATCGCGGGACGCACCGGAACGCCGACCACGTCGGCGCCGCGCAGGCCGCACTCGGGTACTGCCGAGAGCACCCGGCGGGCGCTGCGCGCACCAACCCGGTTGGCCAGCCCGGCGCTGGCGTTGGCCTCATGGATGACCACCGGGACCCGCCGCCACCGTCCCGGGAGGCCGCGGGCGGCCAGATACGCCGGCAGGGCTACGTAGCCGCCAAAGCCGACGACGACGTCGGCCCCGACGTCGTCCAGCACCGCACGGGTCTGCCGGACCGCGCGCCAGATCCGCGCCGGCAACCGGATCAGGTCGACGCTGGGCTTACGCGGCAACGGAACCGGGGTGATCAGCTCCAGGCGGTACCCGCGTTGGGGCACCAGCCGGGTTTCCAGGCCTCGCGACGTGCCCAGCGCAGTGATGCGCACCCGCGGATCCAGAGCGACCAGCGCGTCGGCGACCGCCATGGCCGGCTCGACATGACCGGCGGTGCCGCCGCCGGCGAGCAGCACCGACACCGGGGCAGCACCGCGGTGTGTCCCGTCCTCATCACGAGTCCGAAGCCCACCAACCGGCTCTGTGACCGAGTCGTTCACCCGTAACGCTGACCTTCCAGGGCGCGAGCCCGCCGTATCGGACGCTGGCCGGCAGAGCGCTGACCAGCTCCATGATGCCCCGATCGGCGGGCCGGGCGATGGTCGGTCCGGCGTGGTCGGGGCGCGCCCGCGGCCCGGCCGGCCACCGGCGCCCGGTCCGACTTGCGCGCCGGTTTGACCGGGTGCGGATGTGCGCCGGCCCGGTTCCGCAGCGCCTCGACGCGGGTGGGCAGATACGGCTCCGGCAGCGGTAACCGCAGCAGCCGGTTCACCCGGTCGGTACGCCCGGCGCGCAAAGCGGCCACCGCATCAGGCTCGTGGCGAGCGGCATTGGCCATCACACCCACCATCAAAAGTGTTGTGGCCGTGGATGTTCCACCCGCGGAGATGAGTGGGAGTTGTAGGCCGGTAACCGGCAGCAGCCCGATGACGTAGCCCACGTTGATGAACGCCTGACCCAGCACCCACATCGTCGTGGTGGCAGTCAGCAACCGCAGAAACGGGTCGACGGATCGCTGCGCAATCCGCATCCCGGTGTAGGCGAACAACCCGAATAACGCCAGCAACCCGACCGCCCCGATAAAACCGAGCTCTTCGCCGATGATCGCGAAGATGAAATCGTTGTGCGCATTCGGCAGGTAGTTCCACTTGGCCGTGCCCTGGCCCAAACCGTCGCCGAAGATACCGCCGTTAGCCAGGGCGAACCTGGCCTGTCGGGCCTGATAGCCGGTGTCCTGCGGGTCCATGCCCGGGTTCAGCCAGGAGCGCACCCGCTCGGAGCGGTAGCCCTCGGACACCGCCAGGATCGCCGCCGACAGGATGACTGCGAAAAGTGAGCTCAGGAACACTCGCAGCGGCAGACCCGCGTACCAGAGCAGGGCCAGCAGGATGATGCCCAGCGACACAGTCTGCCCGAGGTCGGGCTGTGCCACGATCAACGCCAACGCCACGACGGCTGCCGGCACCAACGGAATCAGCATCTCGCGCAGGGAGGCTCGTTCCATCCGCCGGGCCGCCAGCAGATGCGCACCCCAGATGGCGAAAGCCACCTTGGCCAACTCCGACGGCTGCATCGACAACCCGGCGACCACGAACCATCCCCGAGACCCATTGGCCTCCCTGCCGACACCGGGAATCAGCACGAGGACCAACGTGACGATGCTCAGCACGAACCCCGGGAAGGCCATCCGCCGCATCAATCGCACCGACATCCGCAGCGCCAGATAGCAGGCCACCAGCCCGATGACCGTCCACAACACCTGCCGACCGAATATCACCCAGGCCGAGCCGTCATCGTCGTACGAGCGCACACCCGACGCCGAGAGCACCATGATCAAACCGAGCGTCGTCAACAGCGCAGCGACGGCGATGATGAGGTGAAACGATGTCATGGGCCGCCCCAGCCAGGTGCCGAATCGGGTGGGCACACCGATTCTGGCCGGCGCGGCGAGCGCTGGTTCAGCCGTTGCGGTGGCCGGGCCGGCAGCCGCGTCGACCGGCCCGGTCGCGCCGCCAGCGGTCAGGTGTCCGGCCGTCTCCGCAGTGGTCGAACCCCGGCGCAGCAACCGGGTCAGAACGCCCGCCACGCCCGCCTACCCGACCGCAGCGCGCACGGCGGCGGCGAACTTCTCGCCGCGATCGGCGTAGCCGCTGAACTGGTCGAATGACGCACCCGCCGGAGCCAGCAGGACGGTGTCACCAGGCCGGGCCAGGTCTCGAGCCGCCGCCACCGCCGCGGTCATCACGCGAGCACCGAGGGCCTCGTCGGACTCCGGGACAGATTGAGTCACAGTTGTAACAGAAGCATCATTCGTCTCACCCACACCAGCATCCTCGCCTGTCACAACCTGGACGACGGGGACTTCGGGCGCGTGTCGCGATAACGCCTTGGCAACCTCATGCCGATCACGGCCGATGAGCACCGCCCCGGCCAGCCGGGAGGCCACACGGGCGACCGTGGCGTCGATGGATGCGCCCTTGAGCAGGCCACCGGCCACCCACACCACCCGCGGGTAGGCCAGCACTGACGCTTCGGCGGCGTGCGGGTTGGTGGCCTTGGAGTCGTCGACGTAGCTGATGTCATCGACGACCGCCACCACCTCGCCGCGGTGCCGGCCCACCCGAAACGACAGCAGCGCCTCGGCGATCGCGCCGGCGGGCACCCCGACGCTGCGGGCCAGCGCCGCGGCGGCCAGCGCATCGAGCACACCCACCGGCCCCGGCAGGGGTATCGACGCGACCGGCGTCAGCGCCAAATCGTCGGCAAACGCGCGGTCGACCAGCAACCCGTCCCGCACACCGAGCTCGCCGCGGGCCGGTTCACCCAGACGGAAGCCAACCCGCACCGGCGCCGCCGCCGTGTTCAGCAGCGCGGCTGCCCGCGCGTCATCCAGCCCCACCACCGCCACCCGGCCGTCCAGCACCCGCGCTTTGGCCGAGGTGTACTCGGCCATGCTGGTGTGCCAGTCCAGGTGATCTTCGGCGATATTGAGCACCGCACCGGCGTCGGGCCGCAGCGATGTCGTCCAGTGCAGCTGGAAGCTGGACAGCTCGACGGCAAGCAGCTCCGCAGGCTCACGCAACGCCTCGAGCACCGGGCTGCCGATATTGCCGCAAAGCCGGGTGCGCAGTCCCGCGGTCGACAACATAGCGTGCAGCATCGCTGTGGTGGTGGTTTTGCCGTTGGTGCCGGTGACCGCCAGCCAGCGCCGCGGCGGTCCGTAGCAACCGGATCTGTCCAGCCGCCACGCCAGTTCGACATCGCCCCAGACCGGCACGTCCGCCGTGGCGGCGGCGGCCAGTACCGGCGCGGTCGGCGGCACACCCGGGCTGGTCACCACCAGGGCATAATCGGCAATCCGGTCCGCCGCGGCCGACGAACCGATGACCGGCACGCCCCGGTCGGCATGCCAGTGCCGGATGGCCGGATTGTCGTCATACACGGTCGCGACCACCCCCAGTGGAGCCAGCGCAGCCAGCACAGCCTTGCCGGTGACCCCGCCGCCGGCCACCAGCACGCGGGCGCCGGGCGCCAGCAGGCCGCCGCCCGCTACACCCCGCGCGCCGTCGTGTCGCATATCACCCACCGATGGTGGCCAGCCACTCACCGTAGAACAGTGCCACGCCCAGCCCGCAGGTGATTGCTGTGAGCAGCCAGAACCGGATGATCACGGTGGTTTCGGCCCAGCCGACCAGTTCGAAATGGTGGTGGAAGGGCGCCATCCGGAACACTCGCCGGCCTGTGGTGCGAAAAGCCAGGATCTGTAGCACAACGGAGGTGATTTCGGCGACGAACAGCGAACCCAGCACGACGGCGAGGATCTCGGTGCGGCTGGTGACGGCCAGCCCCGCGATGATACCGCCCAGCGCCAGAGATCCGGTGTCACCCATGAAGATTCTGGCCGGTGCAGCATTCCACCACAAAAATCCGACACACGCCCCCGCGGTCGCCGCCGCGATCAGCGCCAAATCCAGGGGATCGCGGACGTTATAGCAACCGAGGCCCGGCTGCGTCGCGCAGGCGTTGCGGTACTGCCAGAACGTGATCAGCACATAGGCGGCGGTGACCATCGCCATGCTGCCGCCGGCCAGTCCGTCCAGGCCGTCGGTGAAGTTGACCGCATTGGACCACGCGCTCACCATGAGCACGCAGAACAGCACGAAAAGCGCGGGAGCCAACGTCACGGTGGCGATCTCGCGCACGTAGGACAGGTCGGGGCTGGCCGGTGTCAGCCCCGCCGCGTTGCGGAACTGCAACGCCAACACCCCGAACACGACCGCGGCGCTGATCTGCCCAACTGTCTTGGCCGTTTTGTTCAACCCGAGGTTGCGCGACCGGCGGATCTTGATCAGGTCGTCGACGAATCCGACCGCCCCCAGCGCGGTGGCCAAAAACAGCACCAGCAGGCCGGAGGCCGAGGGTCCCGTGCCCCCGAACGCCAGGCCGGCGAGGTGGGTGCCCAGGTAGGACACCCAGATTCCGGCCAGGATCGCGACCCCGCCCATCGACGGTGTACCGCGTTTGGTCTTGTGGGTGGGTGGGCCGTCCTCGCGGATCTCATGGCCGAATCCCTGTTTCGAGAAAATCCGAATCAGCGCGGGCGTCAACAGAATTGACACCGTCAGCGCTATCGCGACGGCGATGAGGATCTCGATCATTGGCCGGGTTTCCTGGCGCCGGTCTCGGCGACCAGCGCGTCGGCAAGCGCCCCCAGCCCAGCCGCGTTCGACGCTTTCACCAGCACCACGTCGCCGGGCCGCAGTTCGGCGCGCAACAGCGCCAGCGCAGCGTCGGCGTCAGCGACGGCGCTGACCTCACCGCCCCACGAACCTTCCATGACCGCGCCGTGGTGCATGGCGCTCATCGACCTCCCGGTACCGACAACGACGAGTCGAGACACATCTAAGCGCACCGCCAGCCGTCCGATGCGATCATGCTCGCGAATCGTGTCGTCACCGAGTTCGGCCATCTCGCCCAGCACCGCCCAGCTGCGGCGCCGCCGACCGCTTCGACGGGCGATCCACACCAACGCCTGCAACCCGGCCCGCATCGAATCCGGGTTGGCGTTGTAGGCGTCGTCGATGACGGTTACCCCGTCAGCGCGAGTAACCACCTGCATCCGGTGCTGCGACACCGGGCCCGCGGCAGACAGTGCCTCGGCGACCTGGTGGATGTCGGCGCCGCATTCCAGTGCGGCCGCGGCCGCGCACAGCGCGTTGCTGACCTGGTGATCGCCGCTGAGGCGAAGGCTGACCGCGGCGGTGTCGTCACCGGCGTGCAGCGTGAAGCGTGCCCTGGCCAGCTCGTCGAGGGTCACCGGCCCGGCCCACACGTCGCTGGGCCCGGCGGCGGTGCTTGCGGCGCGGCTGACCCGCACCACCCGGGCCGCCGTTGCGCCGGCCATCGCCGCCACCGCCGGGTCGTCGACATTGAGTACAACCACTCCGTGTTCTGAAATAGATTGTGGCAGCTCAGCTTTCGTTGCTGCAATGGCTTCCCGTGAGCCGAATTCGCCCAGATGCGCGGTCCCCACGTTGAGCACCACTCCCACCGCGGGTGGTGCGATGGCCGCCAGCGCAGCGATGTTGCCGGGATGACGCGCTGAGAGCTCCAGAACCAAGTAATCGGTGTCGCCGGTGGCCCGCAGCACCGTCCAGGGATGGCCTAACTCGTTGTTAAACGACCCCGGCGGGGCCACCACCGCACCCAACGGGCGCAGCGCCGCGGCCAGCAGGTCTTTGGTCGAGGTCTTGCCCGATGAACCGGTGATCCCGATGACGGTCAGCCCCCGGGCAATCAGCTCGGCGGCGACCGCGCTGGCCAGGTTTGCCAGCGCAGCCAACACCGCCGCGCCCGACCCGTCGGCGTCGTGCTCGAGCACCCCGGGGTGCGCGTCAGAGCTGGGGTGCGACCGCGGGCGGACCACGATGGCGGGCACCCCGACCGGGCGCGCAGCCAACACGGCAACCGCACCGCCCGCCACCGCCACCGCCGCGTGGTCGTGGCCATCCGCACGCGCCCCCGGCAACGCCACAAACAAACCGCCGGGAGTCGTTCTGCGCGAGTCAAATTCGACGGTCCCAGTGACGCGCGTGGCCGCAGCGGCCTGTGGCGAGATATCGGCCAGCTCACCGCCCACGATCTCGGCGATCTGGGCCACGCTCAGATCGATCACCGGCGGCGCTCCTGCTGGTCGTGTCGGGCTGCATCCCCGGCGGCGGTCATGTGCAGGCCTCGAGCGCTGCGGCGAGTTCCACCCGGTCATCGAACGGGCGGGTGCGCCCACCACAACTCTGCCCGGTTTCGTGGCCTTTGCCGGTGACCAGCACCACGTCACCCGGGCGTGCCCAGGCCACTGCGTGCCGGATCGCCGCGCGCCGGTCGGCGATCTCCACAAGTTCGGCGTCACCGCCCGCCTCGGCCGCACCGGCGAGGATGGCGCGACGGATCGCCGCAGGATCCTCACTGCGCGGGTTGTCGTCGGTGATGACGACCAGATCGGCCAGTTCCGCGGCGATCTTGCCCATCGGGCCGCGTTTGCCGGAGTCCCGCTCGCCGCCGGCCCCGAACACGACCGCCAGGCGGCTGTCCGGGCGGCGCAAGCTCTGCAGCACCGCGCGCAGCGCGCCCGGCTTATGGGCGTAGTCGACCAGCGCGAGAAAGTCTTGGCCGCGATCGATTTCTTCCAGCCGACCGGGTACCCGGGTTTCGCGCAGTCCGCCGGCCGCCTGTTCCGGAGAGACGTTGACGGTATCGAGAATCGCCAGTGCGACAAGACAGTTGGCGACGTTGTAGCGGCCCGGCAACCGAATACCGATCCGGTGATGGACGCCGGCGGGATCGATGGCGGTGAATTGCTGACCGCTGGCGCCGAGGGGGCCGATATCTTCGGCACGCCAGTCCGCGGGCTGGTTTTCCGCGCTCACGGTGATCGCCTCGCCGGCACGCGCAGCCATCGCCCGGCCCGCGTCGTCGTCGACGCAGACCACCGCGGTTTTGGCGTGCAACGGCGAACCCGGGTCGAACAACCGCGCCTTGGCCTCGAAGTACTCGGCCATGCTGGAGTGAAAGTCGAGATGATCGCGAGACAGGTTGGTGAAACCGCCGACCGCGAACCGCACCCCGTCGACACGGCCCAATGTCAGCGCGTGGCTGGACACCTCCATCACGACGCTGTCGACGCCGCGGTCGGCCATCACCGCCAGCAGCGCCTGCAGGGCAGGTGCCTCCGGCGTGGTCAGCGTAGTGGGGATATCGGCGCCGGCGATGCGGATTCCGATGGTGCCGATCAGCCCCGCCGTCCGTCCGGCAGCTCGCAGACCGGCTTCGACCAGGTAGGTGGTAGTGGTCTTGCCCGACGTTCCGGTGACCCCGATGACGACCAGACGCTCGGACGGATGTCCGTACACGGTGTCGGCCAGTCCGCCGACCACCGTGCGCGGCGCGGGGTGGATCAGTATCGGTACGTCTTTGCTTGCGCTACTGTTGATTTCGGCAACACCGACCGCATCGGTGAGGATCGCGACGGCACCGCCCGCGACCGCCTCAGCGGCGTAGCGTGCCCCGTGCGTGGTCGACCCGGCCAGCGCCGCAAACAAGTCACCCGGCTGCGCGTCTTGGGCCCTCAGCGTCACACCGGTGATCCGCACATCCGGAACCACGCTACCGCCGGCGGGGACTGCCCCGACCTGCTCGGCCAGCGCCGCCAACGGCACACCGGCGCCGACGCCGGGGCGAAGCGCAGTGGGCACGGATATCACCTCCCGTCTGTCGCACTGCCGTCGACAGGATTTCAGCCCTGACACCCTATCGTGATCAACCACGACGCTGAATCGACGTGAACTGCGGCGCCAGCACGGCTGCTCGATCAGGCGCTGGCGGTCCAGGCTGCGGGGTGACGCCAATCCACCCTCGCACAGATACCCCTAGGGGTAATACACTGTCAGTCGAGTCACCTCATCCGGTGAGCTCAGTGAGAATCGAGGAGCGTCAATGGCACGAGTCGTCATCCTCGGCGCCGGCATTGCGGGACACACCGCCGCGCTTTACCTGCGCCGATGGTTACCCCGCAAACACGAGGTCGTCGTGGTTTCGCCGAACGCCGACTGGAACTGGATTCCATCGAACATCTGGGTTGGTGTCGGCCGGATGCAACCGTCGCAGGTACTGGTTCCGCTCAAACCGATCTACCAGCGCAAGGGCATCATCTTTCACCAGGGGTTTGCCACCGCGATCCGACCCGAGGGCACGCGTGAACAGCCGTCGCCGTCGGTGGACTTCACCTACACCGATCCGGCGCGCCGCGGCGAAACCGCTCACCTCACCTACGACTACCTCATCAACGCCACCGGCCCGCAGCTGAACTTCGCCGCGACACCCGGCCTCGGCCCTGGGGGCCATTCCTATTCGGTGTGCACCGCCGAGCACGCCGCCGAGACGGCCAAGGCGCTCGAGCAGGTCATCGCCAAGCTGAAGGCCGGGGAAAAACAACGTCTGGTCATCGGAGTCGGACACGGCACCTGCACCTGCGAGGGCGCGGCGTTCGAGTACGTCTTCAACGTCGAGCACGCGCTGCGTGCGGCCGGGGTCCGCGACCTGGCCGAGATCTACTACCTGACCAATGAATACGAACTGGGCGACTTCGGTGTCGACGGCATGCAGTTCGTCGAGAAGGGCTTTGTGCAGTCCAGCCGGATGTGGACCGAGTCGCTGTTCCGTGAGCGCGGCGTCAAGGCCATCACACAGGCCGCCGTGCACGAGGTGATGGACGGCAAGCTGCGTTACGAGCAGCTTGACGGCTCCGAGCACATCCTGGGCTTCGACTTCGCCATGCTGCTGCCGCCGTTTCGGGGGGTGTCCCTCACCGCCTACGACAGCGAGGGCAATGACATCACGTCCACCCTGTTCGCGTCCTCGGGCTTTCTCAAGGTCGATGCCGACTACTCGGGCAAACCGTACGACCAATGGTCCGCCGATGACTGGCCGCACACCTACGAGTCGCCGGCCTATCCCAATATCTTCGCGCCCGGCATCGCGTTCGCGCCGCCGCACCCGATCTCCCGGCCGCGCAAAAGCGCCAACGGGACGGTCATCACGCCCAGCCCGCCACGTACCGGGATGCCGTCGGGCATCATGGCCAAAACGGTCGCGCAGACCATCCGCGACCGCATCAAAAACGCCCAGGCTCCCGCTCGCCGCGCCTCGATGGCGACGATGGGCGCCGCATGCGTCGCCTCGGCCGGCACCGGCGTGCGCACCGGTTCGGCCGCGGCGATGACAATGTTCCCGGTTGTTCCCGACCCGGTGAAGTACCCGCAGACCGGTCGCGATATCACCGGCACGTCGGGCGAACTCGGCCTGGCCGGCCACTGGATCAAGCTGATGTTGCACCACCTGTTCATCTACAAGGCCAAAGCCAGGCCGTTCTGGTGGCTGATACCAGAATGACCGCAATGAAAGGCGCTCGTATGGACGACGACACCGACTCGGAAGTGAACATTCGGACCGCCGAACGCATCGCCGGCGCCCCGTTGCCCACACCTGCCAAGCTGCGGATGCGCCAGAACTTTTTCGTGCAGTTGGGACGTTTCGCGTGCATCAACCTGAGGATGATGCGGATCATCTTTCGCGGACACGGTTAGCCGCGAATCGATTCCCGGTCACATCGGCGCTCAGTCGCCAGCACAACACATATCGCGCCCTGTCGCCGACACCACGACGAACTCCGCCGACCGCGCGCCCTACACCTCCTGTAAGGTCAGCGGCGGCCCGGGATCGGGGGAAAGCGGGATGTTTTCGCGCCGCATGAGCCAGGATGCGATGTTGTGAAACAGCGGGGCGGCTGAGGAGCCCGGTGACCCGTCGGCGGCCCGCTGCGGGTTGTCCATCATCATCCCGATGACATAGCGCGGGTCGTCGGCGGGCGCCATGCCGGCGAACGTGATCCAGTACACGTCGTCGAAATAGCAGCCACAGGCCGGGTTGATCTGCTGGGCGGTACCGGTTTTGCCGGCGATTTGATAACCGTCGACCGCGGCCGCCGGCCCGGTGCCCTGCTGGTAGCCGCGCGGATCGCGCTGCACGACCGCGCGCAGCATGTTCCGCACCGTTTGCGCGGTCTGCGGGGACACCACGCGAACTCCGCCGGGACGCGGCTCTTCGGTGCGGGTGCCGTCCGGGGCGATGGTGGCCTTGACGATCCGCGGCGGAATCCGCACTCCATCGTTGGCGATGGTCTGATACATCCCGGTCATCTGTAGGAGTGTCATCGAAAGACCCTGCCCGATAGGCAGATTCGAGAAGGTACTACCCGACCACTGGTCGATCGGCGGCACCAGACCCGCGCTCTCACCGGGCAGTCCGACACCGGTGCGCTGACCGAGCCCGAACCTCTTGAGCATGTCGTAGTAGCGTTCCGGGCCGACGCGTTGCGCCAGCATCAGCGTGCCCACGTTCGACGACTTGCCGAACACCCCGGTCGTGGTGTAGCGCATCACCCCGTGGTTCCAGGCATCGTGCACCGTGACACCGCCCATGTGGATCGAGCCGGGCACCGAGAGCACCTCGTCGGGATTAGTCAGCCCGTATTCGATGACCGCGGACGCGGTGACCACCTTGTTCACCGAGCCCGGTTCATACGGTGAGGACACCGCGATGTTCCCCAGCTGTTTGTCTCCCTGACGGCCGATGTCTTGCGAGGGGTCGAAGGTGTTGTCGTTGGCCATGGCCAATACCTCGCCGGTCTTGGCGTCCAGCACGACAGCCGAGACGTTGCGGGCACCCGAGAGGTTCTTGGCCTGCTGAACCTGCTGCTGCACGTAAAACTGGATGTCGTTGTCGATGGTGAGCTGCACCGTCGAGCCATTGACAGCCCTGTGGCGGTTGCGGTAGCTGCCCGGGATCACCACTCCGTCGGATCCGCGGTCGTAGGTGACCGACCCGTCGGTCCCGGCCAACACGGCGTCCATGGAGTCTTCCAGGCCCAGCAGCCCGTGGCCGTCCCAATCGATGCCGCCGACGATATTGGCCGCCAATGACCCCCCGGGATATTGGCGCAGATCCTGCCGTTCCGCGCCGACCTCAGGGTATTTGGTGGTGATCGCGGTCGCGATGGCCGGGTCGACGGCGCGGGCCAGATAGACGAAGGTCTCGTTACTTTGCAGTTTCTTCAGTACGGTGGCGCGGTCTGGTTTGTTGTTCAGCCGGGCCGAAACTTCCTGCGCGATCTCGCGCAGCCGCTGCTGCGGGTCGGGCGCAGCCGGGGTCTTCTGCTTGGCTTCAGCCAGTTGCTTGCGGATTTTGCGCGGCTGGAAGGTCAGCGCGCGCGCTTCGATGGTGAACGCGAGCCGGTCGTTGTTGCGGTCGACGATGGCCCCGCGCACCGCTTTTTCGACGTCGGTCACCTTGAGCTGTCCGGCAGCCTCGGCGCGCAGCCCGGCGGCGCGGGGCACCTGCAGGTAAAACAGCTGGGCGGCCGCCACCAGCAGCGCCAGGAAAATCACGGTGTTACCGACTCGATGCCGGAAGACGAACGATGCGCTGCGCATCCCCACGTTCACCGCGTGGCGGGTCCGCTGTTTCCGAGCCGAGTGACCCGGCGTGGTGATGCTGCGTGCCGTCGGCTGCGGTGCCGCGGGCTGCGCGGATTTCCGGATCGCCCTCAATCGGTAGTGGCCACGCAGTTCATCTGATCGTTGCGGCGTGGGGCGACGCCCGCGCCGGTTCGGCTGTGACGGGCGGCTCCGCCGACGGTCGCCGCGGCTCACCTCGCCGTACCCGGGGTCGCGACGATGACCGGACCGAACTGCTCGGCGCGCACCGCTGTTTCGGGAGCGCCGGCACCTGCACCGGTCGCGGACGGCGCGGCGCCGGGTGCCGGCAGCGGGGTGGGCGCCGAGGGTACAGCGGCGGGCGAGCCCGGTATGGCCGGCGGGAACACCACGGCCCCCGGTGGGGTCGGCGCCGCAGCGGCGTTCGGGGGGATTCCGCGACCTGCGGGCAACGGACCGGGCAACGGCGCCGCTGCGGTGGATCCGGACCGGCCGGGCAGATGCTGGGTACCCAGTGTCGTCGCACCGTCGGGGGCGCGCACCAGCACCTCTGGTCCCGAGCCCGTCCGCGGTGTGGGCACGCCGGCGCGGGGCGACACCCGTACCGGCACTTCAGCCGGAGGTGGCGGAGGCGGTGCGGGCTTCTCGTCGGGCAACTTGGTGTTCAGCGGCGGAAGCGGCATCCCCTCGGCCGGCTTGGGGGTGCCGACCACGACCCAGTTGCCGGTGGGATCTTGGATGAGATGAGCGGTGTCTTTGGTCGGGATCATCCCCAATTTGCGGGCCGCTTCAGCCAGCGCCGGAGCAGATTGGGCTTGTAGCACATCGCGCTCGAGTGCTTCCTTTTGCTGCTGCAGTATTTGGTTTTTCGTCCTGGCCTTCCCAAGCTGATAGGAACGCTCTGCGGAGTCCGTGGATAACCACAGTGTGAGGCCCAACCCGATACCCAGCGAACCGATCACTAACACCACAAACGGCACCTTGGCGGCCAGGGTGCGTGGCCGCAGGTCAATCGACGCCAGCCGGGCGGCCACACGATCACGCAGAGGAGCTCGAACAAGCTTGGGCGCCTTGGCTTTTCGGGCCTTCGCGCGCGCTTTGGCCTGGCTGGTGCTTGTCGGCCGGGCCTGCCGCTCAGCGGGGCGGAGCAGTGGCGCGGTCTGCGGTCCGGACCGGGCCACGCGGGGACCGCGGTCCGGCGCCCCGGCCTTTCCGCGCCGCGCCCGGGCGCGGCGCGGCGGTGGATCGGCCGGCCGCAGAGCACTCTTCCGGTGGGCATCACCGTGGCCACCACGACGATCGCCGCGGCGCCCTACAGGCGTTTCACGCTTGCCCGTCATCAGTCGCCCCTCCTTGCACCCGGCGGTCCCGGCTCCACTCGTTGCAGCGCCCGCAAGCGCACCGGCGCGCTGCGCGGGTTGCGGTCGATTTCAGCGGCATCAGCGTGTTCGGCGCCGCGGGTCACCAAACGGAATCGGGGCCTGTGGCCGGGCAATTCGACCGGGAGAGCCACCGGTGTGCGAGAGCTGGCGGCGTCGGTGAACACGCGTTTGACGATGCGGTCCTCGAGCGATTGATAAGACAGCACCACGATGCGCCCGCCGACCTTCAGCGCGTCCAGCGTGGCGGGCAGAGCGCGCCGCAGCGACTCCAGCTCATCATTGACGGCAATACGCAGCGCTTGAAACGTGCGCTTGGCCGGATGCCCTCCGCTGCGCCGGGCCGGGGCCGGGATAGCTTGGTAGATAAGCTCAACCAGCTCTCCAGTCGAGGTGAACGGTTGACGTGCACGGCGACGGACGATGTGTGCGGCGATGCGGCGAGCGAACCTCTCCTCACCGTAGCGGTGCAGGATCTCGACGAGGGCGGTTTCGTCGTACGTGTTGAGGATGTCGGCTGCGGTCAGGGAGGTGTCAGGGTCCATCCGCATGTCCAGCGGTGCGTCCTGGGCATAGGAGAAACCCCGCTCGGCCCGGTCGAGCTGCATCGATGAAACACCCAGGTCGAAGAGCACAGCATCGACTGATTCTGTTGCAGCATAACCAGATTCATTCAGCACAGCGATGATGTCGTCATACCGTCTCCGCGCCAGGGTGATCCGCGCCGAAAATCGTGCCAACCGGGTGCGTGCGATCTGCACGGCGCTGGGGTCCCGGTCCAGCCCGATGAGCCGCACACCGGGCAGTTCGGTGAGGACGCGCTCGGCGTGCCCGCCGGCGCCGATGGTGGCATCCACCAAAACCGTGCCCGATCCGTCCGGATGCTGCCGGGTCAGTGCCGGGGCCAGCAGCGCGACGCACCGTTCCAGCAGCACGGGCACATGACCGAAATCGGCTGAGTCATCGGCCACGGCAACACCTTCCCGTCGAGCAGCCCGGCGGGCCGCCCCTGCATCGAGGTCCCTGTCCGACAGCGCGAACCTGGCGTTGGGGAAGTACGCCAGGGCCGGTTCGGGCAGAGGCCACGTTGCACGGGCGCAAGCCTCAGATGATGTCGCCGAGTGCTTCATCGCTGGCTGCGGAGAAGTTCTCTTCGTGGGTCTGCTGGTAGTCCTGCCAGGCCTGCGCGTCCCAGATCTCGAGGTAGTCGACCGCCCCGATCACCACACAGTCTTTGGACAAGTTGGCATAGCGGCGATGATCGGCCGACAACGTGATCCGGCCTTGGGCGTCCGGATGCTGCTCGTCGGTGCCGGCGGCAAGGTTGCGCAGGAAGGCGCGCGCCTCCGGGTTGTTGCGCTTGGCCTTGTCGGCCAGTCGGCGGGCCAACTGCTCGAACTCCGCGCGCGGGTAGACAGCCAGACTGTGGTCTTGGCTTTTGGTGACCATCAATCCTCCTGCCAGCGCGTCGCGGAACTTGGCGGGCAGCGTCAGCCGCCCTTTGTCATCGAGCTTGGGCGTGTAGGTCCCCAGAAACACCTGGCCACCTCCCGCCCCACCTCAGGCTCCGCATTCCGTTCTCTGCCACCATACCCCACTATCCCCCACTTTGCTCCATATCGCTAGAGAAGGATTGGTATCTTTCCTGCTACAGCCGTGCTGCCGTGGCTTCGCACACAGCCGTTACCTACCCGATTGCGAACCCATCGCGGAAAAAATTTCCTGTTCAGAGCCCTGGAACGGGCTCAGTGGGGCGTTGTGGGGAAAGCCTGCCGGCGCCACGCCCGGGCCGCGGCCTCATCCGCGCCCTCATCCCCGCACGACAAAAACCACGACAAAAACACGACAAGGACAAGGACACGACAAAAACGGGGTAGCGCACCTGGCTACCCCGTGGAAACCCGGCCGCTATTCGTTGAAGCGGCGGCGGAAGCGGTCCTCCATGCGACTGGTGAAGGTGCTGCCCCCACCCTTGGCACGACCTTTCCGCGCTCCGCCGGAGCGGTCCCGCTGCCCGGGCAGCCGCGGACCGGTGATGGCGAACACCACACCGGCGAACATCACGACAAATCCGAAAACCGAAAGGATCGGGAAGCTGCCGATCATCGTGGCTTTGAACGCCACACCGGACACCAGCATCCCCAGACCGATGACGAACAGCCCCGTGCCTTGCACCCGCCGCCGGGTTGTGGGCGCGTGCAACCCCACGCCACGAACACTTGACGCGAACTTGGGGTCTTCGGCGTAGAGAGCGCTCTCGATCTGCTCGAGCATCCGCTGCTCATGATCGGAGAGTGGCATTCGTCCCTCCTTGCCGAAAACCTGTCACGTGGCTGCCGAGAGCACGTGCGCACCCTAGTGTGGGCAACTACTTGAGATGATACGAGGTCAGTCTGCGCCGTACCACTGGTTCGTAGGCCGATTCTAGCGGCGACGGTTTGGCGGTCGGCAGCCGCCGCGCACTCCGATAATGGGGGAATCACCGCAGCGGATCAGCGCCCGAGGAGGACACCGCGAGTTGGCGACATTCCTCATCGATCTGCAGCCGCACGATATGCAGCGCCGCCTTGATGATGCCCTGGGGGTGTACGTCGACGCAATGCGCTACCCCCGCGGCACCGAAAACCAGCGGGCGGCTATGTGGCTGGAACACACACAAAGACACGGCTGGCAGGCGGTGGCGGCAGTCGAGGTCGATAGCCGCCCCGGCGACGCACCGTCGGCCGCGGAACTGAGCAGCGCACCCTTGGTCGGCGTGGCCTATGGATACTGCGGGGCGCCCGATCAGTGGTGGCAGCAGCAAGTTGTGCTCGGCTTGCAGCGCGGCGGCTTCACCGACCCCGAGATAAACCAGCTGATGGCCAGCTATTTCGAGTTGACCGAATTACATATCCATCCCCGGGCCCAGGGCCATGGGCTGGGTGAGGCACTGGCCCGGCGACTCCTCGCCGGGCGTGGGGAAGCCTACGTCCTGCTCTCGACCCCGGAGGCCAACGGCGAGACCAACCGGGCGTGGCGGTTGTACCGCCGATTGGGCTTCACCGACATCATCCGCGGCTACTACTTCGCCGGCGATCCGCGAGCCTTTGCGATTCTGGGCCGAAAGCTGCCGCTGTGACGCGCTGAATGTGTGCACGGCTGCAGCGATGGCGGCAGCGCATCGGGGACACCGGTCTGGCACGATGACCTGGTGCGCGCCAGTGTTCTCCGGTCCGTCGTCCGCGGGTGCATCGGGCGCCAGCGGGTGCTGGCTGCCGCGCTGCTGGTGGTGCTCGTGCCCCTGGTCGCTGGTTGCGTGCGGATCAAGGCGTCGATCACGGTCTCCCCCGACGACCTGGTATCCGGGCAGATCATCGCCGCGGCAAAACCACGCAACACCAAGGACACCGGCCCGCAGCTCGATCCCAACAACGTGCCCTTCAGCCAAAAAGTAGCGGTGTCGAAATATGACAGCGATGGTTATGTCGGTTCGCAGGCGGTCTTTTCGGATTTGACTTTCGCCGAGTTGCCGCAGCTGGCGAATATGAATCCCGATGCCGCCGGGGTGAACCTGTCGCTGCGCCGGGCCGGCAACCTGGTGATCCTCGAGGGCCGGGCCGACCTGACGTCGTTGAGTGACCCCGACGCCGACGTCGAGCTGAGCGTCTCGTTTCCCGGCCCGGTGACCTCCACCAACGGCGAGCGGGTCGATCCTGAGGTGGTGGAGTGGAAGCTCAAACCGGGCGCCGTGAGCACCATGAGCGCGCAAGCCCGCTACACCGACCCCAGTACCCGCTCGTTCACCAGGGCGGCGCTGTGGCTGGGCATCGCCTCGTTCGCGGTCGCAGGGGTGGTGGCGCTGCTGGCGTGGCTGGCCCGCGACCGCTCGCCGCGGTTCACCGAATCGGGTGATCAGGCGTCGCGGTGAGGCCTGCGGGTCAGCAGCGGTCGGGCGCCCAATAGGCGAGCATCTCGGCGAAGGTCTGGAACGCCGCCGCGGAAACACCGTACGTCGCCTCGAAATGCACGCTCAGCGGGAAACCGAGCTCTGCGACCCCGTCTATGACGCGTTTGTACAGATCGACCATGAGCTGGCGCTTGCGGGCGGGTTCGCTCTCCGCCAGTGTTGTCACGAACTCCTGCTCAGCGGCCACGGCAGCGTTGCCCGGATCCTGGATCAGCCACTTGATCAATCCGATCCGGTTTTCCACCTTCGGCACAAATCCGAATGAGAGCAGGATCTCGGGCCGGTGATCGGTGTTCCGGGCAAATTCCGTCAGAAAGCCCACAATCGCGTCGGAATACAGCAACTGGGTGAGCGCGAAGTTAGCGCCGCGCTCGCATTTGAAACCGAACCGGCCCTGCTCACCCGCGCGCGTGGGGATCAAGATCACGCCGCGGTTGTCGACCACGTCACGGTAGATCGACAAGGCATCGGTCGGCGCGACGCCGGATCCCTCACCGTCGTGCATGGTGCGCGGTACCCCGACGAAAACGACGCCCTCCATGCCGGCGGCGCACAGATCGGCGAGGCGCCGGCGCAGGGAGTGCTCATCCATGAAAGCCGTGACCTGGGTACACAGCCCCTTCACGGACAGCACCGGATTGATGAGCGACCAGAACTCAAGCACATCCAGCTTCGGCTTCATCTCGACCGGCCGATCGGCCTCTTCGGCGATCATCCCGGGGATCATGACGTGGCCGATCCGGCCATCGAGGCCGGATTCCGCGGACAGTTGCACCACCTTGCGGGCCTCTTCGGCCGCCTGCTCCACACCGTGTTCCACATTCGGCGGCACCAGCTCCAGTGCGACGGTGTTCAGAGTCACCTTGGCTACTCCTTATCGGACGACTTCTTCCCGTGGCGCGACAGCGTGAGGGCCGCAGCCCTTTCCGTCGCGACGCATTGCTGCCCGCCGGACCGAAACTGCACCGCTCCCTGCCGGCCTCACCGATGCTGTCGAGGACGCAGTCCCTCCCGCTGCCCGGTGAACTGGTGCACGTCATCCGACAGCATAAGTGCCAGATAGTGAGCCTGTCGAAGCAACCGGCGGCGGTTCACAAGCCGGGCAAGCGCACCGAGCTTTACCCTCTACGCTGGATGAACCGAGAACTTTCGCAATTCAGGGCCACCGACGGCGGAAAGGGGCGCCGCACTGAGCGTCGACACACCGGCGACCGCGGAGTTGGCCGGCGTCATCACCGAACAACTGCGGAGGTATTTGCACGGCCGCCGCCGCGAGACCGCCTACATCGGAAGCGACTTCGACGGGCTTGTCGCCGGCCTCGAAGAGTTTGTGCTCAGCGGTGGCAAACGGCTGCGTCCGGCGTTCGCCTACTGGGGCTGGCGCGCGGTCTCAACCCAAGATCCCGATACGCAAGTGCTGCTGCTGTTTTCCGCGCTGGAGCTGCTGCACGCGTGTGCGCTGGTACACGACGACATCATTGACGGTTCCGCGACCCGCCGCGGCCGACCGGCCACCCACCTGAGATTCGCCGAGTTGCACCGGGCGCGGCGCTGGCGCGGCTCACCGGAGAGCTTCGGGGTGGCGTCCGCTATCCTGCTCGGCGACCTGGCGCTGGCCTGGGCCGACGATATCGTCTCCAGGGTTGACCTGCCGCCCGACGCCCACCACCGGGTGTGGCGAGTCTGGGCTGACCTCCGCACCGAAGTGCTGGGCGGGCAGTACCTCGATATCGTCGCCGAAGCCAGTGACGCGCTCTCGATCACCTCGGCGATGACTGTCAACACGTTCAAAACCGCTGCCTACACAGTCGCGCGACCGCTGCAGCTGGGATTGGCCGCGGCAGCGGATCGGCCCGATGTGCACACGGTCTTCCACCAAATCGGCAACGATCTAGGCGTGGCGTTCCAACTTCGAGACGATGTGCTGGGAGTGTTCGGGGATCCCGCTGTCACCGGAAAACCATCCGGCGACGACTTGCGTTCCGGCAAGCGCACCGTATTGATAGCCGAGGCCCTGGAATTGGCCGAAAAGTCGGATCCTTTGGCGGCCAAATTCCTACGTCGCTCAGTGGGGAGCGAGCTGTCTGATGCGCACGTCAGTGAGTTGCGCGAGGTCATTGCGAGGGTCGGTGCGCTGGACGCGGTCGAAGACCGCATCGGTGCCCTTACCCGCCGGGCGCTGGCCACGCTGCAGGCCGCGCCCATCACTGCGGCGGCCAAGACGGGGCTGTCCGACCTCGCCAGGCTGGCTGTGAACCGGTCCTCTTGAGCCGTATGTCCGCGTCGACACCGACTCCCGCTTTCCGCCCGGCAGCCGTTGTGAGCCAACAAATTTCACGCCTACGCGGATTTGCCACCACTGCCGAGGCCCGGCCGGCCCGATGGGGTTTCCTCGGCTCGACGCTGATCACCACAGGCGGGCTGGGGGCCGGCAGCACCAAGCCGCACGACCCGTTGCTTGAGTCGATTCATCTGTCCTGGCTGCGATTCGGCCACGGCTTGGTGCTGTCGTCGATACTGCTGTGGTCGGGGGTCGCGCTCATGCTCATCGCCTGGCTGGCGCTGGGGCGGCGGGTCATCGGCGGCGACGCGACCGGCTACGCCGTGGTGGTCACCACCTGTTTCTGGCTGGCGCCGCTGCTGCTGTCGGTGCCGGTCTTCAGCCGCGACACCTACTCCTATCTCGCCCAGGGCGCGCTGCTGCGCGACGGCTTTGACCCCTATGTGGTCGCTCCAGTCGATAACCCGAATGCCTTGCTGGACAACGTCAGTCCGATTTGGACAATTACCACTGCGCCATACGGTCCGGCGTTCATTCTGGTCGCCAAGCTCGTCACAATCCTCGTCGGCAACCACGTGATCGCCGGGACACTGCTGCTGCGCTTGTGCATGCTGCCCGGTCTGGCGCTGCTCATTTGGGCGGCTCCGCGAATGGCCCGCCATCTTGGCGCCGACGGACCCACTGCGCTGTGGATCTGCGTGCTCAATCCGCTGGTCATCATCCATTTGATGGGTGGCGTGCACAACGAGATGTTGATGGTGGGTTTGATGGCCGCGGGGATCGCACTCACTTTCGGTCGTCACCATGTCGCGGGCATCAGCCTGGTCGCCGTCGCGGTCGCGGTGAAGGCCACTGCCGGGATTGCGCTGCCGTTTCTGGTGTGGGTGTGGACGCGTCATCTGCGCGACGGTCGCGGGGATCGTCCGCTGCGGGCATTCGCGACGGCCGCCGCGACCTGTGTACTGATCTTCGTCGTCGTCTTCGCTGTGCTCTCCGCGGTGGCAGGGGTCGGTCTCGGGTGGCTCAACGCGCTGGCGGGGTCGGTGAAAATCATCAACTGGCTGACGGTGCCGACCGCGACGGCGAATCTGGTCCACGCGGTCGGTGGATGGCTGTTCCCCGTCAACTTCTACGCCGTGCTGCACGTCACGAGGATCGTCGGGATCGTGATTATTGCCGCCTCGCTGCCGGTGCTGTGGTGGCGATTCCGCCACGACGATCGCGCGGTGCTGAGCGGAATCGCGTGGTCGATGTTCATCGTGGTGTTATTCGTGCCCGCTGCACTGCCCTGGTACTACAGCTGGCCGCTTGCGGTGATCGCGCCGCTAGCGCAGTCGCGCACCGCACTGGCAGCCCTCGCCGGCTTCTCCACCTGGATCATGGTGATCTTCAAACCCGATGGCGCGCATGGGATGTACTCCTGGATCCATGTGTCACTGGCGACCGCGTGCGCAGCCCTCGCGTGGTATACGCTGTACCGCGCGCCAGCGCCGTCGGGCGAAACCGCCGCCCAGCCGGCGACGCCCCGCTAGATTAAAGAGGCCACCTCAACGAGGTCAGCTAATAGGCCATCGCCTGCGCTCGGCGCACAACTTCGCGGGCCTGATGGGCATGCAAGGCGTCCACCGGGCGGGCGTTAGTGACGGCATCGCGCGTCCCGTCACGGGTGATGGTCAACGACGGGTCCGGGGTGAACAACCAGCGCATTATCTCGGTGTCGCGGTAGCCGCCGTCATGCAGGATCGTCAACAGGCCCGGCAGGCTCTTGACCACCTCCCCGGATTCGGTGAAAAAGACCCGGGGCACCACCACGTCACCGCCGCGCCGTATCGCGACCAGGTGACCCTCCCGCAGTTGCTGATGCACTCTGCTGACCGATACCCCGAGCAGCTTGGCGACCCCGGGCAGATCATACGTGGGTTCGTCGGGGTCCAGTACGTCCTCACCGGCCGGAATGCTACTCACCGCGCCCAGTGTAGAACTCATGCCGACGCTATGTGTACACGTTCGCACACCGTGAGCACACCGGCACCTACGATGGCCTCGTGACGGAAGCCGTGACGGGAGACGCCCTGGTCGGTGCGATGCTGGAGGGGCGCTACCGGGTTCTGGCTCCGATCGGCGCCGGCGGCACCTCGACGGTCTACCGTGGCCTGGACGTCCGTTTGGACCGCCCCGTCGCACTGAAAGTCTTGGACTCGCGCTACGCCGGCGACGATCAGTTCCTGACTCGCTTTCAGCTCGAGGCCCGCGCCGTCGCCCGGTTGAAGGATCCCGCCCTGGTCGCGGTCTACGACCAGGGCCTGGACGCCCGGCACCCGTTTTTGGTGATGGAGCTGATCGAGGGCGGCACCCTGCGCGAGCTGCTGGTCGAACGTGGCCCGATGCCACCGCATGCGGTGGCCGCGGTGTTGCGGCCGGTGCTGCGCGGGCTGGCCACCGCCCACCGGGCGGGACTGGTCCATCGCGACGTCAAACCCGAGAACGTGCTGATCTCCGACGACGGCGAGGTGAAGATTGCCGACTTCGGCCTCGTCCGGGCTGTCGCCGCAGCGGGAATCACCTCGGCCAGCGTCATTCTCGGCACCGCGGCCTATTTGTCACCTGAGCAGGTTCGCGACGGGAACGCCACTCCCCGCAGCGATGTGTACGCAGCCGGCATTCTCGTCTACGAGCTGTTGACCGGCCAGACACCGTTCCGCGGCGACTCGGCATTGTCGATCGCCTACCAACGTCTTGATGCCGACGTACCAGCGCCCAGCAGCACAATCGACGGCGTGCCCGGGCAATTCGATGAATTAGTGGCCCGCGCGACAGCCCGGGATCCCGGTGAGCGATACGCCGACGCGATCGCGATGGGTGCTGAACTGGACGCGATCGCCGCCGAGTTGGCGCTGCCGGCGTTTCGGGTACCCGCGCCGCGGGACTCCGCCCAGCATCGTTCGGCCGCGCTCTATGACAGCGGCTTGGATGGGCACCAGACCACTGACCGCGAGCCGCGGCAGGCCGCCCCTACCCCAAGACGTCATCCCACTCGCCGGCTCACCCGGGTGCCCGGGGCTTGGCCGGAGGAGCCCCATACACCGTACGAGCACGAATACCGCTTCTTGTCAGGCACGTTCGCCGGTATCGAGATGAGTGAATTCGTTGCGGCGCGGCAGCACGCCCAACGGATGGTGCTGATTTGGGTGGCGGTCGTGCTCGCAGTCACCGGCCTGGTCGCCGCCGCGGCGTGGACGATCGGCAGCAATCTGAGCGCGCTGCTGTAACCTCTCGCGAGAACCCCTCGCGAGCGTGCATGCAATGCCACCGATTGCGGCGTGTCGGTGTGCAAACACGCACGCTCGCAGCGGATGTCAGTCACGCAGCATTTCAGCGACCAGGAACGCCAACTCGAGCGACTGCTGGGTGTTCAGCCGGGGATCGCACGCGGTCTCGTACCGGCCAGCCAGGTCGGAGTCTGAAATATCTTGAGCACCACCAAGACATTCGGTGACATCCTCCCCGGTGATCTCGACATGAATACCGCCCGGGTGGGTCCCCAGCGCCCGGTGCACCTCGAAGAAGCCCTGCACTTCGTCGACAATACGGTCGAAATGCCTTGTCTTATAGCCTGTTGACGACTCGTGGGTGTTGCCGTGCATCGGATCACACTGCCAGATCACCTTATGCCCAGTGCCCTGGACCTTCTCGACGATCGGCGGTAGCAGATCACGCACCTTGTTGTTACCCAGCCGGCTTACCAGTGTCAGTCGCCCCGGTGTGTTGTGGGGATCAAGCCGCTCGACGTATTCCACCGCCAGCTCCGGGGTCATCGTCGGCCCCATCTTGACACCGATCGGGTTGGAGATCACCTCGGCAAACGCGATGTGGGCACCGTCGAGTTGACGGGTGCGCTCCCCTATCCACAAGTAGTGCGCGGACAGATCGTAGAGCTGGGGGTCCCCTTCTTCGTCGGACAGACGCAGCATCGCGCGCTCGTAGTCGAGCACCAAAGCCTCATGGCTAGCGTAGATTTCGGCGGTCTGCAGATTGCGGTCAGCCACCCCGCACGCGCTCATGAACCGCAGACCGCGGTCGATCTCGGTGGCCAGCGCTTCATAACGCGCGCCGGCGGGGCACGTCCGGACGAATTCCTGGTTCCAGTCGTGCACCAGGTGCAGCGACGCCAGCCCCGACGTCGTCAGCGCCCGAACGAGGTTCATTGCCGCGCTGGCGTTGGCGTAGGCGCGCACCAATCGTGACGGGTCGTGTTCGCGCGCAGCGGCATCCGGAGCGAAGCTGTTGATCATATCCCCGCGGTAGGAGCGCAAGCCCAACGCGTCGATGTCAGCCGATCGAGGTTTGGCGTACTGTCCCGCGATGCGGGCCACCTTCACCACCGGCATGCTGGCCCCGTAGGTCAACACCACCGCCATTTGCAGCAGAGTGCGGATATTGCCGCGGATGTGCGGCTCGGTGTTGTCCACGAAGGTCTCCGCGCAGTCGCCGCCCTGCAGCAGAAACGCCTCACCGTTGGCGACCTGGCCCAGCAGGCCGCGCAGCCGCACGATCTCGGAGGGCACCGTCACCGGCGGCACGCTTTCCAGGACCGTCCGCATCGCCCTGGCCTCCTCAGCGGACCAGCTGGGTTGCTGGGCGGCCGGTTTAGCTAACGCGGCGTCCAGCCGCACCCGCAGTTCCGGAGGCAGCGGCGGCAGCGCCGGCAGCTGGTCGATGGGGATGTCGACGGTCCAGTTCATCGGTCCATGGTAACCGGCGAGTTAGCTGATCAGCGCACGCGGTGCGGGTGGGCCTGCGGGTCATCGGGCGTGGTCGGCGGGAACCGTCCCCGCCCGGGCGTCAGCGATGATGAGACGGAAGCGGCGTAGCTGATCGCGGGCATCCACCAGCGCGTCGTGCACATCACGCGAGCGCGGCGGCATCCGCGGGCATCCACGGTCCTCCCATAGCTGACGCAATTCCCGCGTGAACCGGGGCATGGCCGCCGGCAGGTCGCTCATCGGTCCCCACAGTTGGCATAAGGCAACATGGTCGTAGGCTCCCACCCAGGCCCAAAGCTCGATCGGGTCGGCGCCGCCGACACCGAAGAACTGCTCGAGATCGGCGCGGATCTGGCTGCGCGAGCGCCACAGCTGCGAGGACGGCGGCGGCAGCTTGGGCAGCACATGGGTGCGGACCCAGGGACTCGCCCGCTCGGGATCGAACTCGGTGGACACCGCGTAATACTCACGGCCGTCCTCGGCGACAACCCCGATCGAGATCAGCTCGATGGTGCGGCCGTCCTCGATGAATTCGGTGTCATAGAAGTACCGCACGCCGGCAGCCTAACCGGGTGAGGCGGTCATCGGCTCAGAGCAGCGCGGCCGGCCGCCAGCGCGCGCTGAGGTGCCTCCGGCGCCGGGGCGGCATGCACTTCCCGATCCAGCTCGGCGTCGACCGTGCGCTCGTCGGGGAGACGGGGGGTGCCGGCGACCGCGCATTGCAACCACAGTTTGGCGCGCACGATCGGTCGGCGTAACGTACGTTCCCGCTGTAAGGCGCGCCGCATCTTGTCCGGCTGTTTGGTGTAGCGCCAGCGCGCCCACGGGGCATGGGGGCGGGACAACCGGATCGCGCCGATGACCAGCAGCACAACGAAGAACATGCCGACCAGCCCGGTCCACACCTTGCCCTTGAGCAACACCACCACCGCCAGCGGTGGCGTCAGCACCAATCCGCAGATCACCGCGACCCGCAGCAGCGGCGAGTGGGTGGTGTCATGCCATAGGGAAATGAAAAACATCAGCGGATGCAAACCCAGCACGAGCAGTCCGCCGACGGCGGTAGCGGCAAAAACCGCATCCACCGAGGTGCGGCCGTCCTCTTCCCAGTACACGTCGGACAAATGCAAGATCAACGCGTATTCATCGAGAACCAGCGCTGCTCCGATGCCAAAAACCGTTGCGGCTACAGTGAATTCGGGTTCTTTTCCGTCGACGGACAGGGCGACCAGTGTCACACCGGAGACCATCACCAGCACCACCCCGATCACCACGTGGTGAATGTGCACCGACCCGATGTGGATATTGCGCGGCTGCCACCACTTGGGCGGCAGGCCCTGTTCCGCACGGCGCCGGATGAAGCGCACGAAGCTTCTGGTCACGAAGAAGGTCAGGATGAACGCGACCAGACAGCACAGCAACGGCAACCGCCCGCGGTCGATGATGTCATGCTGTAACCAGCTGAGCACGGTTAAAAACGTACGCCCACTTTCGCGCAGACCGGGTTCTGCTATCGCGATCGGCGAACACGGGAGCACCGATAGGCTGTCCTGCGACATGAGTGAATGGCAATCGCCCGACGTGGGCACACAACACGGGCGGATCGCCATTGGGCAGATGTTGCTGTGGTGCGTGCTCTGGCTGCTGGGCCTCGCGGCGCTGGGCTACACCGCCTGGGCGTTGCTTGGGCACACTCCTTATCGCATCGATGTCGATATCTACCGCATGGGCAGTCAGGCCTGGTTGGACGGCCGTCCGCTCTACACCGGCGGTGTGCTGTTTCATACCCCGATCGGATTGGATCTGCCGTTCACCTATCCTCCGCTGGCCGCTGTCGCATTCTGCCCGTTTGCGTGGCTGCGGATGCCTGCCGCCAGCGTGGCGATCACGCTTACCACGTTGGTGCTGCTGATCACCTCGACGGTGATCGTTTTGACCCGCCTGGAGGTGTGGAGCCGCTCGCAGCTGGCGCCCGGGCCTGCGTGGTTACGCCGATGCTGGGTGGCCGTGGCGGTCGTGGCGCCCGCGGCGATCTGGCTGGAGCCGATCAAATCAAACTTCGCGTTCGGCCAAATCAACGTGTTGCTGATGACCCTGGTGATCGCTGACTGCGTGCCCCGCCGTACCTACTGGCCGCGTGGTGTGCTGCTTGGTCTGGGGATCGCCCTGAAGCTGACACCGGCGGTGTTTCTGCTCTACTTCCTGCTGCGCCGCGATACCCGCACGGTGATGACGGTGGTCGCGTCCTTCGCGGCGGCGACTCTGTTGGGTTTCGTGCTGGCCTGGCGCGATTCATGGGAGTACTGGACCGACACCGTGCGTAAAACCGACCGGATCGGCGCGGCGACGTTGAACACCAATCAGAATGTGGCCGGCGCCTTGGCGCGGCTGGGGCTCGATGAGCGTGACCGATTGCTGTTGTGGCTGGCCGGGTGCCTGCTGGTTCTGGCACTGACCGCATGGGCGACGCGGCGGGTGCTGCGCGCCGGCGAACCGTTCCTGGCAGTGATCTGCGTTGCCCTGTTCGGGTTGGTGGTTTCTCCGGTGTCGTGGTCACACCACTGGGTGTGGATGCTGCCCGCCGTGATGGTGACCACGGCGTTGGCGTGGCGGCGACGCAATGCGGTGCTGGCCGCGGTGAGCGCTGCGGGAGTCGCGCTGATGGTGTGGACGCCGATCAACCTGCTGCCCAAACACCATGAGGCGACTGCGCCCTGGTGGCGTCAACTTGCGGGATCTTCCTACGTGTGGTGGGCGCTGGCGGTCATCGTTGCGGCGGGAGTCACCGTGGCAGCTCGTCCAGCGCGCCCGGTCGCGGCGGTGCGCGGTCCGGCGTCGATGACGGCCGTCGGCTGAGCCGAGCGCGCCGCACGGCTGTCCGGGAATCCCGCTACCGAACGCCGTGGTGCCGCGGCCGGCGGTGGGCCGCCCCGGGCTGTCAGCCGACTGCGGGTTGGGGAATCCGATCGGCGTCGCTGGCCGACTCCTCGCCGCCGCTGCCACCGTTTTTGATGCTGGCGGCGTAGATGTCGACATATTCCTGACCGGATAACCGCATCAGCTCATAGATCACCTCGTCGGTGACCGCCCGCTCGATGAATCGATTACCGGCCAGCCCTTCGAACCGGGAGAAGTCCATCGGTCTGCCGAACCGGACGGTCACCCGCCCGAACCGCCACATCTTGCTGCCCGGCGGGTTGACTTTCTCGGTGCCGATCATCGCCACCGGTATCACCGGAACCCCGGTGTGCAGTGCCAGCCGGGCCAGCCCGGTCTTGCCTTTGTACAGCCGGCCGTCGGGCGAGCGGGTGCCCTCGGGATACATGCCCAGCAACTTGCCCTGTTTGAGCAGCCGCTCTGCGGTCTGCAACGCCGCCTGCGCGGCGTCGGCATCGGAACGGTCGATCGGCACCTGCCCGGTGGTGCTGTAGAACCAGCGAATAAACCAGCCCTTCACGCCGGTACCGGTGAAGTACTCCCGCTTGGCGAGGAATGTGATCCGGCGCGGGACCACCAGCGGTAGATAAAAACTGTCCGCCACCGCCAAGTGGTTACTGGCCAGAATAGCTGGCCCCGAGCGCGGGACGTGTTCCAGCCCTTCGACTCTCGGGCGACCCAGTAAGGCCAGGATCGGGCCCATGAAGATGTACTTGAACAACCAGTACCACATGGACCCTCCCTCGTACCCGCGCTGGATGATGTTCTGCGCCAACTGTACCGGCCAGGTGTGGCTGCGACCACCTGGCAAGCGGCCCCAATCGCGTGACACGTCCGCCGGGCGTCGCCGGGCCGGCTACTCCTCGACGGTGACCGGGATGGGCTGGTACCTACTTTTCGTGGCGGCCTCGTCGACGGCGCTCCCGGCATCGGCCCCGCCGCCAGGCGGATGCCCGGGAGGGGGTGTCGACGCCCGTTCAATATCGGCGACGAGATCGCGAACGACCTCCAGCAGCGCGACGCTGTGCTCGGCGATGACGGTCAACAAAGGATGCTGGTCACCTGTCACCAACGCGGCCAGCGCACAAAGCGGGCACCACACCTGCTGGCATTTTCCGGTGGCGGCACCGCCGGCTGAGGCCCGCAGCGCCGCCGCGCGTACCGCCGGGTCAATCCCGTCCAGGATGGCCTGCGCAAGCTTCCGGAGCTCGGGGCCAACGGTGGGGTGAGCGCCGGTCACAATGGCCACACCTCCGGATCTGGTCGAAATCGCACGGTCAGCTCGTTTCCTCGAAGATGCGCGTCCAGCACCGTGCAGCGGCGCAGCACCGATGCCAACCGGACTCGGCGGCGCATCCCACCGACACCGATGATGAGGTCGTCACCGACCCGGCCCAAGGTCAATTCGCCGGGATCGAGTTGTGGCAACTCTAACCGCAACCGATACACCGATCCCAGTCCCGTTCCTGATTCCCGGTCGACGACCGGGCGCAACGGTCCCGGCGGGGCCGAGCCGGCACGGCGATGTGCGCTTTCCAGCAGTTGGCCCAATGCTTTCGGGCCGATCGGCTCGCCGACCAGGTGCGGGGTCAGCACCAGGGCCACGTCACCGATCGTGGCGTCGAGTTCGTCGAGCACGACGCGCTGCTCGCGGATGCGCCCGGCGTACCATTCGAACGCCGGATGATCGGGCAGATTGTGGTATTCGTACGAATCGTCTTGCACCAGAATCTGGTTGACGATTAGCTCGGTAACGCGCACACCCATCAGCGCCAACGAGTTCAGCGTTCGAATCGCCTCAGCCGCCACGACGCGTTCAGCGGTGAGCA